>NZ_JACXXJ020000003.1:0-350000 GCF_014926405.1 Agrobacterium vitis
CGCCTCCGACTTTCTGGCAATGTCGAGCATATGGGCGAAGTCGGTTGCCGCGGTCACCTTGCTCGCTGGATGGCGCCATGAAGCCGGATGAAAACCGAAGGTATATACGAACGTACCAAGCTTCATCTTGTCCAGTCACTTCATATTGTTCCCCTTTGATTTTACAGTGAATTATCTGGGAGATTATGAAGTGGCGTTCACGGAAGCAATATTGAACGAGTGTTGGGAAGCTTAAGCTGGACTAAAGTAGTGTCGCCGATACAGGCGGGTGGGTATCGGCGACGGGCATGGATGCCGTTTCTGTAACTGCGGCTCCAAATCGGTTGATCGGCCAATTGGCATTGCTCTGATCCAGAGCACAAGGACGTTGCTTCCTTCTCGAAGCCGGGTCTCTTTTCCACAGTGCTCCGGTCCCAAGCCCGAGGTCACTCGGCTCACAGTTAAAGACGAATGCCCATGCGTTTCGCTGCCTGCGCTGCCGGCGTGTGCCGCTTCGGGACCACCGAAACCACGTGGGCGAAAACCGTGATGAGCAAAGCCTCGCCAGCGCGCAAGCCCTTGTCGCGCAATTGCGGCAAAGACCGAACGGGCTCCGGCGTGATGTCCACGGCGGCCCGCACGAGGAGCCTCTGTACCCACCTCAACGGCCTTGGCAAGATTGGCGCCTGGTTCATGATCGCGAGGAATTCCCCTAAGATGTCAGAGCCCTCCAAATCCGGTGCCATTTCAGCGAGAATGTTTTCCCATTCGCGCCAGGAACGCGGCGCACCTGTCGCCCCGAAGAGCTCTGCTGATGGGCCGCTTTCGGCGAAGGCGGCGTCCTTATCGGTGGACGACAACGAGGCCGCGAAGCGATGATAGGCCTCGGTAAAGCCGAATGTCGCAGTTGCTTGAACCCAGTTGAGCAAGCGGGGATCGTTCGCAAAGTAGGGCTTACCGTCGGGTGTTGCCCCGCGGACCTTATCATGGATCGATACAACATGGGCGATGACCTCTCTGGCCTTCGATTGTGCCGCGTATGCTGTGATCATCGCAGCAAAGCCGGTGCGGTGCAGGCGCTTTGCCGGATCGGTCCGAAAACTGCTGTGATCCCACACGCCTGACCGCACCGAAGGTTCAGCCAGTTCTAGCAGAACAGCTGAAACGCCGCCTACGAACATTGTGATCGGATTACTGAAAACGCGCCACGTCACACCCCCAGCCGGCGCGAGAGAAGGCTCTCCCGCGGGCTGAGCAAAGTTTATATCCATGCCCGGTGGCGGTTTAAGAAGTTCATCAAATGCACTCATTATTACACCTCGCTGATTATTAGGAGTGACAGTGACGACGCTCGCCTTCAAAGTGGCAACGCGATTTCACTATGTCGGCCCGAGATATGACAAGTGACTAGTCATAAATAGGCGATACTATGGGAAAGACAATGGTAGGATTGCGGCAGGATGCTCGAAGGTCGCGATCCCGTACCGCTATGCACCGTGCACTTTTCGAGCTGCTTTTGGACATTCCACTCGATAAGATTACGGGGGCTATGGTGGCCGAGCGCGCCGGCGTCGGTTATTCTACCTATTTTCGGCATTATACGGATGTTTCGGCACTTGTCCTCGATGCTGTTGAAATTCTGACGGATGCCCTGGCGCAGGCTATGATGCCTGCGTTGATGCGGCTTGATGGGGCTGGAGCTGCCCGGGCGTTTATCGAGGCCGTGAATGCGCGACGGCGGGAGGTCAGCGCCCTCACTCGGGTTGGAAACGCGCTACGCGCTGAACTCAGGCATCAAGTCGTTGATCGTCTCGCGTCTTCGCCGGATCCGAACGCGACCCGTCTGCCGCGTCGACTTGCGATCAGGATTGCAGTGGCATCGACCGTCGAACTGCTGGATTGGTGGCTCAATGAGGAGCCTGACCGGAGCACGGGAGAGATCTCGGAGCTGCTGAGCTCCCTTATACTTCAACCGCTCATGATACGAGACTGAAACCAAAAGTTTCGGTGTGCTTCAGACATCTCTGCCGGTGCCGTGCGGGGCCACTCCGGTAGTAATTCGTCTTGTCGCTTACTCGACTTAGGGAGCCAGCCTGAGATTAAAGTGACATCGGGGATGCCGCTCGGGATCGATTTCCAATTATCCAGACGTCCATACTTAGGCGATCACCTTAAATGTCGGCCATCGGCAGCGGCGCGGAGAAGGCTTATTCCTGCAACATCAGTCGCTGGCTCGTGACCGTGGGCTGTCTGTCCAACGCGAGGTTACGGCGGGATGACACTGACTCTAGCTTAAAAACCTGAGGCCTTAAATTTGGCGATAACCACTCGGGGAACCGCAAGACGCGAGCGGCCCTCGATTTCTCTCTCCACGAGAGCATGTAGGAATGCGGAAGTGATGGGCCGGCAAGGGGATTAAGATGTCCTTTGTCACCGACAACACCGAACACACCACGTCCGGGAACAGAGCCTCTACTTCGCGGCACAGTCGCTCGAGCGTTGCCTGCAAAGCTTCGCCACGGGCGATCATTTCTAGAATTACGTTTTGCAGTTCCAGGGTCATGGCGAACAGTTCTTTTCGGAGCTCGGACTTTACCAGCGCAACCTTCTTTTCGGGTTGTCTATTTGCGTAAAGGTTTATGGAGCCAGGCTTGTTCCAGTGGTGCTGGTCGTTCGTGCCGCGCCCCAGATAAGGTCGTCTTCAGGGAGCAGAACGAAAAAGGGCCCGAGAACATGTCTCAGGGCCCGAGTTTTTTCTTCGACAGCGGAGGGAGGAGACAGTGCCGATGTCCTTATTGTAAAAGGTTATGGTTAAAGGATCGTAAACGACAGGAGTGGGCTAATCAGTCAGATGGTGGGTCAGGTAAGTTTAGGAGCCCATGCATCGGAGTCCATCTGCGCTCACTGTCGCAGCCATTGTCTTTACTTTCAGTCGATCCGGCCTTCGCCAATGTCACGCCCTCCAGGTCAAGGGCGCTCTTTCGACAGAATATCGCTCATAACGCATGAACTTTTTTAAGACTTAGAAACTATAAATTTATTTCACGACTTCATGGGATGAGAACCGTGTCTTCCACCCCAGCAAAATAATTTTGTCCTTCCGGGTCGAGCCATGAAACATCTTGCAGCCCTTGAGGATACGTCATGTCCAGACCGAAAATCAAAACCGCCCTCATCAGTGTTTTCATCTTTATCGGCATCATCGTCGGTGGTTTTGCCGCATATTCCGTCAATCGCTTGAGGACGACCAACGAATTTGTCAGCAATATCGCCAATGACTGGATGCCCAGCGTTTCGCTGGCGACACGGATGCAGCAGGATTTCAGTAATCTGCGACTGGCATATCGTGACCATATCATGGCCCTGGACGACAAGGGAATGAAAAACGCGGAAACGGACGTGACGAACAGGATCTCCGCGTTTCTTGAAACGACGTCACAGTTTGAGGCAATTTACACGTATCAAAGCGAGCTGGACATCGCCAAGCAGGTTCGTGAGGAGTTCAAAGGCTACACGGACCTGGGTACGCAGTTGATGAAACTGTCGGCGAATGACAACGATGAGCAGGCAAAGATCTTGCTTGCCACGGACATGAAGCCTTTGGCCATAAGACTCATCGCGGATATAGACAAGCTGATCGACATCAATGCCACGGGCGCCAAGACGGTATTTGCAGAAAGTCAGGCTATTTTCAGCACCACCCTTGTTCTGACATTTTTTGCCATCGGATTGTGCGCGGTGGTCCTCCTCGCATCAATCTGGTTCGCGCTGACGGGTATTGCCCGTCCCATTCAGACGATCACCAGCGCAATGACGAAGCTGGCGGGCGGCGATACAAAAACTGCGGTACCCTTTGCCGGGCGCGCCGATGAAATCGGGGAAATGGCCGGAGCCGTCGAGGTTTTCCGTCAAGCAGCATTGTCGAACAAACGCCTCGAAGAAGAGGCCGAGGGGGCACGTATACAAGGCGAGGCAGATCGTGTTCGATTGACCGCCGAAGCGGAAGCGGCTGCACAAAAACGGCTCCAGGAAGCAACCTCTGGTCTTGCCACGGGCCTTCGCCGTCTTGCCGCCGGCGATCTGGGCTTCCAGCTCAACGAGCCATTTGCGCCGGACTTTGAAGCGCTGCGTCATGATCTGAACGGCGCCGTCAGTCAACTTGCTGACACCCTGCGCGCCGTTGCACAAGCTACGACACAGATCGACAGCGGCACCCGCGAGATCAGTCAAAGCACCGATGACCTGTCGAAGCGGACAGAACAACAGGCAGCCTCGCTCGAACAAACAGCCGCAGCCCTCGATCAGATCACGGCGAATGTCTCCAATTCGTCGAAGCGCGCCGATGAAGCACGCTCTGTTGCTGTCCAGGCCAATGCCAGTGCGGCTCATTCCGGCAAGGTCGTCGCAAGCACCGTCGATGCCATGCAGAAAATCGAGCAATCATCCAATCAGGTGTCAAACATTATCGGCGTCATCGACGAGATCGCTTTCCAAACCAATCTTCTGGCCTTGAATGCGGGCGTCGAAGCCGCCCGGGCCGGCGAGGCAGGCAAGGGCTTTGCCGTGGTCGCTCAGGAAGTTCGTGAACTTGCACAGCGCTCTGCCAAAGCTGCGAAAGAAATCAAAGAACTGATCCGCAACTCCTCTGTCGAGGTTCAAAGCGGCGTCAAGCTGGTCAGCGAGACCGGCGAGGCATTGAAGACCATCGAAGGCTATATCGTCGCCGTCAACCAGCATATGGACGCCATTGCCACGTCGGCCAGAGAACAGTCGGTCGGGCTTGCAGAGGTGAACACCGCCGTTAACCAGATGGACCAGGTCACCCAGCAGAACGCCGCGATGGTCGAGGAAAGCAACGCGGCGAGTGCGACTCTCGCCGGCGAGGCAGGAACTCTGCGCGAGCTCATCGGCCGGTTCCAGTTTGGCGAAGGAAAACGGCAAATGGCGCCTGTGACAGCTGCCGGAGCGCCAAACCGCGCTGTGGCGTCGCCGGCTCGCAGGCTGACGGCACAGGTCGCTAAAGCCTATGGCGGCAATACAGCCGCTGAAAGCTGGGAGGAGTTTTGAAGACGGTCTGAAGATCCTATCGACGACGGCGGTGTATGGCTTTAAAAAAAATACTAATCTAGGCGAGCGATCTCTAAGGGGTGGGCGAGATGCGGGCCCACCTTGGCCAGGCCGCCGCTCGGATTGGTACAGATAGCGGCAAAAATGAAGTCACATTGCACGAGCGAATGGTAGCTCTGCTGAAGGTCGTTCGGGAGGACAGTCTTCATCCAAGTTCATTGAGAATCGAACCATCAACCGAAGCCAAGCTATATTCTGGATGCCGCGACGAGCTGCCCGTTATCCTGTGTTCTCCGTGGCAGGATCTCGAACATGGATCGGGATCGGCTTCGGTAATATCTCGAACCGCTCGCCTACATCTCGCTTTCCCGAAAGCTGTTCAGCGTCTAACGGCGAATTAGGATGAACGCCGCACTCATACGTTGCGACGTAAGCGCGATTTTCCCTGCACGTTGACTTGCTTGGCTAGGCTGTGACGGCGTTGGAGGCGTTGAACGGTAGCAAGTCGCTGATGTCGGCATCTTCATTGCGCTGCGGCAACTCTGCAAGCACGTGGCGCAGCCAGGTGAGTGGGTCGACGCCACAGGCACGGCAGGTCAGCATCAGACTGTAGATTACGGCGCTGGCCTTGGCTCCATCAGCGGTGTCGCTGAACAGCCAACTCTTTCTGCCGGTGGCAAAAACTCTGATGTCGCGTTCCAGAATGTTGTTATCGATCGGCATTCTGCCATCGGAGATATAGCGGGTCAGATAATCCCATTGGTTCAGAGTGTAGGACACGGCATCACCGAGCCTGGTGTCCGGCACGACTTTTGGCGCGATATTATCGAGCCAGGACTTGAGGGCGTTCAGGACAGGCAAGCTGTGCTGTTGGCGAAAGCGGCGAATGCAGTCGGCCTTCGTCTCGCCGGCATCTGGGGCTTTGTCTCTTGCCTGCTTTTCGATCCGATAAAGCTGCTCGAAGAACCGGAGCGCCTGTTCCGGCGGTCCGCCTCCGTTCTTTCTGGTTTTGAGTGCTTCAACGAAGCGCCGTCGGGAATGAGCCATGCATCCGACATGCGTGGCACCATCCAATGTGCGCCAGGCTGTATAGCCATCGCTCATGAGTATGCCGCGGTAGTCGCCGAGGAAGGCCTGTGGGTGAATCTGACCGCGGCCGGGCTGATAATCGAGCAGCACGATCGGCTCGCTACTGTCCTCGCCGCTCCGGTAGGCCCACATATACGATGTGCTGGTGGCTTCCTTGTCCTTTTCCTTGAGAACCTGAACGGTCGTCTCATCACCGTGAATGAGGGGCTGCGACCTGAGCCTCAGTCTCAGCGCATCATAGATGCGGTGAAGATGCTTCTCGCTCGAGCCGATCACCCAGTGAGCGAGAGCGCCTCGGCTGATCGGAACGCCGGCTCGCTCGAACGTCTGAGCCACGCGGTAGAGCGGCGTGCCATCGACGTATTTGTGGACGAGCGCGAAGGCCAGCGTCGAGGCGGTTGCGATGCTGCCCGGCAGAGGTTGGCTCGGCATAGGCGCGATCACGACAGGCGTGTTGATCCCGGTGCGGTCGCAATGGCGGCAGGTATGTTTGAACCGCACATTCTGCAGGACCTTTGCCTTGACCTCGATATGGAGTTGCTCGGTAACGGCCTCGCCCATGCGATGCATTTGACTGTCGCAGCAAGGGCAGGCCTTCTGATCGTCGGCAAGGTCGTATTCGACACGCTCGCGCGGCAGGTCTTCCGGTAAAGGCCTGCGGCCACGCTTCTTTCCCGCCGCGCTCTCGACAGGCGGCAGGCCTGTATCCGGAAGATCGACGCCGTCGCCGTCGTTACTGTCATCCTCATCCGCGGCCTCCTCGGCCTCGTTGAAGATGCGATCGATGTGCTTTTCGCTGCGGGGTGCAAAACGATGGAGCCTTGCGAGCGCCAGTTCTTCTTCAAGTTTGACGATCCGCTGCGAGAGGGCCTCCTTCTCGGCTTTGAGCGCAGCAATTTCGGCGGCGTTGGCCGCCAACTGCGCCATCAGTTCTGCAACGCTCAGTTCGCCGGCTCGGGTCATCCCAGTTTTGAATCTGAGCCGCGTCGCCGCGTCAACAGCTCAATTCGCCACCTTCAGCCGGCGATCTGATACTGCCGCACGGGATGGCGGATCATCGCATCGATATCGATCCCGTCGAGAATCCAATGCAGTTGCTCGGTCGTCAGTGTGACCACCGTCACCTCTCGGCGCGGCCATCGGAACTTGTCTTCGGTCAACCGCTTCAGGATTAGCACAAAGCCCGAGCGATCGAAGAATAGCAGCTTCACCCGGTCACGCCGGCGGTTGCAGAAGGCAAACACTGCAGGAGCAAACGGGTCCAGCGCCATCGTCTCCTGGACCAGGACCGCAAGGCTGTTGATGCCGGCCCGGAAGTCGATCGGTTCGCGATGCAGATAGACTTGAAGATCAGCGCCAAGCTTAAACATGACCCAGAGCTCCGATTATTGCCGTCAATGCGCTGAGATCGCGGCACTCCAGCGTCAATCTCACACCATTCGGCAATGACGCTCTCACCTTCGCTGGAGAGGTCAGCGGGTCGCTCCTCTTCGCCGTCGGCAATCGCTCTTCGCGATCCGTGGCTGGCATCTCAATGTCGAACTCGCTGCTCGGGGCGGCGATCTGAACCGGAATAAACGCAGATGTCGAAGACGGCGATAATGGATGTGCCTGGGTATGTTTCCTGATCCATTTCCAAACGAGATTCGCATTGACCCCGTGTTCTCGCGCAAGTTTCGATACTGATGCGCCAGGTTCAAGGCAGGCCGCGACAAGGCGATCTTTCGAACTTTGATCGAAACGGCGTCTTCCATTCCGACCGACCAGTCGCACTGTAAGTTTTTGACCTTCATCCATAACTTGGTGTCCGCCTCTTTTAGGTGGACACCTCATGCCAAAGCTCGCTCAAATACTGAAGGTGCTGAGAAATTCGCGCTTACGTTGCGACTTAGGCCGTCCATCCAACGACAGCGGCAGAGGCACCCGGCGTCTACGCGCCAAATATGCGCATGTCGCCAGCGTATCGCTCCCCGCTTCCATATTGAGTTAGATGTAGGAGTGTTTATCAGCTATAGATACGCGGGGATATCTATGAAATTTGGCGGCTTTCCCAGTCTCAGGCTGACGGGACTTTTCTAGCAGGGCAATCACGTAGAGCGGAGACTTCGGATTGTTGTTACAATTCATGATAGCTGTAAGCTTCGCCTTGGTACTACTCGTGCTGCTGGTCTTCATTTGGCAACGGAGAGAGGGACTGCGGCGAGTGTTTGGCAGCGGCGTGATGGGTAGCGCTGGCAGCAACGACTATCCTCCGCATACCGGCGGCTGCAACGACACCGGCGGGGATGGCGGAAGCGGCGATTGCTAATGGTGAGACTGTATTATGTCGGGACCTGCCCACAGTGTAACAATCAGGGCCGCCTCTATCTCCAGAAGGACGTGACACGGCAGACGATCTATGCGCATTGCGAGGAATGTGAGTGGGGCTTCCGCAATCCTGAAGATGTCATGCACCCACATCGAGCGTTCCTAACGCTGTTGGAGGAGTATGAAACGGTGAACCCTGCCGAAGACGAAATCTTGCGATCTTTCTGGGCGCGTCACGTCGTAAAGCACGTCGACGTTTGAAGCGCCCTAGACCTTTACCCGAAGCATATTGAACGCGTCGGGCATTGGCATCGAGGCTCGACAGGAAATCCTTTTATAGTTTTTCTTTTCCGTTGCTGAAAGGATGTCATCGCCTTGAAAGGAAATGAACCGCCGATCTGCTATTTTCAGGTCCCCTAGAGATTTCGATAGCGATGTCGGATCTGGTGGTTCATCAACGTCCTAGCTGTAAATGAGACCGAAAACCGGAGGAGGCGAAGTATGGCGCTCAAGCGGATGGACAACATCGGGATCGTCGTCGAAGACCTTGGAGTGGCGATAGGCTTTTTTCAGGAGCTGGGCTTGGAACTTGAGGGCCGCGCGACGATCGAGGGCGAATGGGCCGGCCGTGTCACTGGACTGGGCGACCAGCATGTCGAAATCGCCATGATGCGCACACCGGATGGGCATAGCCGGCTTGAACTTTCGCGCTTCCTCACGCCGGAAGTCGTGGCTGATCATCGGAACGCTCCGGTGAACGCCCTTGGTTATCTGCGCGCCATGTTCACAGTCGATGACGTCGAAGAGACCGTTGAAAGATTGCGCGGGCACGGCGCAAGGCTCGTCGGCGATGTCGTTCGATATCAGGACGCCTATAAGCTCTGCTACATTCGCGGACCCGACGGTCTTCTCATCGGTCTTGCCGAGGAACTCGGTAAGCCGAAAAACGAATAGGTTCCGCCTGGCTTTATATCCTGCTGACACCGTGCATGTTGACGTGAAACGCTGCTGATCCCAGCCAGGCGTCACGCCGAAACACGAGCACCTGGATAGAGGCCGTCAGTACCTTAATTGACCTTGAATGGGCTCGAACGCGCGGAGCCTCACCAACCGCACGGGGTTACGCTAACACCATGTACCAAATAGCTTTATGCTCAAAGCGGTACGGCTTCAGCCGTGATTTGCGTTGACTTTCTAAAAGGAAGCTTTCAAATAAATGCAAGGCGGGAGGAGGTTCAAATGCACGATCACAAGCCGGACACCTCCGATCAGCGGTCCTTGGCTGACATCATTCGCAACTATGACTGGGAAAACACCAGCCTCGGACCGATGTCCTCCTGGCCGGTCCAGTTAAAGTGTGCGGTCGACATGGCAATTCCCTCAGGCGCGCAGATCGTATTGTTTTGCGGCCATGACTTCACCGCCATTTATAATGATGCATATGCTCCGACGATCGGTGCCAAGCACCCGAAGGCTTTAGGGAAACCAGCGAAAGAAAACTGGGCCGAACTTTGGGACGATCTGGAGCCGCTTCTGCGTAGGGTTCGCGACCGCGGCGAGACGGTCGTTGCCAAAGACAGGCCCTTTTATATCGAACGCAGCGGCACTCCAGAAACAGTTTACTTCGACATCTCGTATTCACCCGTTTCCGACGAACAGGGCCATGTGTTGGCCGCCCTTTGTATCGTCAATGAAACGACGGAACGGGTCGGCTACGAGTCAACGCTCAAAAGAATGGCGTCGATCATCTCCTCCTCGGAAGACGCAATTCTCGGCATCGACCTCGACATGACGGTTACAGACTGGAACACCGGAGCCGAAAAACTGTATGGGTTTTCGGCCGACGAGATTGTGGGCCGGTCCGTCACGCTTCTAGTTCCGGACGGCCTCCCTGATGAGGAAGAGCACATCCTCTCCCGCATCAGGGCAGGCGAACGGGTAGAGACCCATGAGACCGTCCGGCGGCATAAGAGTGGACGTCTCCTGGACGTTTCGCTGGCTGTCTCCCCAATCTACGGCTCGGATGGCACGATCATCGGCGCCGCGAAGATTGCTCGTGACATCACGGCACGAAAAGAAGCGGAGCGAGCTCAGCATCTCCTCATTGGGGAGTTGAACCATCGCGTCAAGAACGTCCTTGCGACGGTCGCCGCAATCGCCCGTCAGACGTTCGCCGGCGCACAAGACATCGATATCGCGAGGACAGCCTTCGACGCCAGGTTGCAGAGCCTGGCCAGAGCACATGACCTGCTCACGCGAGGAAGCTGGAAGGCTGCCAGCCTTCGTACCGCTGTTTCGGAAGCGTTATCTCCCTATCCACCCGAGCAGTTCAACATCAGCGGGCCCGATGTCGAGGTCTCGCCAAAGGCTGTGGTGGGCCTCGCGCTCATCTTGCATGAACTAGCAACCAACGCTGCGAAATATGGCGCCTTGGGAGTGAGTTCCGGAAAGGTGACACTGTCATGGGACGTTTCACCTTCCAACGCTCAACTCGATCTGTCATGGCAAGAGAGCGGCGGGCCTCAAGTCACTCCGCCGACCCGAAGGGGGTTTGGGTCGCGCTTGATCGAAGCGCTGTCGTCTGGCCAGCTTGGTGGAAAGGTAGACCTTAGCTATGATGTTTACGGTGTACGCTGCATGATCAACGCGCCGCTCGACACCGGATGGAGCGACCATGACCACAGTCAGTCCCCAATTTGACACCACGATGCCACAAACTGTGAGTTCGTGGCATAGCGTGCAATGAGGCTGACAAATGTCTAAGGATGTCACTGCCTATAGCATATCGCGTATCGCGCGGACGACGAGAGTTGAATCGTACGGTTTGCTAAAGAATCGCCCCACGACCGGAAGAGCATCCTCGCGTATGTGAAGATGACCCGACGTAACGATGATCTTGACTGGCGGCCATCGATCGCGAACCGCAGTCGCAAGCTTCAAACCATCCATGCTACCCGGCATATTTATATCGGTGAACATCAGACGAATTTCTGAATGGCTGTTGAGAACGGCAATGGCGTCATCCGCGTTCGATGCTTCGAGCACCTCGAAACCCTCTTCTTGCAGCGACTCCACGATGCCCATCCGGATAAGAACCTCGTCCTCCACAACCAGAACCGTTATGCCGTTGTAGCCCATCGCCGTAGCTCCACCGTGGTTCACTGGTATACAGAGACGTAGCCAGGACTTTGATAACGCTCTCGATGGCATAATGATCCGGGAATTTGGATTATTTTTCAGAAACTTATTATATGCGTTGCGGAGTTTTCCGCATCAGTCGCATGCATTGGCTGAAGGAAAGTCCTGCAAATAGACCAGCGGCACGATTTGAAGCCATTGAAACGGAGGCAGGTTTTCCTGAAGCCACCGACACGGTTGCGAGACCACCCGGAAAACCGTCATCCTGCGCGGCTCTAACTAACAAGATCGTCGTTAACCACCACACTGCCGCGTTTCACCGACTTCGCATGATAAAGGGCGGCATCGGCGGCTTTCAACGCCGCATCACAGCTCGTGGAAGTACCGTCAGCCTGGCTTATGCCAAATGACGCGCCGATCGAAACCTCACAGGTCGGCAACTTAAATTTCGCTGCCAGCGAGGCCGACAATCTTTGACAAGCCTCTCTTGCTTCCTCGCTCGAAATACCGGGCATGAATATCGCGAACTCGTCGCCACCAAGACGGAAAACCCGATCCGAACCGCGTGTCCCGGATCGGAGTCGCTCGGCCACCACTTGCAGCAACTCGTCGCCAACCGCGTGACCATGACTATCGTTTACCCCTTTGAAGCCATCCAGATCGAGACATATGACCTGTGTCACGCCAGCGCTCGTGCAAGCAGCAAACTCCAGATCCAGCAAAAATCGATTTGGAAGACCTGTAAGAAAGTCGTGGGTGGCGGCATGGCGCATTTGACGTTCGCGCCCCAGAAGGGACTGAGCGGCGGAATGTGACGTTCTGATCATCAGATACGATCCTATGATCAGGACCAGGCTTACCGTGACGATCAGGGGAAACGATTGCCACAATATATCGGTTGCCGGAGTTGGCGGACGCCAGGATAGGACTTCGACCTCGCCTTGCGGTCCTACCGCAATTGCCGCCCTGGCGCGTTCGGGCGAAACCTCGCGCAGAGGCTCGATGCGCGCGTCGTCCAGATCGAACCGCTCCCCGAAAACGCCCTGCAGCGTGCCGGCGATCGGCATGGCCGTGATCAGAATGGGTCCACGCGGTCCCTTGCGCTTCGATGTTCCGAAGTCCGATTGAAACAGGCTGGCAGAAAGCAGAACAGATTCCTCGCCGATAACCATGATCCGGCTCACCGCAATCGGGTGAGGAATGCCGGCCTGCTTGGGCTCCTGCTCTCTTATGCGAACGCCTTTCACCAGTTCCGCCGCATCCTTCGCGATCGCCGACGGACCCCTGACGAAATACGGCAGACCTTGCACGGTCTCATCCGTCTTGGAATAGATGATCTTATCAGCGGCGTCGAGCACGATTGCGCCGCGCGTGCGCGACGTACCGATCAAGGATGCGCCGATATTACGATCAGTCCATGCTTGATCGAACTCGTTGTCGAGGTTGGCGATCGCTTCGTCCCAGACCGTCCAGGCGGTCAGCGAAAATTCAACCTCGCTGATCCAGATGGAGACGTTCCGCTCGACCAACATTTCCTGCCGCCGCCGGGTTTCCGCATCTAGCTGTGCAACACCGAAATAGGAAGTGGCGGCCATGCCGACTATGAGGACCGCCACGCCGATAATAGTTGGGCCAACCAGTTTAAAACGAACGAAACGCATACCAAGCCGATCGATAAGGGATCGCTCACGCAAGAGCTAAGAACTTGATAGCCGGCGGTCCTTTCAATACCGTTATCTCAAACACGAAAGTTTGCCGGACTGCTGCCAAAGACTGTTGTCTTGGTGGGAGTCGCACGCGCGGCACGGCAAAATATCCGGGCATGCGGCGCGAGCAATCATCTTGACGATCGCCGCCAACCTTGTTCATTTGGGCAATGTTTAAAGCCGCAAACGCTGTGCAGATCAGAGTTTCTATCAATGAGATTAAGCCAGACGTCTGGCGTCGACTGGTCCTGCCAGTCCATTGGAACCTGGAGCAGCTGCATCTCGGAATTCAGGCCGCATTCAACTGGTGGAACTATCATCTCTATGAGTTCCGGATTGGTGGCCTGCGGTACGGGGAAGTCGAGATCCTGACAGAGGATGCGACCGATGACGATCCCCGGGTCTTCGAGCAGAGCGAGGTTCGCTTGCAGGACTTCGAGCAAGGTGCCGTATTCAGCTACAATTATGATTTCGGGGACGGATGGCGGCACACCGTCTCGGTTGAGGAGTTCCTGTCGCTCTCTTCTACGCCCAAACACGGGAGCTGCGTTGCCGGCGAAAGAGCGCGACCGCCCGAAGATGTTGGCGGGGTTTCAGGATATGAGCGGTTCCTGGAGACCATCGCCGACCGGGAAGATCCTGAATACGCCGAAACCATTCAGTGGTGCGGCGGCTGCTTTGATCCGGAATGGTTCGACCTGTCGATCGTGGACAAGGATGTTCGCAATGCTCTGCGCTCGAATGCCAAAAGGCGGTTGTATCAACCGAAGCCCAAAGCCTTCCCGAAGAAATGAGTTGGCTAAATTCAAGGTGCGCCTTGAAAAGAATCGAACGGTTAATCCTGCTACCGCAAAGCTCTCGCCTTCAAAGGTTACTATGGGCACCAGCGGGTGCCTGCTAGTCCAACGACGTTGGGTCCATGGGTCCGGCGCCTGATTTAGTTGTTGCCGGAGCCCGGCTCGGCCATCTTTGCATGTTGATGGGCCAGCATGTTCGCCGGCGTGACGTTGGCGACCGCAGCCTGCAGCTTGTTTTTCCAGCCGCTGACAACATCGCCTTCGCCATCCATCATCGCATCATAACCAACCCGTGCGACGTCGGCCGGATCGTCCTTCTTTGCCTGCCCGACGGACGTATCCATCAGGTCAGCGCGCTGGAAGAACTCAGTCTCCGTCGGACCCGGCATCAGGCAGCTGACCGTAATGCCGCTGTCTTTCAGCTCTTCCCGCAAAGCGAAGGAGAAGCTGTTGATGAAGGCCTTGGTGCCATTATAGACGGCTTGATAAGATCCGGGCATGAAGCCGGCAATCGAGCCCGTCAGCAGGATCCGGCCCTCGCCGCGACTGCGCATCAGATTTCCGACCTGCTGCACGAGGTAGATGGTGCCGACGATGTTTGTGTCTACGACCTTGCGGGCCTCACCGAAGTCCTGATCGAGGAAGCCCTTACCAAGCCCCCTGCCGGCGTTGGCCATCAGCAGGTCAACGGAGCGGCCAGATGCCTCGATGTTTTCGAGAAGGTGGTCGACGCCTTCCTCCGTTGACAGGTCGGCCTCGATGGCATCGACCGAAGTGCCGAATTCCCTGAGGCTGGCTGCAGCCTGTTTGATGCGGGGCTCATCGGCTGCAATGATCAGATCATAGCCATCCTGGGCGGCACATTTGGCCAGTTCGTACCCAATGCCCGTCGATGCACCCGTGACGACGGCAAGGCCTTTTCCCATTTCAATCGCCATGCTGTATCTCCTTACGGTTTGAGAACGACTTTGACGCAACCGTCCTTCTTTTCGAGGAAGGTCTTGTAGAGGTCCGGTCCGTCTTCCAGGCTTCCGGTATGGGTGATGATGAATGAGGGGTCGATTTCGCCGTTCTGAATTCGCTCCATCAGGATCGGCAGATAGTGCTGGACCGGTGTCTGGGCCATTTTGAACGTCAGGCCGCGATTGATCGCCGATCCCATCGGGATCTTGTCCAGGAACCCGCCGTAGACGCCGACGATCGAGACTGTGCCGAAATTTCGGCAGCAATGGATCGCTTGGCGCAGGACGTGCGGGCGGTCCGTGCCCATGAAGGTTGCGACTTTGATGCGGTCGATCCGGGCATCCCAGCTTGCGGATGGATCAGATTCGGTTCCAACGGCATCGATGCAGCCATCTGCCCCGCGGCCATTGGTCAGTTCCATGATCCGATCATAAATATCCTTGTCCATATAATCGAGGGTGATGGCTCCTGACTTTTCAGCAAGCGCCAGCCTCTCCCGGACTGTGTCGATCGCAATAACCCGCTCCGCCCCCAGAATGAATGCGGACTTGATCGCCATCTGGCCAACGGGGCCACAGCCCCAGATAGCGATCGTGTCGCCCGGCTGGATATTGCAGAAATCGGCGGCCATATAGCCCGTTGGAAAAATGTCCGAGAGGAAAAGGACCTGCTCGTCGCTTAGGCCTTCCGGCACCTTGATCGGACCGACATCGGCGTAAGGAACCCTTAGATATTCGGCCTGGCCGCCGCTGAACCCGCCCAACAGATGGGTGTAACCGAACAGGCCAGCGGGCGAGTTGCCCCACATCTTGGTGACCTTTTCCGGTTTTGGGTTCGAGCGTTCGCAGCCTGAGAAAAACCCGCGTTTGCAGAAAAAGCATTCGCCACAGGCGATCGTAAAAGGCACGACCACCCGGTCACCAACCTTCAGTTTCTTGTTGTCCTTGCCGACTTCGACCACTTCGCCCATGGTTTCGTGACCCATGATGTCACCACTGTGCATGTCGGGCATGACGCCATTGTAGAGATGAAGGTCCGATCCGCAGATCGCGCAGGCCGTGACCTTGATGATGGCATCGCGACCGTACTCAATTTGGGGGTCGGGGACGCTTTCGCAGCGGATGTCATGCTTGCCATGCCAGGTCAGTGCTTTCATCTATTTGCTCCAAGGTCGTGTCTTCATTGTACGAGCGTCTTGGCTGCAAACGACAGGTCATAAAATTTGTTCCTTGACGATGTGGCATGTACCGAAGCGCACGGAAGACCACAATTCTCGCAAAAGACCGACCTGCGGGCATGACGGAAGGAACTTTGACGGTCGAGAGGTCGTTTTCTTTGCTTCATCGAAGCAAGAGGAGATGTTCCATGCCTCAGGGTGACAAATCCGCATATACAGACAAGCAGAAGCGCAAGGCCGAGCATATCGAGGAAGGCTACGAGGTCCGTGGTGTTTCCGAGAAGGAGGCCGAACGCCGCGCCTGGGCCACCGTTAACAAAGAAAGCGGCGGTGGCAAGAAGTCCGGCTCCGGCCGCGGCCATACCGAAAACCATGCTTCCTCCGAAAAGGGCGGACATAAGGGCGGTGCCGCTGCTGCGTCGCGCACCAAGGAAGAGCGCTCAGCATCCGCTAAGAAAGCTGCAGCCACGCGCAAGCGCAACGAGCAGCATGCGCATCATTGATAGGAAACGGCGTCACGACAGTGGCGCCGTTTCTTCTATGGAGGAACGTTCATGCATAAGAAGAAATCCACACAGAAATGGTCGCAGGATGTCACTGACAACAGCGACGCGATGGATCTGAAAGGCGGCGTCTTCAAACAGCGCAGCGCCAAGAAGATCGCCGACTCGCTGAAGGCCTCGGCTGAACGGAGCGACCGCCGCAAGGCCAGCCCTTTCCAGTCCGCCATGTCGATGCTGAATTTCTACATCAATCGCGCCGGCAAGCAGCTGTCGAAGTCTAGGTTGGCAACGCTCGAAAGGGCCAAGGACGAGCTGCGCAAGGATTTCGGCAAGCAGCCGAAACACTGATCATCGGGCGGCATAGCCAATAGCCCGCTCACCGCCAAGCGATCCCCCGGGAGATGAATGAGCATTGCCTGGCGGTTCGTTTCAAAACTTACTCTTGAGCTTAAGGAGACCGATTATGCAAGCTGTCCGTATCCATCGCTTCGGCGGTCCGGAAGTCATGGCAATCGAGGAAATCGATCGGCCAACGCCTGCCGCCAATGAAGTTCTCATCAAAGTCTTTGCTGCAAGCGTCAATCCGGTCGATGCGAAGATGCGCGAGGGGAAATATCCTGTCGTCACCGAAAAGGATCTTCCCTATGTGCTCGGCCGCGATGTCAGCGGCGAGATCGCTGCCGCCGGCTCTGAGGTCGCCGGCTTCGGGATCGGCGACGAGGTCTTTGCATTCCTGTCACCAGAACATGGCGGCTACGAGGAATTTGTAACGGCACGGGCTGACGAAGTGGCTGCAAAGCCGCAATCGCTCGATACCATCGGCGCCGCCGCCGTACCATTGGCCGGCATCACTGCATGGCAAGGCCTGTTCGATCATGGCGGGCTTCAATCTGGCCAGCGTGTCCTTATTCATGGTGGCGCGGGCGGTGTCGGCCATTTCGCTATTCAGTTCGCAAAGACGAAGGGCGCATGGGTGGCAACGACCGTGTCCTCGTCTGACAAGGACTTCGTGACCGATCTCGGCGCAGACCAGGTGATCGATTACAAAACTGAGAAATTTGAAGAGCTTGTCGAGCCCGTAGACCTGGTGTTCGACCTGATCGGCGGTGAGACGCAGGAACGTAGCTTCAGCGTCGTCAAACCGGGAGGAGCGCTGATCTCGACACTCCAGGAGCCGGACAAGGCACGCGCCAAAAAACTGAAGATTCGGGCGGGACGATACACCGCTCAGCCGAATGGCGCCCAACTGCAGGAGATCGCGGCGTTGATCGATCAGGGCAAGGTGAAGGTCGTCGTTGCCAGCACGTTCGAGCTTCGTGAAGCCGCAGAAGCACAGTCTGCCCTTGGGGAAAAGCACATCCGCGGCAAAGTCGTCCTGAAGGTCGTCGAGCAGCAGGCAAGAACCGTGATCGACGACAACGCACGGAGATTGCGGGCATACCAAATCTGGGAAGACGAAGGTCGTCCGGAGGGTCAGGACCTCGCGCATTGGTATAGAGCCGGTGATGCCGGCGCAACAGCGGAACGTCCTGACTATCGACGGTACTCTTCCGAGGTCGCGCCTGTTGGGTCGCTGGTGATCAAGTTCTATCACTCCGGCGATCAGATTCGCGGATATGTGCGCAAGGTCGCGGATACAGCTGCGGACGATACGATCTTTCCGGGCGAGGAAATGGAGCCGGATGCGGCCTTCAAACTGGCAGCTTCTCATAGGGCCGACAGAAACGAACCCGTCTTCGTCGAGCTTGTCGAAGGCGTTGAATGGAATCCCGACTGGGGTCGATTGGGATAACCGCAAAATGAAATCGACAATGACAACACGCGAAACGACGCCGGAAGCGATCCCGGCCGAGACAGATGATGCTCGTTCGATAGACAGCCCCGCCGCCGACAATCACCGTAACGATCTGGCCAAGGCGGCCGGGAAAGGCTTGCAGCGGGCCATGAAAGAAACGGACCGGACATCAGACAGTGACACACCGACAACTGAGGAGTGCCAGCAACATGGAAAAAGGTAAAAAGTCGTCGAAGGCAGAAATCGAGCGCGACGCCAGAGGGCAGTCCGAAAGCAATCATGCCGGGGGATCCAACAACGGCGTGAGCAGCGCCAAGCCACGGGTCATCACGCATTCCGATGACGCGACCGTCAACAACAAGTCACCGGGCAACGACAAAGGCGCCAAGGATTGGGACCTCAATTACCACGAACGTGACATGAACGAAGGCGAGTTTCGGGGTTAGGTCGCTTCGTCCGTTATCCCGAAGCACCTCAAGCACGCGATGAGGCGGACCCGAACGCGGGATCAATCTTTATCTGCAGCAAGATAGTCCTTGGCCAAGAGCAGATCATCGACAAACCGGCGTCTTTCCTCGACACGATCGTCATAGTCTCGGATCCGGAGAATATATGACGGATGGATCGTTACAAGCAGCGGTGTGGCGCTCGCTGTCTTCAAGATGTGAGCGCGTTCCTTGGTCAGCCCGACTGACCGTCCCATCAAGCTGTAGAGGGCTGTGGCGCCGAGCGCGACAATGAGACGAGGACGCAACAAGTCAAGTTCGCCGCCGAGCCACCACGCACAGGGTTGTATCTCGCCAGCATTGGGCTTGGAGTGGATGCGCCGCTTGCCGCGTTGTTCGAACTTGAAATGCTTGACCGCATTGGTGACATAGCAAAGCGACCGGTCGATGCCAGCCTCGTTCAGACATTCATCAAGTAATCTGCCCGCCGGGCCGACGAACGGCCGCCCCGCAATATCCTCTTTGTCTCCGGGCTGCTCGCCGACAAGAATGATCTTGGCTTGAGCGTTTCCTTCGCCGAAGACGGTCTGCGTTGCATTCTTATAGAGGTCGCAGCGTTCGCACGTCTCGGCCTGCCGACGCAATGCCGCCAAGTCCTTCGCTTGTCCAAACGGCGCGACGAACGCCGGCGGCAGGCGGGCTACCGGCTTTGCGGACCCTGCAACCACCAACTATTCCTCTTCGCCCGGATACTGCGATTGCTGCAGCAAACCGGCGAGGTGTGCAGCGTTTCGCGCAAGCATCGATACCATCGTCTGAACGGCTTCGGGCGTCTCTTTCAGATCGACAAAGTTCGTTGACCCCATCGCCTCACCGACCCAATAGGCCACCGCGTTCGCTGGGATGGTGAAGCCGACGTCGTTAAGCGCCTGGAACAACTCCGCTGAGACATGATGAGCACCATCCTCGTTTCCGACCACTGCGACGGCCGCGACCTTGCCATAAGAAACCATCCGGCCTTGATCGTCGGTCTCTTCCAGGAAAGCGTCCATCCGTTCGAGCGCCCGCTTGCACACACTTGCAGGCTGACCGAGCCAGATCGGTGTTCCCATCAGCAAGATATCGGCTTCGAGAACCTTTGCACGGATCGCAGGCCATCCGTCTCCCTCGCCTTCATCCGACGTCACGCCCGGCTTGATATTGTGGTCAGCCAGCCGGATCGTTTCGGTTTCAACGCCGTACTTCTTGAATTCCTCGGCGATCAGCTCAAGCAACTTTCCGGTAGACGAGGCTTCCGACGAATCCGAAGTTTTGAGCGTGCCGTTGAGAGCGAGAACTTTGAGAGGCATGGATAACTCCTGTTCAAGTAAATACTGCCTGATATGACCCGGTGCGGCGTCCCAAGTTGTTGCGCCCTTATGCAGAACGCGTGCGCCACCTTCCGACAACCGCCTGACGCGGTAGCTACGGGCATCCAGCGCAGCGATTGGTTCTTCACGCCAGCAGGCCCGTTCTTGGGGAATTGAAACCCAATTCTTGACGGAAACTAACTGAGGGCACGAGTGAAAGTTCCGCTCGGCGTTCGCCCGCCAGCCTAGTACGATGCGCGCGCCCGTTCCTATGAGCTGGTCTTGCGGGCTTTTCGCTCGGCGTGCGTCCTCTTCAGGATGGCTTGTGAACGCTTGGCCGATTTTTCACAACGAAGATGAAGTGCTTCGAGTTCAGCGTCGGTCAACTTCTCAATCCCGATGAATTCATTCTCGGCGTCAGAGGAGAGTATGATCTCGTCGAGCTTGGTCTGAAGGGCAGTCCCATCCCGATTTTGGGTGTTCTGGATTAAGAACACCATTAGAAATGTGATAATGGTTGTGCCGGTATTGATCACCAGCTGCCACGTTTCCGAAAACCCGAAAAATGGCCCAGATACTGCCCAGATAACCACAGCGGCAACACAGAGAATAAAGGCGATCGGACTACCGGTTGCCCGGGCCGTTGCATTAGCGAATTTTGCAAACAGGCGATCCATGAACACTCCTCCGACGATCAGGGTTAAACACGTGGTCGATACGACCTGGCGAAGTCTGCCACTGGCCGAGGTCGCCAACAGATTCCCGCCGCAGCGCCCCTACTTCTCAGAACTCGGCGTCTCGCAACAGAAGCCAGGTCAGCCATGTCCGCGGGACCTGACCGGTAATAAGCACCATTCAGGAGGCTCGTAGAGACGCGTTTTAAAGCTAGCACTTGAGACATGGTCAACCTGTAAAGTTGGCTTGATCAACCGACCCCGTTGCTGAGGGTGACAACCGTCGCGACAAATACACCTGCGACGAGGCTGGCTCGTCACAGCCGTGGCAAAGAAACACACGCCTTCGCTCTCACAACGCAAACCACCACGATGAAGGAAATCCAATCAACTGCCTGTTTCGGAATGCGGCGCCGCAACGGGCTTTGATTCTGGTGATCCCCGGAAGCGCAGGAAAATCGAAAGCACCACGATCACTGCCGTCGACAGAAATTCGGATTGCCAGTTCTGAAAGGATTCGAACCAGAACTGCGTGCTGGCAAGATGCTGCATGATCGACTGAGCCGGGTGGCCATGCATGGCGGCTTCTGCGTTCTCAGCAATAGCGCTGTAGCGGAGGTGAAGAATGAAACTGGCGGCGAACAGCAGCGCGAGCGCTATGCCCAGCGAATATGAGTAGAGGGTTCGCAACCATCCACTCGCCCTCACGGCCCAGGAAGCGCCCGGTTGTCTCGCATGGCTTGCTGGATCTTCGTCCTGAGATGCGCTTTTGTCCGGATCTTTCGATTCCGCTGAGCCGCGCTGGAACAGCATAGCCGTCAGCATCACATATGCCGACATTTGCAGGAACTCGCTTTCCCAGTTCTCGAAGATGGCGGACAGGAAGTGTCCTGACGCGGCATAGGTTGCGAGCGACAGCGCCGTGCCACCATGCTGGATGATGTTCTCGTTGTTGACCTGCCATCCCGTCAAGAGCATTCCGGTTATGGTCGCGATGGTCAGCACCAACAGAACGATAGTCAGCCCATTGTCTTTCAGTACCCGCATTCATTGTCCCTCCCAATACGCTTGACGTCGTGAAAACGTCATAACCGGAAGCAGGGTTCCAGGACGGCGCGCCGTGAGGATCAACAGGTTAAATCTGTTCCTGTCCGGTGATATTGGCATTTGAAATCGCACCGAACTGCGGTGCCTTAGCCCGAGCTATCGACTCGAGAACATGCTTTTTTCCAGGTGCCGGCGCTCGATCTTGAATTTCTCCACCGGCGTGACCGAGGAGCGTCCACTATCGCAGTCGTGCATCCGGTTGAAGAGCGGCGGCGAATCCATCTCCGGCGCACACCACCAATCGATGGAACCGTCCGCACCGACGAGAGCGACGGTGCGTCCATCTCCGATAGCCGCATAGTGTTCGAGAAAACCATGCGTGCGTTCGGGGACGAGATGATGAAGCATTGACAGCCAATTCGAACTGCCCTCGCAAGAACGAGCGGCCAAAGTGTTTGGATTTGTCGGGAGAAAGCACGTTCCAAGCTGCGGTGAAAATCGTACTTGCGGAACCCAGAACGCCCTTCAGGGTTTATCGCGCAGTCCCCAAAAAGGAGATTGTATGATGGAAGACACTCGAAACCCTACGCCGCCATATCCTGAACAGCAGCAGGAGCCGCCAGGCAAGACTGCGGAAATGGCACCTGTCCCCGATCATGGTGAGAAGTCCTACAAGGGTGACGGCAAGCTGACCGGTAAAGTCGCCCTCATCACCGGAGCCGACTCCGGGATTGGCAAGGCCGTCGCTATCGCGTTTGCCCGCGAAGGCGCCGACATCGTCATTTCCTACCTGAACGAGGATGACGACGCCCGCGATACCGCAAAGTGGATCGAGGAAGCGGGACGCAAGGCTCTTGTCGTTCCGGGCGACATCAAGTCCGAGGAACATTGCAAGGATCTCGTACAGCGCGCCGTTAACGAACTTGGTGGCATCGACATCCTCGTCAACAATGCAGCGTTCCAGCGGACCTATGGCGACATCGCCGACATCACGGCCGAGGAATGGGACGAAACCTTCCGCACCAATATCTACGCACCATACTTCCTCTCGAAGGCCGCTGCTCCTCACATGAAGCCAGGTAGCTCGATCATTAACACGACCTCGATCCAGTCGCGGCAGCCGTCGCCTCAGCTTCTTGCATACGCGTCCACGAAAGGCGCGATTTCGAACTTCACGGCGGGTCTCGCCGAGATGCTTGCGGAAAAAGGCATTCGCGTAAATGCGGTCGCGCCGGGGCCGATCTGGACGCCGCTCATCCCTTCGACGATGCCAGCGGAAAAGGCTGCCAAGTTTGGGGAAAACACCCTTATCGGCCGGGCCGGACAGCCAGCAGAACTGGCGGGTGCCTACGTCCTGCTCGCCTCCGATCTGGGAAGCTACATGACGGGAGCCGTCATTCCGGTAACCGGAGGCGAGATCATGATCTGATACGCACCTGGCCGGCGGCCACTGGGTCGGCGGCCACCGTCAACACCTTAGTGTGCGGCATAACAGATCTATCTCCTGAGCCTGCAGTAAGGTCCGACCAAGCCAAAGGATAATAGTCTTGTGACGTCGAGCACTCCGGCCTGGATGGCTGTCTCAACCACTTGGTGCATAGGAAGCCCAATGACATTCATCAATGACAACCCACAGGGTGGGTTCTCTGACACTCGCAGCGACCGCTGGCTTATCCAGATCTTGCTGCCCCAACGAGATGATGCTGGGACGCCGTTCGAGGCCAATGTCTATGAACAAGTTCGCCAACGCCTGACCCAGGAGTTTGGGGGAATGACCTTCTATCGACACGCTCCAGCCGAGGGGACATGGCAGGCAAGCTCTAACACCGAACATGATGAGATCGTCCTCGCCGAAATTATGGCAGCTGATCTAGATGAAGACTGGTGGTCCGCTTACAAGAGCGAACTCGAGAAACGCTTCCATCAGAGTGAAATTGTCGTCCGAGCAATCCCGATCAAGCGGCTATAGCTATGTTGTTTCTGTCCGTTGACGCATGAACAGCACTAGAACCAAGGTGAACATCCACAGCCACATTGCGGACACGCCGATCAGCAGGCTGGAGCAATTGCTGCCGTGGAATTGGATACCGAAGACGCTGAACGCTCAGGCGACATAATCTGCGCTCCACAGTGGATGCCGACACCCCCTGCCGGACGGCTACCTCATAGGCCGACGCTATTTCTGAGCAGCCAAAACTGATAGTCCGCAAGATCGGTCGAGCGCACAGCACTTGTGCGGGGCTATTTGGTCCTGCCACGGCAAGGACAGGATAATGACGACGACGCTTCGAAACTACCATGCCCGGATGCAACGGGTCCTAGATCACATTGATCAGCATCTCGACCGCAATCTGGACCTGGACGAGTTGAGCTGCGTGGCCGCCTTTTCCAAGTTTCATTTCCATCGGCAGTTCGCGGCGGCCTTTGGGCTGTCTGTGCATCGCTATATCCAGCTCCTCCGCATGAAGCGGGCATCCTACAGGCTTGCCTACAGAGACGTAGACAGCGTGACCGAGATAGCGATGGATGCCGGCTACGAAGCTCCTGACGCCTTTGCCCGCGCATTTCGGCAACGGTTCAGCCAGTCGCCTTCGCAGTTCAGGAAATCCCCCGATTGGGAACTGTGGCTTGCGGCCCTCGGGCCTCTCAACCAAGCAAGGAGTAAGCTTATGCAACGGACATTTGCAGCAAATGACATCGAAATCCGCGAGGTGTCTCCGACCCCTGTCGCGATCATGAAACACCGAGGTGATCCGGCAAGGATCGGCGACACGATCAAACGCTTTATAGCATGGCGCAAAGCCACTGGCCTGAATCCGAAGACCAATTTGACTTTCAACATCTTCCATTCCGATCCGCGGGTGACGTCTCCGGACGAGTATCGACTGGACCTTTGTGTCAGCACTGATCAGCCGATCAAGACGAATGGAGAGCATATCGAGGCGGGCATGATCCCCGGTGGCCGTTGCGCCGTGCTGAAAGTCGTCGGCAACACTGATGATCTGGAGCCTGCCGCGCTTTACCTCTATCGCGATTGGCTGCCGGCCAGTGGCGAGGAAGCGAGGGATTTCCCCCTGTATTGCCAGCGTCTCACCTTCTTTCCCGAAGCACCTGAACATGCGGCGGTGGCAGAGCTCTTCCTGCCCCTGAAGTAGCGAACCTCTGTGGCGGCTTGTCCGTTTCTGTCCACGGCGGCGGACAAGCAGCTTTCAACCCGAACCTCCCGATCCGGCTAAACAGCGCGTTCGCTAAACGTGGGTATTCCATCAGGCGAAACCGTAGCGGCCTTCACCGGATAGTTACGAAGATGTTGGGGGGGGGCAGGATATGAGCGGTTCCTGAAGACCATCGCCGACGGGGAAGATCCTGAACACGCCGAAACCAGTCGGTGGTGCGGCGGCTACTTTGATCCGGAATGGTTCGACCTGTCGATCGTGGACAAGGATGTTCGAAATGCTCTGCGCTCGAATGCCAAAAGGCGATTGTATCAACCGAAGCCCAAAGCCTTCCCGAAGAAATGAGTTGGCTAAATTCAAGGTGCGCCTTGAAGGGATGCGAACCTACGGCCCGTTTACCAAATCATGTCTAAGGTGTCATTCTCACTGACGATTCAGCACGTTAGCCTGACAAGGACAGCCAGTTTGTGGCTGAGAACAGTCGTTTCCCCCTGATCTACTAAGTTTCACTTTTGCGACAACCGCATATGCATCGGTGTCCCGCGAGCATACTTCTCACATCTGCTGGCAGGACCGTCAGTCGTATTCTGCTCGAAGCGCTTCCCATTCTTCAAGGAGGGCAGCGTATAGGTCTCGGAAGCTATCTTCCTCGTTTCCTGCAAGCGGATAGCGATCAATTGAGAAGGGTTCGCCACGGATAACGTCCAAAACCCGGATCTCCTCGTGAGGTACACCGAGGAGCGCTTGGCCCAACAGCCAAAGCCCGAGCCGCGCAGCCTGCTCGTCCAGAACAGGGGTCTCTGAGAAATAGGGGTAGACGTAATGCTCAACGCCACGACCATCGCGGGCGGACAAAATATTGTCGACCTTCACGACGGCATCGAGCCCCGGAAACGGAAACTGCGTCCCGAGCTGTCGTCCGGGCGCAAAGGGCGCGTTCGTCCAGCGGCGCCTCTCGTCCCACCAAAGTAGGAAGCCATCCCGTAGCTGCGGATAGAGATTTTGCCGGCGGCCATTTCCGGCGATCCGCCCATCAGTCGCGGCGTGCAGATCGTGCATGCCGAAAACATGCCGCTTCGCGTCACTCCAGAAGGGCCCGTAGAAATCCCCGCCGCCCTCGCCACCGTCATCCGCTGCTCTTGCACGATCCTCTCGAATGTCGGTCCGGAGCGCCGATCGGCGAGGACCTTCCTCCAGGAACATAATTTTGAGGAGTTTGCGAAGGTGTACGCGGCGCATCGACATCTCGACCTCCCGGAACATCAAGACTGAGTGACAACTAGTTCGGCGATCTTAGCGGCGACTTCCGCCATCGACTCTTCGGCAGTGCTCAACCCAGCTCGGGAGGCTAACAGTAGGCTGACCTGCTCAAGCTCTTCATAGGTTGTCCCGTGAACAACCGGAACGAGCCGCTCGCGCCTTAGAAGCGCTGACAGCTCTTTGTCTGCAATGCCTTCTGCCGGCAAACGGCGTAGCATAGCCGGGGTCACCAGAACGATACCAACTCGGGAATTAATCAAACCCTTATCGATCGCCCGCATCATCGGCACGCCAAGGCCAAGATCCTTCTCGCTGAACCACACACGTACACCTCGCGCTTCGAGCAGGTCATGCAGTTCCTTGGCAGATCCCTGCCTGTCATCCCACGCATGACAAAGAAAAACGTCTCGAAGGTCAGGCTGCGACGCTGCTAAATTCTCGACATTTTCGCGAACAGGCGTGAGTGATTGCACTTGTTCGGGCGTATACAACACAGTCGAACCGGCTCCGGACCATCGCGGCTTTGCAGTGCGGCGCCCCGACCCGCCACTACTGCTGCTTCGGCCGCTGCTGCTTCCTGACTGGAAGTATGAAGAACTCGGGGACGAGCTGTACGCGCCGCCGTATCCTCTAGAACTGCTATAGCGACCATAGCGGCTTCCACAAGCAGGACAGTCGGCTGCCGCAGCGGCTGATCGATGGCCCTTTACTGGAGCGGTGCATCTAGCCATATCTTTCTTCTCCTTTGTCGATCCGCCAATCTGCGAATCCCCTCACAAAAAAGACCGCGCTCTGGATGAACGCGGTCTTGGTGGATCAGCCCTTTGGTGGGTAGGGATCATTGCCATAACTGTCTCGTTCACGAATCTGACCGTTTCGGCCGTGGATCAACAGTTCAGACTGTTGGTTCTGCGCGATCGAACGAGCATGAGCCGTTGCTTCAGCTTGGGTAGAGTGAACCGCAGTGGCGCGGCTGTTCCCGGCACCCTGCACTGCCCAACCATTAGCATGCGGCACAACGTGTTGGTTCTTTCCTGACATTTTCTCACCTCCTTTCCGTCCCAATATGGACATGCCGTAAGATATGGTGAACGAATAGGGCGTTGTCAACTGCGAACGCATCGTTCATTTGACAGAACGGCGTTTTCCAAATACTGGCTGCGTCCGAAGAGCATGTATGGAGATCGAAAATGTCATTAGCTTCGAAGCTCAAGGAGCTTCGGTTGAAGCGCGGAGAGTCGCTCCAACAGGTTGGCGACGCGGTGTCAGTTTCGAAGGCTCATATTTGGGAACTGGAGAAGGGAACCAGCACCAATCCGGGCCTTGAGCTTCTTAAGAAGCTCGCCGCACATTTCAACGTTACCGTCCAGTACCTTGCTGAGGACGATCAGGAAGAGCTTGACCGATCCTCATTACAATTTTTTCGCGAGTTCGGCGGCAAACTATCTGATAAGGATTGGGAAACGCTGCGCGTTGTCGCCGACCGCCTGAAGGATAAGGACGCGAAATGAACGACGAGCTGATGATGGATCTCGCGGACTGTGCCGCTCCAGAGTCTATCATCGCTTGCATCCTTCGCCATCACCCGGACTGGGCGGCGCCGGTCCCAATCGAAGATCTGGCAAGCTCCATCAACATTATCGACATTTTGGAGATGGAAACAGAGGAGTTCGAGGGCGGCCTCACCACCGATCCAGACAAACGGAAGGGTGTCATTCTCTACAAGGCCGGGACAAAGGGTGGGCGTCGACGCTTCACCATCGCTCACGAGATCGGACATTTCTTGATCCCGTGGCATAAGGGGGATCAGCGCTGTACGAAAAAGGACATGATCGAGCGGCGGATTGAAACGCTTGTTCAGAAACAGGAAACAGAAGCCAACCGGTTTGCGGCCGGCATACTCATGCCGAGGCCATGGTTCGTTTCCGATATGCGCAAACTGGGCGATGCCGACGTAGAGCACGTCAAAACGCTTGCTAGACAATACGGGACAAGCGTCGAGGCGACTGTTGCCCGGTATGTCGAGCTGACCGATGATTGCTGTGCGTTCGTATTCTCGAAAGACGGGATTATTCGATACACCAGGGCGACCAAGGATTTTCCACCTCTGTCGGTTCGCTCGAAACATCATCTTCCAGAGCGAAGCCTATCCGGGCGATCCTCTAACCGCACACAATCCCGTCCGTCAGAATGGGCTGAAATTCAGGGAAGTGTCTGGCTAAACGGTGAAGGCCGTTCTCATTGCCCAAAAGTTCTGGAGCAGACGCTGCTTCAACGGGAGGGTTACCAGCTCACGCTGCTTTTTATTGCGCCTGATGAAATTGAAGATGCGGAAGAGATCGAAGCCTTGGAAGAAAGTTGGACACCACGGTTTCGTCGGTAAATGGCCCACTGTTGGCAGATTGCTGCTTCCAACCCTGCCAAGCTGTTAGGTAACGTCGCTAATTTTCTGATTTTACAACGGCGCAAAGGCACGTTTGCGACGCCTCATGCCGAGCAATTTTGTGTGTAGGTCATTGCCATTTGGTCAGCAATGTCAGCTTTCAGGTATCTACTGACGCACTCTCAATGTCTGATGTGACGGCGCAAAGCGGTCATAGCTCGTCTAGTCCAAGCTCTGAGGTACGGGCGTCGATTTTCTATGCGATATAGCCCCCTCTTTGAACCTGCGGTTTGAACGCTGACTGTCGAAAATCGTACCGAGCGACCAGTAGAGTCCCTTGCTATGGAAGATGTATTGCCCGTTAGGCAGGACGTGCTGCTAGTTCAAGCGTGAGGAAAGATGCACCACAATGGATAATGGTCGGACCGACTCCGCAAAGCACCCTATCGACTAGCGTTATCGCTTCCACGAACAAAATCAGAACATCTGCTTTGACAATCCTTAGAATCCGTGGATTATCACTGGGCAATGCATGCCTTCCAGACAAGCTCCCCGAGCGCTGGGAGCCGTCGGGAACGGAAGCGCCTGCGCGGCCGTGCCTTTTCTCTGCTCAAGATTTATAGGACGAAGCTCATGGCCAAAGACGCTGCACTATTGTCTGAGCTGCATAAGCTGATCGGACAGCGGATGGATGCTGGCCAGATTGCACAGCCGAGCCAGATTGTTGAAGAAGTTTTCAAGAACAAGCCTCTGACAAGTCCTCATGCCGACTTCTACAGGGCGTTTGCCAAAAAGGAACTGGTAAAGGTAGTGACGCGAATGCTGAAGCGCATCGGCATGAGCGACGACCCCGCCTCTCCTCAGATGGTGTTTCCGGGCCATACCCGTTTGGTTAAATCATATCCCGTGATCAGAAACGGTGAGAGGGCACTGGTTCCCATAAGCCTTTGCACGCCGCGAGAACTCTCTGACCATATGTTACTTCTTCGCAAGCAGGCGAAGGGCTGTGAAAACCACGCTGCCGAGCTGGAGGAATATGTGGCCAGCAAAATCTCTTTGGAGGAAGCCCAGGCCCTAAAGGATCATTCGGAAGCGGCCGAGGTCGAGCCGGCCTGACTTCAGAAAGCCAATGCGGAGTGACCATCTAAGCGAACACGATATAAAGGCCTGCAGCAGTTGTTCTCAATGCTGCGAGCTCCGCTTTACGAACAGGTCGTTGAACACCCGATCCGCTCCCCACGCCTGAGCGGAAGTGAAGGCAAGCTGTCGCAACTCATCGCTTTCGAGTGGCTGCTGCCCGGGCTTATAGCCGAGATCGTGGTTCGCCTCGGACCACGCATGCTGAAAGAGCGTCTTAATCTGCAGCTCGAAGCAATAGGGCACAAGGTCCTTGTTGAAATTCGGGTCGATCAGATCTTGCTGCAGCATAAGAATATGGTGATTTCCAAAATATCCAAATTCCCACTCGTTCTCCGGCAACATGTCTTTCGACTCGATCGCGTGGAAGTAGCGCTGAACTTCCTCCGAAATCCTATGCACATCATCCTTGTAGAAGGTGATGATCCGCGCGCCGATCTGATCCTGTATCTGATGAAGCGGAGCATCGTACTTCGCTTTGCCATCCTTCTCCGCAGTGGCTTTCCCTACGAAGCGCTCCACGGACTTCGGGCGCGTCGAGATGCGATCGATCCGCGGCTGACCTGCGAAGATCTCGTGCAATAAGGTGGAAAGCTTATCGGCGATGGGAAAGAGCACGGTTTCGTATCGCGCTCGATATTGAGCTTCTACCGTCATCTACCTTTCTCCAGTTTTTCGCTAACAACCGAGCCGACTGTGCTGAAGCGTATCCTGTCGGCCCCTTCTTCAACGGGCGTGTGTTCGAAGACCTTATCGAAGGACGCAGCGTCGGCAGTGAGCATGGCTCCGTTGTCCAGCTCCACCGTCCGATAGGGCAATCGCTTTGTGAACTCGGCTGCATCGAACTGGAAATTATCATTGGCCAGGTCAGCTCGTTCGAGCTGCTTCACCACGGCGGCCTTTGCACCCTCGGTAAATCCGTATCGATTACAGAACGCCTCAACGCTTAATGTCTCCGCACCAAGTCCACTGGCAAGCGTAGCTGCGGCGGTGATCTGGCGCTTAACTTCTAGATCATCTGTAGCCTTGATGGCTTTCTTCAGTGCGACAGCGAGACGACGGGTGCCAAACGCGGGACTTGTCATGAAGTCCGACAGCAGAAACTCCTTAACCCAGTAGTCCGACGACTCCAGATCCTGGCTGTTAATCTGCTTGTCGACGGCCATTCCATTCCAGAAGCCACCTTGGAATGACTGATGCTTGTAGACGACAGCTTTGTAGGAATGCGCATTCTTCATGAATACGCGGTCGATGAATTCGACCGTCAGCATGTCGGCAGCCTCGTTTACGACCACGCCGTTGTTGGCACGAAAGCGTGATATTACCACCTTGTGCTCGGCGCCTTCGGTTCCTTTGATCAGGAATAGAAGCCCGAGCCCCGAGCGACGTGTCGTTACTGTCGCCAGTTCCTCAGCTAGCACGCGACCCAAATCGACCCCAGGCGCTGAGGCATAGGCAATCAACATGTCGCGACGCGCGTTCGCTTGAGCGCCGCCGTTGCCCTTATTGAAGGCGATGCCGATGTTGCATTCGGTATCGGCCTTTTCGTACACGTTCCTCATTAGGACGAACATGTCGCCTTCATGCGGTACTTGGCTCCCGACGATGGCTGACGGGTCGGCAGCCCCCTTATTCGGATAGACAAGGTATGTATGGATGCTCTCGATAGGCAAGCTTATCCCCTCGCTGCCGAATACTTCAATTTTACAACAGCTACATAGAATACCTGTCCCGCACAAGCAGACGAACATTTACCGCCGCTGAATCACAGAGAATGAGGATGAACCCCGCAATCATCAATCTCGACACATCGTCCCAAACTGATTAGTTGTGGGCATGGCTCGCTCGCACGCTACGATACCGCTCCGCCCCTATCTTGCACCCATGCTCTTGCGGGGTGTAGGCAAAATCGCCAACGCCCGCCTTCTCCGGGCTCTCACAGCTGAGCTCGAAGCTTTGATAGGCGTGGCTGTTGGCCCGAGAACCCTCCTCAGAACATCCCCACCCATCGTAAGCGGTGCGTTGCGCACGGTAACCATTGAATATCAACACCGGTCGGAACCGGCCTGGGCGCCATCGGGAACATATACTGATCTGGCCCACCACCTCCTGACCATTTCAGTGAAAGGAAGCTTAGCCGCAATCTCTGCATCCGAGTCTGCCGTTCGTCCGCAGATTGATCGCAAACTCACAGCGGCACGCCCCATCTCCCGAACCGAGATCGAATCCGGCTTCGTCGGCAGTGAGACCAAAGCGCTGTGGTTAGACGGTATTCACGCCCGCTCTGACGCCAAGCCTGACGCGAAGACCTTGATGGGACGTGCATTGGAGTTCGCCATTGATCCTCTCGGCGATCAGACCTACGCCTTTAAGGCGGTCCGCAGCAAAGTGCCGCTGGTCCTGTCGAGTGGCGCAGTGAGTCAAGTGGTCGGTGCCTCCCCAGATGACGCTCGCCTCTGGCTCAACCGCCCCAAGACTTGGGCTGACTTCTTAGCGGACACGGAGATCTTGCTCGACGTGGCGGCTTCGGTCGGGGCGACTCCACCAACCGTGCGCTTCCCTGCTCTTGCGCAGGCGGTTAACGATCTGGCAACCGTCAGCGACGGCGACGCGATCGCCGTGGTTCCACCGGAACTTTTGGCTGAGGACACCGATCAGACCCTGAAGGAACGCGCCGCACAATGGGCCTACGGGGCCGAATTCTCCGTGGTTCCTGGCGCAGGACCGAATCTCGTCGCAACAGTGACCTTCGAAACGACGCTACTAGGAGACCTATCTATCACTCCGACTCTAGCTGGCGACAAGATCACACTCGGTTTTGACTGGACGACTCGACCCGTGACAGGAGCGGCCGGCCGGGCGGCTTTCGATGCCCTGATAGCGGAATATGATTGGCTCAAAATCTACTATGGCAGTGGCCATACTATTTCCGGAGGAAAATGTTTCAGAAGCGCTTACACTGACCAGTGGTTTCCCAATTGGCAGTTCAAGAACTTAGCCAATTACAATGTGACACAGGAAAAGCCAGTTATACTGGTAGGGCAGACCCTCGGTTTGTCTATCGGGACGCCGAAGGCGCCGGGTCAGCACGACGACTCGCTATTTGGCTATTGCCACGACATTTTTAACACCGGCTGGTTGGCTAGCGATGACGGTTCGATGGAACTTGCTGATTTCGTTCACATTGATGATGCCACAAACCTTGTCACTCTGATCCACGCAAAAGGGGCTGGCTCTTCGGCTGTCACAAGGGAAGTCTCCGCGTCGAAGTACGAGGTCGTTACGGGTCAAGCCGTCAAGAACCTTCGTCATCTGGAACGACAATCCTTGACAGACACGCTAGACGCTGGACGCCATCATCTTATCGCGGGCGCCGTTTGGCACAACGGTATTCGACAACCAGACAGAACTGGACTTATCGCCCGAGTTCAGGCGCTTCCCATCGGCTACAAAAAGCGAGTAGTGATTCTTCAGCCTCAATTAACGGAGACCGAACATGACGAATGTGCGAATGGCCAAGCTTCCCAAAGAAGAACCCTGAAGATGAAACAACTCAACACGTTACTCCTTGCAGCAAGACTATCGGCGAACGCGGTTGGCTCAGATTTGGAGGTTTGGGGTGCTGCTTGAACGCTCCTGTGCAACGTCTTGGGCTGGCTAGCATCGTTCCTGCGGGCGCCGCAATACGGATGCACAGTGACCGGTCAAGATGGATCGACGCACTCCCCTTACAAATCTCCATATAGACATACACGCTTAAGGCGATTCGGCCGAGCGGCGCCGCAATTCCGAGCTTTGCAGCCAGCCCTTGCCTGTCGGCTCTCCGGCTACCCCCCGGCGTAGAGAAGTTCAACTTTAACATTATGCCGCAACCCGCATTCGCCTTGCATTCTAAGCAATATATTACATAGTCCTCAACCAGAGGTGGCGTCATGGGGGTTCAAATTTATGCAAGTTCAGATAAAGCAAATCACAGGATCCTGGGATTTGGGATACGCATTACACAAGCATTCTCTCCACAGCACCTTCACCGGGCACAATGAATTTGGCCACCCTACTTATGACACCACCAGGTCAGAGCCCGGAGAAGCACTTTATCAGCTCAAATATCGCAATGACTGGTCGCAGGCTGGACCGATAGCCGCCCAAATTAAGACGTCAATTCTACCACTATTTGAAACGATAGGGTTGATAGTACCCATGCCTGCGTCCACCCTGCGTGCCAGACAACCTGTCGATGAGATCGCCAACGAACTGGCCAAGGTCATTGACGCCAGCGTGTTCAACAACATCATCGTAAAGGCTCCGGCTCCTGAGGGCGGCACGCCGCTCAAGAATTTAAACACAAAGGCAGAAAAGGATGCCGCGCTCGCTGGGCGTTTTTCGATTAACGATCAGATTTCTGGCGATGGTAGTTGGAACGCCTTACTGTTAGATGACCTATATGATACTGGCGCAACGATGGACGCGGTGTGTAAAACACTTAAGACCTACCCGAAGATCGCACGGGTCTACGCTGTTGCCGTGACTTGGAAGTGAGCCAATGAACACCGTTTTTATCGCAGGTTCCATATCAATCAGCCGCCTGCATGAGAAAGTTAAAAGTAGGATTGAGAAGATCGTCGCGTCCGACCTCGATATTGTCGTCGGAGACGCAGACGGCGCGGATACATCGATCCAACAGTGCCTTGTTGAGTATGGCGCTAAGAGAGTGACCGTCTTTTGCAGCGGTGATCGGCCGCGCAATAACTTGGCTGAATGGCCGGTCACTCATATTCACCCGAAAGCGCCGCCCGGTAGTCGAGCCTTTTACACTGCTAAAGACATCGAGATGGCCCACGCCAGCAATTACGGCCTAATGGTTTGGGATTGCAAGAGCACAGGCACACTGAGCAATGTCATTCAGCTAATAAAAGAAGACAAAAAGTCCGTTGTGTTCGTAAATAAAAATAAGGATTTCGTCACTGTCGCTGACGAAGAGGGGTTGAACTACCTGCTTACGTTTATGTCCGACCACGCTCGTACCAAAGCAGAGGAAAAGATCGGCCTATCCTCGAAAATTGCGGACATATCGCAAAAGCAATTCACTCTCGATGTCAACGACAGCGAGCTAGAGCAAAAGAGCAAAAAAAAACGCACCCCATATGGCGCCTAGACCCTACCATGAGACCACCTCCAAGCGTGTGGTTTCGGGGGGCGAAAAAAGCATAGCCAATGCGACCAATCCAGCGGATGGAGACTCCGCATGTGCCCAAAACATGAAATTGCGTGTGATTTTAATCACGGCGATTGGGAGCCGTGTGAAAGCAAAGGGTTGGACGCAGGCGGAAGCTGCCCGGCTACTTGGCGTAACTCAGCCTCGTGTGTCAGATCTGCTCCGGCACGAGGTAGGCGTTTTCGGCTTGGACACGTTGATCAATATGGCTGCTGCTGCTGGGTTGAATGTTGAAATGCGTGTCAGCGACGCTGTCTAATTGATCATTATAGTCGAAGGCTAACTCTTGATTGGATCCTGAGTGATCCCTTCATAAAAGAACTTCAGTACATATACGTCAAAACGGGAAAGGCTAGGTATTTTGCTGATAGTTTCCAAGCCTATCGACTGAAAAGCTTTTATCGCGGTGGGCAGATCAAGGCTGGGGTCGTTGAAATTCATGGCGCCGCTCCGATGAATTTTTCGCGAAATCATTCTTGGTAGCCCGTACTCTTCTAGCTGATAAACGGCGCCGGGCAAAAACGCATGCCCCAGTCGCGCAATAAAAGGTGACACATCTACATTGGGATCGACGATGACCTTGTGAAGTTCATTGGCGTCGCTCAGCAAAGTAGTGAGCTTGAACGTTACCGTACGTTCAAGCTGAAAGAACAACTCCACGTCAATTCCCTCATCATCAAGCTCCAGCAATAGATCCGGAATTTCCCGGCGCCAGTTTCTCGAGAGAATTTTCACAAAGGAGACAAGCTTACTGAATTTCACATCCCATCCCGCCGGGCTGAGATTTATGATCAAATAAAGCAATCGATCCCAATGGTCGGGATTATCGGAGTTGAGGTAAGCTAAGCCACGCCATTCCTCGGGCTGTGCCTTCATATTCTCAGCGACCCGCATGATGAAATCTGAGTCACTGTTTTGCAGCACATTGCTCTTGCTCAAGCGCGCAAATTCCTCAGGTCCAAGGATGTTGCCCATCGTGCTCTTGTACTCAACGATTTTCTGGACCTGTTCGTGCGTCAGGGATTCACGGTGCAATTCCTCATCAATGTGGGGTCAGAACAAGAGCAGTTCGAAATCGTACGCTAAGCCCGAACGAAGCGTGAACAATGCCATAGCTCGGGTTTTAGGCATTCGATCTCTGTGGATTGCCATCGACATGCGCCAGTTTTGATTTCGCTGTCCGGCCCGACTCGACGACGCTCAGCGCAGATTGGTCATGGATGGAGTCAGGCAATGGCAAAGCGCAAGCTTCTCAAAGATCAAGATCGTCGAAAGCTTATCGACATACCAGTCGACGAGGACAGCCTGATCCGACACTATTCGTTGTCATTGGCGGATCGCCTGGAGATCGAACTGCGGAGACGTAATCACAACCGGCTCGGCTTTGCCATTCAGCTATGTCTGATGCGATACCCGGGTCGAGTGCTGGGGGCAGAAGAAATTCCGCCACGCGCCATGCTGAGATTTGTTGCTGATCAGATCGGCGCCGCCCCGGAAGCATTTTCGCTCTATGCACGCCGTGAAGAAACCCGTCGGGATCACACAGCACGGCTAATGATGTATCTGGATACGAGAAGCGCGACGCTACAAGATCGCCGCGCCGCGTTGTTGGTGGCAATTCATGCGTCGACCACGTCCGACGACGGTGCTGCGATAGTCAGTTCAGTTGTCGCCGCGTTTCGTGAACGCGGCGCTCTTCTACCGGCGATCGACACGATCGAACGGATTGGCCTTGCCGGCCGTGCGATAGCTCGCCGTTGGGCAGAGACAACTCTGATTAAAGACATCCCGCTCGATACGTTCCGATCATTGGACCGGCTGTTAGAAGTGGACCCGTCGATCGGCCAGACGCGCTTCCATTGGCTACGCTCAGCGCCAGAAGCACCAAGTGCGTCGAATCTGGTCGGGCTGACAGAGCGGATAGCCTTTCTGCGGCGGCTGGAGATCGATCCGACGTTACAGGCGCGCATATCAGCAGGACGGTGGGACCAGATGATCCGGGAGGGTAACGCAACCCCGGCCTGGCTTGCCAACGACTTCAATGCCAGCCGTCGCCACGCTCTGATTGTGGCTCAAGTCATCAAGCTTTGCCAGAAGCTCACGGACGATGCGGTGACGATGTTCATCAAACTAATGGGTAAGTTGTTCTCGCAAGCCAACAACCGAAAGAAGCAGCGGCAAATGGACTGCAGAGCGAACACCGCCAAAGCGCTGCGCATGTTCCTCGATACCATCTCCGCGCTGCAGTCCGCCAACGACCATGGTCGGAATGCATTGGCTGTTCTCGACCAAAGAGTCGGCTGGGACCGACTGCTTCGGATGAAACCTGAACTGGAGTCGATGGTCGACGACAACGAGGCGCCGTCGTTGACCGTAGCAGCCGAGCAATATGCGACCGTCCACAAATACACTGGTGCATTCCTTCAGAAGCTGCCTCAAAAAGAAGTGGGTGATTTCAACAGGTTATGATTCCTTCGGATTTGCAAAGATTCGATGGAGTTCACGATGGCCTGGACTGAAATCACCCGTCGGCAATATGCCCGGCGAACGGCACGCTACGCAAGTGACATGACAGATCGGGAATGGCTTTTGATGGAGCCTTTTCTGCCGATGCCCCGCCGCTTGGGCCGCCCCCGCACCACTGATTTGCGCGAGGTCGTCGACGCTCTGCTTTACATCGCCACGACTGGTTGCCAGTGGCGCATGCTGCCGAAGGATTTCCCGCCCTGTTCGACCGTCCAGCGTTATTTCTATGAATGGCGCGCGCTGGGACTTTGGGCGCGCGTCAACCATCATCTGGTGATGGAGGCCCGCGAGCTGGAGGGCAGAGAGGCAAGTCCGACGGCCGGTGTGATCGATAGCCAGAGCGTGAAAACCACGGAAAGCGGTGGCATACGAGGCTATGATGCGGGCAAGAAAACTAAAGGGCGCAAGCGCCATATCATCGTCGATACGCTTGGTCTGATGGTCGGTCTCATGGTTCACAGCGCCGACATCCAGGATCGCGATGGCGCTCCCGATCTCCTTAAATCCATCCGCCACAGGTGGCCATGGTTGCTACACGTCTTCGCCGATGGTGGTTACGCGGGCAACAAGTTGAAGCAACGGCTGAAGAAGATCGGGCGCTGGACGATTGAGATCATCAAGCGATCAGACAAGGCGAAAGGCTTCGAGGTTCTACCGCGTCGCTGGGTGGTCGAGCGGACCTTCGCCTGGCTCGGTAGATGCCGAAGATTGGCCAAGGACGTCGAACGCTCCATCGCATCAGCCGAGGCATGGATCATGATCGCCCACATTCGCCTGATAACCAGACGGCTCGCAAGGTATCGATATCGTTGAGGACTTTTCGAGTCCGACTCTCAGGCATTCACGTTCCGCTCGGCGCGTCGCCACGATCCACTTTTAGCGGCAATTGGACTGCTTAAACGGCTTTATGCCGAAAAGCGGCGGCCACTCCCTGATCGCGTCCCGCTCACCCACCTTAGCCAAACTGAGCGCCGGCTCATCTTCGAACGGGAAAAACCCGATCGCCGTCTCTACGAGATCGCAACGCTCGCTTCTTTGCGAGACCGGCTTCGATCTGCGGAGATCTGGGTCGATGGCAGCCGATCTTTCCGGCCCATTGATGAGCATCTGATGCCGCGAACAACATTCATCACGATGAAGGAAGAAGATCGTCTCGGTTTGGGGGTCCAGAGCGACGGCGCGCAGTGGCTTGCCGAAGCGAGTCAGATGCTCGAGTTCAACCTGCAGCGTCTGGCGCACAGGGCACGATCCGGAAAGCTCGAAGGAGTTCGTCTTGAAGCCGGAACCTTGATAATCACACCAACTGCCAGCGAAATCCCTGTGGCCGCGGAGGCACTGAATGCCGAGATCAGCGATATGTATCCGTTGGTCGAGGTTCCCGACCTGTTAAGGGAAGTGCATGAATGGACCGGCTTTGCGGATCACTTCACGCATGTTCGGACCGGCGACGTCCCAAAAAATGTTTCTGCAATGCTCGCTGGTGTACTGGCCGATGCTACGAACCTTGGCCCCAAACGAATGGCGGGTGCCTCCAAGGGGATTAGCGCTCACCAGATTGGGTGGATGCGCACATTCCACGCCCGATCGGAGACATACCGCACGGCTCAAGCGTGCATCACCGATGCCCACACCCAGCATCCGCATTCGCGCCTTTGGGGCAATGGCACGACGTCATCGTCCGATGGCCAATTCTTCCGTGCGAGCGACCGGGCTGCAAAGCGCGGCGACATCAATTTGCATTACAGTAGCGAGCCCGGATCGAAATTCTATAGCCATCTGTCAGATCAATACGGCTACTTCAGCATTTTGCCCATCAGTCCCACCGAGAGCGAGGCGGCGTATGTGCTCGATGGGCTATTCGATCAGGACACTGTCCTCGATATCCATGAACACTTTACCGACACAGGCGGCGCGAGTGATCATATCTTCGGGCTCTTCGCCTTGATCGGAAAGCGGTTCTCACCGCGACTGCGCAATCTCAAAGACCGGAAGTTCCACACGCTAGAAAAGAGCGGTGCATATCCGGCGCTGTCGAACCACATCGGGGCTCCGATCAATACCAGTCTGATTCTCGATCATTGGGACGATCTGCTCCATCTCGCTGCGTCGATCACGACGCGGTCCGTGGTGCCGTCTACGATACTCAAGAGGCTGTCTGCGTCGCCTAAGCAAAGCCATCTTGCGAGGGCGCTCCGCGAGCTCGGCCGTATCGAAAGGTCGCTCTTCATGATCGAATGGTACTCAAGTCCGGCACTACGGCGGAGATGCCAAGCCGGTCTCAACAAGGGCGAGGCCGCCCATAAGATGAAACGGGCTGTGTTCTTCCACGAGCGGGGCGAGATCCGCGACCGGTCGTTCGAGAGCCAAGCATTCCGCGCCTCAGGGCTCAATCTCGTCGTCAGTGCAATCGTGCACTGGAATACGGTCTATCTTGATCGCGCGGTCACACAGCTGAAACGAGCGGGACGAGACATTCCTGATACTCTGTTGAAGCACATCTCGCCGCTGAGTTGGGAACATATCAACCTTACAGGCATCTACACCTGGGATGCCGAACATCAGATGCCCAACGGATTTCGACCGCTCCGTCTGCCAGTCGGCCTACGGCGGGTCGCATAAGTTCTCATTCCGTTCGCCCTTAGCGTACGATTTTGCACTGCTCTTGTTCTGACCCCTACCTGCCGGATTCACGACACCATTCCGAACCGCTTTATCAATCCAGCGTATTATGCTGTTTCAATCCTCAATTGCTGAAGCTCTCCAATCCGGTGGATCTTGATGCCTATATGGCCGCACAACATGCGGTGATCTCGCAGACGGACAGCCTGCATGGCTGCGTCAAGGATGCGCTGGAGCATGCAGGTGCAGAATTGGAAGTCGTTGCGGCAGCTCCCGATTTCATGTCGATATTGGCAACGGCGCGTTCATCTGCGGTCATTGCCACCGTATCATCGCGTATTGCACTTCGTTATGGCCCGCTGTTGGGACTTGAGGTCAGCCCAGTGCCACTGGCGCTTTCTTTTCCACCCGTGGCAATGGTTTGGCCGCTCCACATGGACAGCGATCTGGGCTGCGCATGGTTGCGGCAGCAAGTACGTGAGGCGATGATGGGGAAGAACGAGAGCAACGTCGCGGATATCGCGGCGTGATTCCATAAAGATCAGGGGGTGTTTGATGGCCTCGCCTTGACGGGAATCGAACTTTCGGTTCCAGTTGTTTCGGTTAAGCCTTTGATCTGCAAGCCTGCTACAGCAACTGGGCGGCGAAAGTTTATTATAGAAAATAATCACACCATTCGGCGTTCGCGAAAGAAGGTAGCTCTTACACCCCATCACTTGAAAACTCGCCCTGGCGCCCGGGGACATGAAAATGTCCGGCATCAGTCATCCTCTACGAACACCTGATCGCGCTTGGAACGTATCGACGGTAGGAGCGCCAGGATTACGCAGACCAGACCCAGGCCGAGCAGCGATGCAGCGATCGGGTTTGTGACGAACACCGTCGCGTCGCCGCGGGAGATGATCATCGCCCGCCGGAGATGCTCCTCGAGCAGCGGCCCCAGAACGAATCCCAGCAGAAGGGGTGCCGGTTCGCAGCCCACACGGATCAGCACGTAGCCAAGTATGCCCGAGACGATGATTGCATAGACGTCGAAGGGGTTGTTGTTGATGGAATAACATCCGATCGAGGCAAAGATGACGATGGCCGGAAACAGCATGCGGTAGGGAATGGTCAGCATCTTCACCCACAGCCCGATCAGCGGCAGGTTGAGGATCACCAGCAACAGGTTACCGATCCACATCGATGCGATGATGCCCCAGAACAGCGCCGGCTGGCTGGTAATGACGTCCGGCCCCGGCGTGATCCCCTGCAGGATAAAGGCGCCAACAATGAGTGCCATGACTGGATGGGCCGGAATGCCGAGGGTAAGCAGCGGAATGAAGGACGTCTGCGCCGCAGCGTTGTTGGCGCTTTCGGGTCCCGCCACGCCTTCGATCGCGCCATGGCCAAATTCGGCCGGATTTTTCGACAGGTTCTTCTCGACCGAATAGCTGGCAAAGGACGCCAATACGTGACCGCCGCCCGGCAATACGCCGAGAAGCGAGCCAAGCGCCGTTCCCCGCAATACAGGGCCGATAATCCGCCGGAAATCGTCTCTCGTCAGCCAAAGGTTCGTGACGTGTTTCACTCCGATTTCGCGCGTGTGCTCGTTCTGAAGGTTGCGGAAGATTTCGGAGACCCCGAATATTCCAACAGCAATCGAAACAAAGTTGATCCCCTGCGACAATTCCAGGCGACCGAACGTGAAGCGCTCCTCGCCCGTATAGATGTCCTGGCCCACCGTCCCAAGCAGCAAGCCGATGACGATCATGCCCAGCGCCTTGAGGACCGAACCGTGAGCGAGTGAGATCGAAACGAGCAGCCCGAGAACGATCAGGGCAAAATATTCCGGCGCGCCAAATTCGAGCGCGATGGAGGCAAGCGGCGGAGCCGCGATCGCCAACAGCATTGTTGCCACGCAGCCTGCGAAGAAGGATCCGAGCGCCGCGGTTGCCAATGCTTGGCCGGCACGACCCTTTCGGGCCATCTGATAGCCATCGATCGCTGTGACAGCGGAAGAACTTTCCCCCGGCAGGTTGATGAGGATTGCTGTTGTGGACCCACCATACTGGGCGCCGTAGTAGATGCCCGAAAGCATGATCAAGGACGTTACCGGGGAGAATGTAAACGTGATCGGCAGAAGCATCGCGATCGTCGCTGTCGGCCCGATGCCGGGCAATACGCCAACGAGCGTGCCGAGCAGTACGCCAACGAAACACCAGACGATGTTTATCGGCGTGAGAGCCGTTTCGAAGCCAAGGGCAAGATTCGAGATCAGATCCATCATGGTGAGCACCTCATAGTCCGAAAACCGGCCCGAATGTCGGAATGGCAACTGCCAGCCCGACCTTGAAGACCAGATAGCAAAGAGTGGCAATGACGGCGGCCATCATAGCCGCCGATACCAGCGAGTTTCGGCGAGACGCGAGTGCCGTCATGAACGTGCACAGCAGGACGACGGGTACGAGCCCAAGATCGCGGGCTCCGGCCGCAAAGATGGCAAGTGCCAGACAGATAAGGACGAGCCCGCGCCAGGGCACGGAACCATCGGTCGGCTCCGGCTCACTACGCAAGCCATCAAGGCCGATGACGACGCCTAGTGCGCCCAATACGAAAGCGAGCACCACCGGGAAAAAGCCCGGGCCCATCTGGGTCGCGGTCCCGAACTCATATCTTAGACCCTGCACAGCGAACGAGGCCGCGATGGCGATGAAGATGCCACCGGCAATCAGGTTTTTCCGGGTGTACTTTTCGAGTGTAGCCATGGTCTCCTCCCCTCTGGCGTCCCCTGACGGTCCTCCCGTTCAGATGATATTCGATCCTGCGATTGCGTTGCATACGGCTTCGGTGACTTGGCGGGTGTTGGCGGTGCCGCCGACATCGGGGGTCAGGATGCCCGCTTCGGTCACGCGCTCGACGGCGCTCATCAGCCGTGCGGCGGCGTCGCGTTCACCGAGATGCTCGAGCATCTGCGCGGCAGTCCAGAAAGTGGCGATCGGGTTGGCGATACCCTTGCCGGTAATGTCGAAGGCAGATCCGTGGATCGGCTCAAACATTGATGGGAAACGGCGCTCCGGGTCGATGTTGGCCGTCGGCGCAACCCCGAGGCTGCCAGCGAGAGCACCAGCCAGATCCGACAGGATGTCGGCATGCAGATTGGTCGCCACGATCGTATCCAACGTCTCCGGCTTCAGCGTCATGCGCACCGTCATCGCATCGACCAGCATCTTGTCCCAGGTGACATCCGGGAACTCCGTCGCCACTTCGGCCGCGATCTCGTCCCACATCACCATGCCATGGCGCTGGGCGTTCGACTTGGTGACGACAGTCAGCAGTTTGCGCGGGCGCGCCTGGGCCAGCTTGAAGGCGTAGCGCATAATGCGGGTCACGCCGACGCGGGTGAAGATCGCCACTTCCGTGCCGACCTCTTCCGGAAGGCCCCTATGGGCGCGGCCGCCATGGCCGGAATACTCGCCTTCGGAATTCTCCCGCACGATGACCCAGTCGAGATCGCCTGGACCGCAATTGCGCAAGGGTGGCGTGATGCCGGGCAGGATCTTCGTCGGGCGCACATTGGCGTATTGGTCGAACCCCTGGCAGATCGGCAGGCGCAGGCCCCAGAGCGTGATATGGTCGGGAACGTCAGGGGCGCCGACCGCACCGAAGAAGATCGCATCGAACTTCTTCAGCGTGTCCAGCCCGTCGGCCGGCATCATCACGCCGTGCTTCTTGTAATAGTCCGAACCCCAGTCGAAGGTTTCGGTATGGATCTTGAAGTCGCCGCTGCGCTGTTCCAGCGCCTCCAGAACCTGAAGACCCGCAGCTATAACCTCAGGACCAATCCCATCCGCAGGGATCGCTGCAATCTTGTATTCACGCATGGGAAGTTCGCTCCTGTTCAAGGGCTAGCGCTCAGGTCAAGCGCCGGACGCATGGCCCGTGGCCATGACGAATGATGGATCGGCGGCTTATTCTCAGCCGCCGACCAAACCGAGGTTACTTGCCGCTTTCGCTGATCAGCTTCGTCAGTCGCTCGACTTCAGACGCGAACTTCTGGTCAAGCGCCGCCGGTGTCGCCAGATCTTCCGATACCGGTGCGGTTCCAAGGCTCGCAAAACGCTCGATCACGACCGGATCCTTGAGTGCGGCGCGCAACGCTTCCGCAAGCTTGCTGCGGATGGCTTCAGGCGTTTCCTTGGGTGCCCAGAGCGCATGCCAGGCACTGAGCTCGAACCCTTGCAGGCCGCTCTCTTCCACAGTCGGAAGATCTGGCAGCACGCCAATCCGCGCCTTCGTTGTCACCGCATAGGGATGAACCTCACCGGCCTTGATCTGGGTCGTGGTGTTGGTCGTCTGGTCGCAGGCGAGATCGATGCGACCTCCAATGAGATCGGTCATTGCGGGGCCCATGCCCTTGTAAGGGACCAGAGTGATCTTGGTGCCGAGCGCGTCCTGCAGCAACCTGCCGCAGAGATCGGAAACGGCACCCGTGCCGGCGGTCCCGAAGGTGACGGCAGGCCCGTTTGCCTTCACATAGGAGAGGAGATCGGTGAACGTCTTCGGCTCGAAGTCCTTCCTGCCGACGACCGTCATCGGGACCTCGGTAATCAGCCCGACGCTCGAAAAGTCTTCGATCGGCTTGTAGGTCAGGTTCGGGTAGAGCGCAGCGAAAGTGGCCACCCCGATATGGTAGAGCAGCAACCGGTAGCCATCGGGGTCCGCCTGCGCCACTGTTGCGGCACCAAGCGAGCCGCCAGCGCCGCCCATGTTTTCGATCAGCACCTGCTGGCCAAGGGTCGTGGACATCGACTGCGCCACCAGGCGCGCCACGGTGTCACTCGGTCCACCTGCCGCTGCAGGCACCACGATTGTGATGGGTCGATCAGGATAGTTCTCCTGCGCCAGCACCATATGGCTGGACATGGCAAACAGGACACCTGTGAGGGACAACAGTACCTTTTTCATCGCGCTTTCCTCCCTGAGATCGCGAAGGATGCCTCCACATCCTTTTCCATGCTATCTTGCATGCAAGCTTACATTTATTGATGCGCGCCCGTTTGTCAAGCTCCAGGAGAGCGGCTATAACGAGCCTTGAAACAACGACAGGCAGTTCATGATCAGGACGATCGACATTCCCGGAGCCGCGCCACGCGATCCGGCCACAGAACAGAATTCAGCAAACTCCGACATCAACGGTTCGGGTCGGGTTTCTGCCGCCTATCTCGCCATCAAGGAGGCGATACGCTCCAATGCGTTTCCCCCCGGGTACCAAGCCGCAGAAATTGAAATTGCGCGTCAGCTCGGCATGAGCCGAACCCCGGTGCACGAAGCCATGGCGCGACTGCAGGAAGACGGACTGGTCCGGATACTTCCCAAGAAGGGCATCATCATCTGCGCCCTGTCTCCCGCGGACATCGAAGAAATCTACGAAGTCATCACCGCGCTCGAGGGTGCCGCGGCGGCACGGCTCGCCCGGCTGCCGATGGAGGAACGCGCGCCCGTCATCCAGCTTCTGAAGGCCGCCACAAAGCGGATGATTGAGGCATTGGCCGACAACGACCTTCCACGATGGGCTGTGGCCGACGAGGATTTTCATCAGACTCTCGTAGTAGAGAGCGGAAACAGCCGCCTCATGCGGATGGCGGGGACCGTCGCCGATCAATTGCATCGCGCCCGCATGTTCACCCTCAACCTACGGCCCTTGCCGCTGCACTCGGCCGGTGAGCATGCGGAAATCATAGAAGCAATCGAGCAGGGTGATGGGGATGCGGCGAGCCGCGCCGCACGGCTGCACCGCAAACATGCTCATGACGCATTGATCCCCCTTATTGCTCGATACAATCTACGCAATCTCTAGGTTGTCGGTTGCGGCGATCTGAACGACGCGGAGATTGTTGGTGCTGCCCTGTTGCGCAAATGGAAATCCCGCCACGATGACAATGTGATCGGAGGGACTTGCCAGCTTTGCTTCCTGCACCGCCTGTTGCGCATGAATCAGCGACGCCTCATAGGTGTGGACATCTTGTGATCGCACGCCGACAACCCCCCAGAACATGTTGAGCCGGCGCGCGACTTGTTCGGACGGAGTGAGAGCCAGAATTGGCAATGCCGGTCTGGCACGCGAAATTCTGGCCGCGGTTGTTCCGCTCGATGTATAGGCCACCACAACCGGCGATCCCAGAGCCACGGCAACGTTGGCTGCTGCAGTGGCAACTGCATGCGGCGGTGATTGAGCGACATCGGGTTCCGTTGCCTCAAGGATCGGCCGGTAGTGCTTGTGCTTCTCCGTCTTCTCGATGATCCGGTTCATAATTTCGACCGCCTCCACCGGGTAGGCGCCTGTTGCGGTCTCGGCGGAAAGCATGACGGCATCTGCCCCATCATAGATGGCACCGGCAACGTCCGAGGCTTCAGCGCGCGTCGGCGTTGGCGAACTCACCATCGAGTCGAGCATCTGTGTGGCGACAATCACGGGCTTGGCCGCTAGCCGGCATGCACGGATGATTTCCTTCTGCTTGCCCGGAACGTCCTCCGGCGGGATCTCCACGCCGAGATCACCTCGCGCAACCATGACGCTGTCCGAAAGCCTGACAATATCCTCGATGTCATCGAGGGCAGACGGCTTCTCGATCTTGGCAATGAGGCCAGCCCTGTCTCCAACGAGGGACCGGGCTTCGATCATGTCGCGTGCCCGCTGAACGAAAGAAAGTGCGACCCAGTCGACGCCAAGCTCGAGCCCGAATTCCAGGTCCTCACGATCTTTCGCCGTGAGCGGGGAAATGTCCAGGACAGCGCCGGGCACGTTGACACCCTTGCGGTTCGACAAGGCGCCTCCATTGAGGACCTCGCAAACAAGCCGCCCGTCCATCACCTCCATGATCCGGACTTTTATTCTACCGTCGTCGATCAGGAGGTCCATTCCGGGCACCGCCACCTCGAAGATTTCCCGATGAGGTAGCGGAATATCGTTCATTCCTTCACCACCCTCACGGCCAAGGATAAATCCGATGGTGGATCCAAGTGCGAGATCGAGCCTGCCATGTGCCAGAACTCCGATCCGGATCTTCGGACCCTGAAGATCCTGCAGCACGGCGATAGCAGCATCATGCTCCTGCTCAAGAGCTCGGATGTTCCTATAGACTTCCGCGTGATCGGCCCGGGCACCATGGCTGAAATTCAGGCGGAACGTATCGACACCGGCGAGAAACAGTGAGCGAAGCATGTCGGGCGAACTTGACGCCGGTCCGACCGTCGCGACGATCTTTGATCGCCGGTTGTTGCGTATGAACATGTCCAAACCTAACCTATGAGAATTGCGCGGATGTCGTTGACGTTCGTAAGCGTTGGGCCTGTGACCACCAGGTCGCCGATGGCCTTGAAGGCCGTGTAACTATCATGGGCAGACAAGGTCGCCCGTGGATCGATACCAGCATCGCGCATTCGGATAAGACTGTCCGGCGCGACCAGCGCACCGGCAGCATCCTCGACACCGTCGATACCATCAGTATCACCGGCGATGGCCCAGATGCCGGAAGCTCCCTTAAGGGCAACCGCAAGACTGAGAAGAAACTCCGTGTTTCTCCCACCGCGCCCCTCGGTCATGGCACCAAGGGAAACGGTACTCTCACCACCGGACAGGATGACGGCAGGTGCTGCTACAGGCAGGCCCTTGTCGCGGGCGGAGAGTGCGATGCCTGCCATGACACGCCCCATTTCGCGAGCCTCACCTTCCAGGGCATCTCCGAGGATAAGTGGACACAAACCGGCATCTAGCGCGGCCGCGGCGGCCGCTTCGAGCGCTATCGAGGGGGCAGCAACCAGCCGAATCTCGCCTGCGACCTCCCCTGCCTTAGGCGTCTCGTTGCCTTGCACAAGCACTGCGCGCGCAGACTCGGGCAGGTCAATTCCGTAGCGGGCGATGATGGCTGCTGCGTCTGCCAAAGTGGTAGGATCCGCGACCGTTGGACCCGAGGCGATCTCCGATGGATCATCACCCGGCACGTCGGAGATGATCAGTGTCACCAGTTTTGCCGGCAGTGCTGCGCGGGCCAGATGGCCTCCCTTGATAGCGGAAAGATGCTTGCGGACGGTATTCATCTCGGAGATGGTGGCACCGCTGGCAAGCAGCGCCTGATTGACCGCCCTTTTGTCGGTCAAAGTCATCTTGCCCGTAGGCGATACAAGCAATGACGAACCGCCGCCGGAGATGAGAGCCACCACGAGATCGTCCGGACCAAGGCCCTGAACCGCAGCGAAAATCTTCTCTGCAGCCTTGATGCTCATCTCATCCGGGACGGGGTGGGAGGCCTCCAGGATTTCGATGCGTCCCGCCGGAACGGCGTGGCCGTAGCGAGTGACCACGATGCCCGAGAGATCGACATCGGGCCAGGCGGCGTCGACCGCAGCCGCCATCGCAGCCGACGCCTTGCCCGCTCCCACCACAACGCAGCGACCTCTGGGACGCTCTGGGAGGTTGTTGACAACAGCTATTTTCGGATCCGCGCTGGCAACGGCTGCGTCGAAAATTCGACGCAGCACCTGGCGAGCGGACACATCGTTCCAGGTCATTCTGCAGCGGCCATCTTCAAGATATTCGATCCTGCGATTGCGTTGCATACGGCTTCGGTGACTTGGCGGGTGTTGGCGGTGCCGCCGACATCGGGGGTCAGGATGCCCGCTTCGGTCACGCGCTCGACGGCGCTCATCAGCCGTGCGGCGGCGTCGCGTTCACCGAGATGCTCGAGCATCTGCGCGGCAGTCCAGAAAGTGGCGATCGGGTTGGCGATACCCTTGCCGGTAATGTCGAAGGCAGATCCGTGGATCGGCTCAAACATTGATGGGAAACGGCGCTCCGGGTCGATGTTGGCCGTCGGCGCAACCCCGAGGCTGCCAGCGAGAGCACCAGCCAGATCCGACAGGATGTCGGCATGCAGATTGGTCGCCACGATCGTATCCAACGTCTCCGGCTTCAGCGTCATGCGCACCGTCATCGCATCGACCAGCATCTTGTCCCAGGTGACATCCGGGAACTCCGTCGCCACTTCGGCCGCGATCTCGTCCCACATCACCATGCCATGGCGCTGGGCGTTCGACTTGGTGACGACAGTCAGCAGTTTGCGCGGGCGCGCCTGGGCCAGCTTGAAGGCGTAGCGCATAATGCGGGTCACGCCGACGCGGGTGAAGATCGCCACTTCCGTGCCGACCTCTTCCGGAAGGCCCCTATGGGCGCGGCCGCCATGGCCGGAATACTCGCCTTCGGAATTCTCCCGCACGATGACCCAGTCGAGATCGCCTGGACCGCAATTGCGCAAGGGTGGCGTGATGCCGGGCAGGATCTTCGTCGGGCGCACATTGGCGTATTGGTCGAACCCCTGGCAGATCGGCAGGCGCAGGCCCCAGAGCGTGATATGGTCGGGAACGTCAGGGGCGCCGACCGCACCGAAGAAGATTGCATCGAACTTCTTCAGCTTGTCCAACCCGTCGGCCGGCATCATCACGCCGTGCTTCTTGTAATAGTCCGAACCCCAGTCGAAGGTTTCGGTATGGATCTTGAAGTCACCGCTGCGCTGTTCCAGCGCCTCCAAAACCTGAAGACCCGCAGCTATAACCTCAGGACCAATCCCATCCGCAGGGATCGCTGCAATCTTGTATTCACGCATGTCTTTTCTCCACTTTGAGATTTAACGATGTTGGACCGGGGCGACTTTGCCCCCGTTTTCCGGTGCGGTACGCGACAACACGAGCGTCACGATAGCGGATACGACCAGCAGACCGGCGACGAAGTAGAGCCCGCCCGCAAAGCTGCCCGTAGTGTCCTTGATCCAGCCGATCATCGAGGGGCCGACGAAGCCGCCCAGGTTGCCGATCGAGTTGATGGTAGCGATACCGGCTGCGGCCGCTGGTCCTGACAGGAAGAGCGTGGGCATGCTCCAAAGCGGCGGCTTCGAGCAGCTAATCCCGATGTTAACCAGCGTCAGCGCAATAAGGACGGTGAAGACGCTTGTCGCACCCGTGGCAAATGCAAGCCCGACGGCGGCAAGCAGACAAGCGCCGACGACATGCCAGGTCCGTTCACCGGTCTTGTCGGAATGACGCGCCCAGAGAACCATTGCAGCAACTGCGAAAATGCCCGGTACTGCGTTGATGAAGCCGACCTGAAGGGACGATAGGCCGAACTCCTTGATGATCTGCGGCGCCCAGATGCCGAGGGTGTAAAGGCCGGCGGACGTACCGAAATAGACAAGGGCGAGCGCGATAACCCGAATGTCAGCGAGCCCTGCAAGAATGCTGTGGCTGGCCTTGCCCTTTGCGGCCTGCTCAGCGTTCATCGTCTTCACAAGCCAGTTGCGCTCATCTTCCGAGAGCCACTTGGCTTTTTCCGGACGGTCGGTGAGGTAAAAGAGGACGACGACGCCGAGGATGACCGCAGGAGCGGCTTCAATCAGGAACATCCACTGCCAGCCGGCAAGACCGAGGAAACCATGCATCTCCATGAGCGCTCCGGAGATCGGCGAACCGAGGACGGTCGAAAGCGGGGCTGCGGCCATGAAAATCGCTGTCACTGCCGCACGTCGGCGAGCCGGAAACCAGAAGCTCAGGTAAAGGATAATCCCCGGGAAAAAGCCCGCCTCGGCAACGCCGAGAAGGAAGCGTAACGCATAGAAACTTGTTGTTCCCTGTACGAACGCCATGAGGCCGGACACGATCCCCCAGGTGATCATGACGCGGGCAATCCAGATGCGCGCACCGACTTTGTTGAGAATGAGGTTGGACGGAACTTCGAACAGGAAGTAGCCGACGAAGAAGATGCCTGCTCCGATACCGAAGACAGTCGAGGAAAATCCAAGGTCCTCGTTCATGGTCAGTGCGGCGAAACCGATATTCACCCGGTCCAGGAACGCTACAAAATAAAGCAGCATGATAAATGGCACGATGCGCAGAGTGATTTTGCGCAGAACGCGCGTCTCCAGGTCGCTGTTCATAGCGAACTCCTCCCAATGATCCGTTGGGCGCACCTCCTGCGCCTTCGGGAAAGACGTTAATTCGTACTTTCCTCCCAATCCACAATGCTTTAATTATATAATTAAATGATATAAAGGCATGTCATGGAACTGGAACAACTAAAATGCTTCGTCGCTGCGGCCGAAGAACTGCATTTCGGTAGGGCTGCACAGAAAATGGGAATGCTACCGGCATCGCTGGGACGGCATTTAAGACTGTTGGAGGAGTCCCTCGGCACTCGCCTCATGTCCCGGACAACCCGAAGTGTCGCCCTGACCGAAGATGGAGTCGCCCTGCTGGAGGAGGTGAGGCCCCTTCTCCATCGTCTCCAGACACTTGCGGAAGAGTTTCGATCAAGGAAAACTCAGCAGACGACCGTGCTCCGCATAGGTGCGATAGACAGCGCTGCAGCAGGTCTTATACCGCCGCTGCTGCATGATTTTCGGGAGCGATTCCCCGGGATCATCACGCAACTTGTCGAAGACAAGTCGATACGTCTCATTCCAAAACTGATTGCCGGGCGTCTGGATATCGTCTTTATTCGACCTCGAGACGGACTGAACCGGAATCTGGTCGTTCGCACCCTCACGCAGGAAACACCCGTTATTGCACTGCCTGTCACGCACCCGCTCGCGAACCGCGAGCGGATCTCCGTCGATGAACTGCGCGACGAGCCCCTCATCGTGCCAGAGCGTCGCTCTCGCCCCCACAGCTATGACCTGACCATGAAACTTTTCGAGGACGCCGGACTACACCCGCGCATAGCCCAAATTGCTGACGAGAAACAAACGATTATCAACCTCGTTGCGGCAGGAATCGGATCTGCCATCGTCCCCCGCTGGACCGCGAAACTCGCGGTATCCGGGGTGACTTTCGTTCCCCTCATGACGGTTGGCGGCATTTCACTCCGGAAACTGCCTCTTGCCGCAGCCTGGGCAAAAGCTGTTCGTGATCCCGGACGCGACCAGTTGCTGGAACTTCTCGACACAAATATCGACCGATATGCCGAGCAGGCGTAGGCTCGCCCGCCTCTTCATACCGTCTGTCTGCACCCGATAGAGAGGCGGGCGCCAACCTCTGGTTCCTCTTCGCTCTTGAACCAATTCGAACCAGCGCGATGGAGAGGGCAACCGCCACCTTGTTCATCTAGTTGCCCTGTCGACAAAGAGGCTTGTGCCCGTCTCAGCGATCTCCACATCCTGGGCCACCGATCCGCCACTTACACCAATTGCGCCGACAACGACGCCACCGATGCAGATTGGAAGGCCGCCACCGAACATGACTACTCTGCCCGCGTGACTCTGCTGAATGCCGTAAAGCTCTGCTCCCGGCTGGGCGATCCTCCCAAGCGCCTCTGTCGAGTTATTGAAGATGCGTGCGGTATAAGCCTTGTTGATCGCCAGCTCAGCCGATCCGGGCATGGCGTCATCCTGCCTGGCAAAGCCAAGCAAATGGCCTCCGGCATCAACAACTGCGACCGAACAGGGAACCCTGAATGCGTCGGCTTTCGCGACGGCGGCCTGAATGGCCCGCATTGCATCGACAAGAGTGAGGTTTTCGAATTTGGTTGTCATGATTGCGTCTCGCATCCGTTGCGTGCCTGGATTGGCCGCTTCAAAGGCGGCATTCGATTTTCGTTGAAGCATCGGGCACGCAAATATCTTGCGAGCCCGATGCGGGTTCTCCCGCCGCCTACTTTCCACTTTCTGCAGCTTTTTCGATGACGCGCACGACGGCCTGCGGCTGCGAGATGTAGACCGCATGGCTCGCCTCGATTTCGGTCACCTCAGCACCGGCACGCTTGTACATCCAGCGTTCGAGATCCGGATTGAGCGCCTTGTCCTGCGTCGAGACGATCGCGAATGTCGGCTTGTCATGCCAAGGAGCCCTAGTCACCGGCGTGGAAAAGGCCTTTTCGGAAACGAACACCTGCGAGATCGCCATCGTGGCCGAGATTTCCTTCGGCAGGTCGGCGGCGAAATCGGCGGCAAATTTCGCCGGATCGAGGTAGAGATATCCATCCTTGGTGGCCTTTACATCCTCGTTCGGCAAAGGCTTCGACTTGACGAGAGACAGTAAACTGTCGCCGATCTCGGGCATCAATGCCGAAACATAGATCAGCGACCTGACCTTCGGATCACTGCCGGCCTCGGTAATGATCTGGCCACCGTAGCTGTGGCCGACGAGCACGACGGGACCATCCTGCTGGTCTAGGACTCGTTGTGTCGCCTGCACATCGGCTTCCAGCGTTGTTTCAGGCTGCTGGACGATGCTGACCTTGTAGCCGTCCTTGGCGAGCAGATCGGCAACCGCCCTCCAGCCCGAGCCATCGGCAAAGGCGCCATGGACGAGAACAACATTCCTGACCTTGCTGTCCGCAGCGGCGGCAGCTCCGGTTGAGAGAGCGATCGAGGCCAGAAACGTTGCGCCTGCGAGAGATTTCATGATTCTAGACATTCCGATAATCCTTGTGGTGTCTTATTGGAAAAGCAGGCGGGCAAGAGTTGCCGCCCGTATGAAAAGGTTCAGAACGCCTGGACCGTGGGACGGATGACGATTTCATTGATGTCGACGTCGTCGGGCTGCTCGATCGCGAAGGCAATTGCCCGGGCCACGGATGAGGCTGGTATCGCCTGTTCATAGAAGTCATGCACGGTGTCCCGCGCGGTCCCCGTCGTGCCGAGTTTCAGCTCGCTTTCCACGGCGCCGGGCTCGATCGACGTGACACGGACGGCCCCGCCGACCTCCATGCGCAGCCCCTCCGAAATGGCACTGACCGCAAATTTGGTACCGGAATAGACGGTGCCGCCCGGTGCGAAGACCTTGATGCCGGCGACGGAGCTCAGGTTGATGATGTGGCCGCTTTGCTGCGCGAGAAACAGCGGCAGGGCGGCCGCAATTCCATAAAGCGTCCCCTTGAGATTGACGTCGATCATCGCGTCCCACTCGTCCGTATTGATCTCGGCCATCGGCCGGATTGGCATGATCCCCGCATTGTTGATGATGACATCGAGCCGTCCGAGATCCCGAACCACGGCTTCGACGGTGGCCTTGACCTGGTGCTTGTCAGTTACGTCCATGCCATAGGCACGGATGTTACCACCCTGCCCTGCAATCTCGGCGCGGACCGCCTCCAGCTTTTCTTCACGCCGGGCGGCAATGGCGACCTTTGCACCCTTTGCGGCGAGCGTCCGGGCGACCTCTGCACCGATGCCGGTGCTGCCGCCGGTGATGAGAACGACTTTGTCTGCGATACCTGTGGTCATGATCTTGTCCTCGAGTTGGTGAATGGAGTTCGCGGTTGTCCGGCGGCCGGCCTGCTGGCCGTCCCTGGAAAGCTTGGGTAATGCCGGTGGAATGTGCGGGGTCTAGTCGCGCGCGCTGCGCAGGCCGGACGGTTGCAGGAACGGCGACAAGGCGAGCATCAGCAGTGCAACGGCCGCGAGGATCCAGAGCGGAATGGCGAAGCCACCGGTGACGTCGCGAAGCAGGCCCAGAAGCAGCGGGCCGAGTGCACCGGTGAAGTATCCGATGCCCATCACGAATGCCGACCAGGCATTGGCCTCGTGTGCATCAGCTGCGTTGTCGAGCGGCAGGATCATGCCAAGCGTGAAAGAACCGCCCACGCCGAAGGCAATAACGGGGATGAACAGGAACGGGAGCAGACTGGGCGATATCGCAACCGCAGCCGATCCGACCAGAGCCAATCCCGCAAACAGGGCAATCACCCCGCGCCGGTCCTCGTTTCGGCTGATAAGGCCTGCAAGCGGGTTCGACACCATGAAGGCGGCGGTGAAGCTGGCAAGCAGCAGGCCGGCCGTGGTGGCACTCATGCCGTATTCCCGAAACATTGGTGCCGTCCACGACACGAAGCCGAAAAACAGGATGTTGTTGGCCGAAAAATAGAGCGCGATCAGCCATGCCTTGGGGTTGCGCACAGGCAGTCCGCGGCGCGCCGGTGCTGGCGCTGCGGCCACCGGAACGTCCGAGCCGCGTTCGGCGCGGGCGACCAACAGCCAGGCTGCAATCGCCGTCAGGCAGGGCAGCGCAAAAATGCCCGAACCGAACCTCCAGCCTCCGCCGGCATCGGCAAGCGGTTGTGCCAGACCTGCCGCAAACGTGCTGCCTAGTCCCAGCGACATGGCATAAATGCCCATCAGGATTGCGGCGCGTTTCGGAAAGCTCTTCTTGGCGAAACCGGGGATCAGTGCACCGGTAACCGCTATGCCGGCGCCGACCCCGACGGTGGCGGACAACAGCACGCCGATCGACCCGGCAAAGGCTCGGCCTGCCGTCGCGGTCATCAGGACGACGAGGGCGATCAGGATCACCCGGTCGCGACCGAACCGCCGGGCAAGCCAGGGTGTCGGGAAAGCCAGCAAACCCATCAACATCGCCGGGATGGCCGTCAATAACGAAGCCTGTGTATTGGAGATGCCGAATTCCTCACGGATATGCGGCAGCAACGGTCCTATCGACACGATTTCCGGCCGCAGGTCGATCGCCACCAGCACAATCACGGCAACGGTCGCGGCGAAAGATAGTGGCGCGAGCTTCTCCTGGTCGCTGTGAGCATCTGTCTCCACAACTGCCGGTTCCCTGGTCATGACATGATTGCGGACGAATGATGGGGCAGGAAGCATGTGCGTCATCGCTATTCTCCAGGGCAAAGGGATGCAGCTTGGTCCGGGGACGGCCCCGGTTCCCGACAGACGACAAGGTCTGTCCCCGAACCAAGATGGCAGGTGACTCAAGCTTGAGCTTGAGGATGATCCGCCGCGATCAGGCGGCCTTGGCAGCCTTGAGGGTGGCGAGCAAAATGCCGGCCGTCTCGACGGACGAGCCCGGATTCTGGCCGGTGATCAGCAGGCCATCCTGAACGGCGTAGGAGCCCCAGTCATCGCCGCTGGTATAGACGCCACCATTCTCTTTCAGCATGTCCTCGACCAGGAACGGCACCACGTCGGTAAGGCCCACGCCGTCCTCTTCCGTGTTCTTGAAACCGGTCACCTTCTTGCCGCGGACAAGCGGTGCGCCATCGGCCGCCTTGACGTGACGCAGGACGCCCGGAGCGTGGCAGACGAAGGCGACCGGCTTGCCGGCACGATAGGTTGCCTCGATGAGAGCAATCGAATCCTTGTCTTCGGCCAGATCCCAGAGCGGGCCGTGGCCGCCCGGATAGAAGATGGCGTCGTAGTCATCCTTGGAAACGCTGTCGAGCGTGACGGTGGTGCTCAGTACGGCCTGCGCCTGGGGATCGGCATGAAAGCGACGGGTCTGCTCGGTCTGGAATCCGGGTTCGTCGCTCTTGGGATCGAGTGGCGGCTGGCCGCCCTTGGGCGAAGCGACGGTGATCTCGGCACCGGCTTCGAGGAAGGCGTAATAGGGAGCTGCGAACTCTTCGAGCCAGAAACCGGTCTTGCGGCCGGTGTTGCCGAGTTCGTCATGTGAGGTGAGAACCATGAGAATTTTCATTGTGCGGATCCTTCCGAAAATTGACTGGGCAAGAGCTGCCGCGGGTGTTTCGTGTTGGCTGCGATCTTCCTTCGATCGCTGCTCTTTCGACACGATGATCATGCCTGCCGAGACCTCATTCCGGAAATTTATTTCTTTGATTTCAGATATACTCTCTGCAATATAACGGGATGAAATATGACCTGAACCTGCTGCCTGTCTTCATTGCGCTGATGGAAGAACGCAGTGTGACCCGCGCTGCCGAAAGGCTCCGCATCACCCAGCCAGCCCTGTCCAATGCCTTGAACCGCCTGCGCGACACGCTGCGCGATCCGCTGTTCATCCGCGAGCGTTACGGCATGAGGCCGACCCAAATGGCCGAGGAACTGGCGCCGGTGATCGGTGCTGCGCTCGCAAGTATGGACGACGTGATCCTCGGCCAGCAGGAGTTCGATCCGGCCGAGGCAACACGGTTGTTTACCCTAGCTCCAAACGGCTACGTCGAGTTCGTACTGATGCCCGAAATTGTTTCGCAGCTGCGCGAGCGGGCCGCCGGGATCAAGCTTCGCCTTACCCCGTTCGGCAACGATCTGATCGAGACCGGCGCAATGTCCGGAACGACCGACATGGTGCTGGGTCGCATCGTCGATCCGCCGGACAATATGGTGGTGCAGCACCTGATGGACGATGGACTGGCGTGCGTCGTGCGCGCCGACCATCCGGACATCCGGGACAGCATCTCAAAAAAGCAGTTCGAAAGTCTGAAGCATGTCAACGTGCTTCCGCCGGGCCGGATGCGGGCCGGGCTTTTCCAGGCGCTGGACCAGAAGGGCCTCAAGCGCGACGTTGCCGTGTCGGTGACGCATTTTCTGGCAGTGCCGGAAATGATCGCCGTCACGGACTATTGCGCCACACTGCCGCGCCTGATTTGCAATCGTCTTGCCAAGGATCCTCGCCTTAAGATCCTTCCGGCCCCCGTCGATCTAGGGACCTTCCCTGTCGAGATGGCATGGCATGTCCGATATCGCCATGACCCGGCGCACAGGTGGCTGCGATCGCTGATCAGTGAAGTGGCACGAGACCTACTCGCCGGACATGGCGATCATCGGGGTGAGTGACCCGGCACTCCCGTGGAAACCTGACACCATCGGCGCACGGGCCAGGTAGCGGAGAATGATCTGGCCCAGCCCACTTCTTATTTTTTCAATGACTTCATGAAGGCGACGAGGCGAATGACGTCGCTGGGAACGAGCCGGCCGATCGCCCGGCTGGAATAGACGGCATTGACGACGCTGCCGTCGGGCGCGAGCACGAAGCCGGTGTTTTCGAGAAAGCGGCCGCGTGCCGGGGCGTTGTTCTGATAGGCGCCGACAGCCGCAACGATTGCTTCAAGATCTGCCGAATGCCCCATCTTGAAGGGGATAGCGTGCTTTGCAATGAAGTCTTTCGTCTCGGCTTCGTCATCGACGGAAAACGCCACGACCTTGATGCCCTCTTTCTGAAGCGCGTCGCTTGCCGCGACAAAAGCCGCCACTTGCTCATTGCAGAAAGGGCACCAATGTCCACGGTAGATGAGCACGACGCCGTATGACCCGCCAAGATCGCTTGGAAGATGGATGACGCCGCCACCGACGGCGGGAATTTCGATGTCTGGAAAGGTCTGGTCGTTCTGAAGCATTGGCATGAAGATGACTTCCTTTATGGACTGAACGGTCCAGTCTTGATAGAAGGATACTGGACTGTCTAGTCCAATTTTGGAGATCACCATGCGAAAAAACGGAAAATCCGGATTTACGGTCCGGGGAGAGACGACAAGACAACGGATCATCGAGGCTGCCGCCGAGATCGTCTATGCCAAAGGTGCTGCTGGAATGAGCCTGGATGAAGTCATGGAAGCCAGTCGCACCAGCAAGTCGCAACTCTATCATTATTTTTCGGACAAGGATGTCGGGCCGCCGTTTGCTGCGAACGGTGCTGGATCCTGCCATGGTCACAACCCAAAGATCCGGAAGGACGATCGGCCGGACAGTTCGCGCACCGCCTCAAAACCTTCGAGCCGTTCGAACAGACGATTGGCCGCCCAGCGAGATAGTGTGCTACCGGGGGCCGACGCAGGCACCGCGTCCTCCTTCAGGAGTCTGCGGATAACGGGCTCAGCTCTCTTGGTGCGCAGCTTCGGCGCAACGGCCAGCAGTCGTGCGGCGCAGCGGTCTATCTCGACGGCGGATCGAAGTGCGGCGTCTACGCCATCGACCAGCGCCAGGCAGATCGCTTTTGGATAAGCCGGTTCGCCCGGCCTAACGCGACCGCGGCCGCCGATCGTGCGGAACGCCGGACCAAAACGCTCAGGGAGCAGCAGCGGCACAGGTTTCGGCCAATTAAGCTTGTACGCTAAGATGAGATCGGCGAGCCCCAGCGCCAGCACCTCGGCATCCGGGCGGGCAGCGCAAAGTGCCGCTATAAGGTCCGCCGCGACGAAAGGCGCTGCTCGCCCGGACTGCCTTGCAGAATCGATCAGATTCGGGATCTCGGCAAGACCGTCGTCCCAACGAATTCCCAAAAGCGTGGAGAGCTCCTTAACGAAGGGTGTGGTGATTGTCCCGGATCGACGCGTCAGCAATCGTGTCGCCAGAAACAGCTTTCCGGCCGGGCCGGGATCGTCACCGGCGGCGGTCAACAAAACGGCGTCCCGGATGGCGCTTTCTTTTTCGTCGCGCCCAATCATTCTGGCGGCAACAGTGGCCGATTTGAGGGCTAGGCGATCACGCCAGCAACCGATCCATTTCGGTTCGGCGCGGACCATATCGTTCAGTGATTTCAGGGCGATACCAGCGGCGAAGGCAGCGTCGGACTCGTTGATTTCGCGACCGCGCGAAAGCGCCCACGCCGGTAGGCGGGGCGACCAAGCAGGGGTATTTGGAGCGGAGGGCAGGAGTGAATCCATGCGCCGAAGTGTAAATCAGGTGCGCAGTTTATGCTAGCATTATCGACTTGAACCGCACGCCCTGTCGTTGTAGAAATACGTCCGATAATCTTGCATTATCGGACATTTTTGTCATTATAGAGAAATGGCCCAGATCATCGAGCAAAACAGCGAAATTCACCTCCAGGAGAGCTCTGCGCCGTCTCTCAGCACGGCGGCTGAGGGTGATGTTTGCGCGCCGCAGGTGTCGGACGCAGGCACGTCGATGCAGGCCCCTCCCCTGCTCTCTCCCGTTGCCGAGAACCAAACGCCAACGCATCTTGCCAGCCTGGCGGACCGCGCCCGCGACTATGTGGCGGCGGCAAGTTCTGCCAATACGCGAAAAGCCTATGCCTCCGATTGGAAGCATTTTTCCGCCTGGTGCCGGCAGTTGAGTTTGGCTCCCCTCCCCCCGGACCCGCAGACCGTTGGTCTCTATATTACCACCTGTGCCTCAGGCGATGCCGTCGGCACACCGGCGCGTGGCGCCAAGGCAAACGCTGTCTCGACGATCGAACGGCGCCTGTCGTCATTGTCTTGGAACTATGCGCAGCGCGGGCTGATACTTGATCGCAAGGATCGGCATATCGCCACGGTTATGGCCGGCATTCGCAACAGCCACGGGCGTCCACCTGTGCAGAAGGAAGCGGTGGTGGCCGAGGACATCATCGCCATGATCGAGACACTCGATCGGGGAACGCTGAGAGGTTTACGCGATCGGGCCATGCTGCTGATCGGTTATGCCGGTGGTCTGCGACGGTCCGAGATTGTCGGTCTCGACATCAAGGCGGACCAAACCGAAGACGGGCGCGGCTGGATCGAAATATTCGACAAAGGCATGCTCGTCACCCTGCGCGGCAAGACCGGCTGGCGTGAGGTCGAGATCGGCCGTGGCTCCTCCGACGCCACCTGCCCGGTGGTCGCAGTCGAAACCTGGATCACCTTTGCCAGGCTTGCCCATGGCCCCCTGTTCCGCCGTGTCACCGGACAAGGCAAGTCCGTTGGGCCGGAACGCTTGAACGATAAGGAAGTGGCAAGGCTGGTGAAACGGGCTGCCCTGGCTGCCGGGGTTCGTGGCGATCTCAGCGAGATTGAACGCGCCTTCAAGTTCTCCGGCCATTCGCTTCGCGCTGGTCTCGCCTCCTCTGCCGACGTCGACGAACGCTATATCCAAAAGCAACTCGGTCATGCCTCAGCCGAGATGACCCGCAGGTACCAGCGCAGACGAGATCGCTTCAGGGTCAATTTGACCAAAGCCGCTGGGCTATAGTTCCCTCCCCCACCCGGCGAGCCGTCTCAGACCTGCGAACCGGGGCGAGAGCGCTCAGCGATGCTGGAAAGATCAACTTTCTCGCCCGCAACATCAGCAACGATCTTCAACGTATCGCCAAGGGATTCGGCATAATCGCGAAGGGTCGACAACTTCATATCGGCGCGCTTCTCCAGTCTTGAGACGTTGGTCTGCTTGAAACCTGTCCCAGCAGACACATCTTCCTGCGTCCGTCCAGCAAATGCCCCCAGTTTCCGTAGATTGTGCGCCGCAACAAGCTCGTCGGTGCGCTTCGCAACGGCGCGCTGTTGATCTTCAGGAAGCGTCTGTACCACTTATCGAGATCAGCTATGTCTCTTATCCAACGCGCTCATGTGCTCGTCATACCATTTGTCCGCCAGGTCGATCAGCCGCTTGTGGACGAGCTTCTGGCTCACACCGCTCTTCGCACCACCGCAGAGAACCACAGCCTTTCGCTCCGGATCGAAGGCAAAGGCAAACCGCCATTGCACCTTCAACACGTTGATGCGCAGCTCTTCCATGTTCGGGTGTCTGGATCCTGCGAAGGTGTCGACTTCAGACCGTCCAAGTCGAAAGCCCATCTCACAAAGCAGCACACCCCTCCTTCATCACTCGCTGATGCTTGCTGATCATCGTGTAAGGCAGGCAAGACCCTTCCCGTCAGCTGATGCGAAGCTGATAGGAGCATATCAACCTGACCAGCATCTATTCCTGGGACACCGAGCAGCAAATTCCCGAAAGCTTCAGATCCTTACGGCTTGCCGGCAGGATGCTGCGGGCCGCCTAGCAGGGCGTGTTGGGGGCATTTGCGGGAGGGGGCGAAATCCTACGCTAAGGCTTGGTGAAGGATTACAGTGCCAATGGTAATTCGAAACTTCGCTTGAGGGTTTCCATCGGAACATCCGTTTTTACGTTCAGCACGCTCGCGATACGAGTCAGATGATCCGCTTGGAAACGCCAATAGCTATGGAGGTCGGCGGTGACGATGCGCAGAATGGCGTCGCATTCTCCGGTGGTCAGGTAGCATTCCATGACTTCCGGTAGGCGCCTGACAGCTTCTGCAAATTGGAGGGTGACTTGTGCATCCTGCGTTTTGAACCAGACGCGGGCAAACACCGTCAGGCCTGCACCCACTTTGGTCGGATCAAGAACGGCCACGTAGCGATCAATGATACCCGCCTCTTCCAAAAGCCGAACGCGGCGCAGACACGGCGAAGGAGACAGCCCCACCTCTTTCGCCAGGTCGATATTGGAAATGCGTCCATCGCGTTGAAGTACCTTAAGGATCCGCCGATCAATCTCGTCAAAAGTGAATGACACAATATAGCTCCTGATTATTAATTCACGGCATAATATGCCAGAATACCCAGTATTCGTGAACTCTTCGCAATCCCATTGCGTGTGGATTGGCCTATCGTTTCGCCATATTCCATGTGGAGGCGAAGGTGATGACGAAAAAGATCGAGAAGATCGTGCTGTCCTACTCGGGAGGTCTGGACACCTCCATTATTCTCAAGTGGCTTCAGGACACGTATCGTTGCGAGGTGGTTACCTTCACGGCGGATCTTGGCCAGGGCGAGGAGCTGGAACCCGTGCGTGAAAAGGCTCAGAGGCTAGGCGTCAAAGATATCCGTATTGTCGACGTTCGTGAGGAATTCGTTCGTGATTTCGTCTTTCCGATGTTTCGGGCCAATACGCTCTATGAGGGGCAATATCTGCTTGGTTCTTCTATAGCGCGACCGCTGATCGCCAAGCATCTGGTCAGCATAGCCAGAGAGGTTGGCGCCGACACCATCGCCCATGGTGCCACCGGCAAGGGCAATGATCAGGTGCGCTTCGAACTGGCGGCCAATGCGCTCGATCCATCGATTAAAATCATCGCTCCCTGGCGCGAATGGGAGACCCAATCGCGCACGCAGTTGATCGAGTATGCCGAAAGGCATCAGATCGCTATTCCGAAGGACAAGCGCGGAGAAGCTCCTTTTTCCACTGATGCGAACCTCCTGCATACCTCGACGGAAGGAAAGATTTTGGAGGATCCGTCGGAGATCGCACCTGCCTATGTCTATCAGCGAACCGTCGACCCTTTGAATGCGCCGAACGAACCGGAGACCGTTGTTATAGGCTTTGAGGAAGGCGATGCAGTTTCCGTGAATGGCATCACCCTGACGCCTGCTGCACTACTGACAGAACTCAACAGGCGGGGCGGCAATCATGGGATTGGAAGGGTCGATCTGGTTGAGAACCGGTTCGTCGGGATGAAATCTCGTGGGGTCTATGAGACGCCCGGCGGCACGATCTTGCTCGCCGCTCATCGCGGGATTGAATCGATCACACTCGATCGCGCTGCGGCTCATCTGAAGGACGAGCTCATGCCACGCTACGCCGCGCTGATCTATAACGGCTTCTGGTTTTCCCCGGAGCGGGATATGCTGCAGGCCTTGATCGATCAAAGCCAAACCTATGTCAGCGGCGAGGTGACGCTCAGGCTCTATAAGGGCTCAGCAAACTTGGTAGCCCGCACCTCGGCCGGATCGCTCTATTCTATGGATCTCGTTACCTTCGAAGAGGGTTCGGGTACATACGACCATCATGATGCCGAAGGCTTCATCAAGCTCAACGGTCTGCGTCTGAAAAGCTGGGCTGCCCGCAACGGAAAAGCGCGGCCGGGCCTCGGCGGATCAGAGATTATGTAGGGTTTCTGCTCTGGTGCTGCTCAAGCCCTAGGCCAAGCCGAGGACGCGTTTTCCGTAATCTCTGAGTTCGCCCTTGGGACCGACATACCGGTATAGGGTGACGCGCTCGATGCCGAGTTCCTTGCACAGATCAGAAACGGGTGTGTCGCGTTGCGCCATCGCGGCCTGCGCGAGACGCACTTGCGCTTTGGTGAGGGCGAACTTGCGACCGCCTTTCCTGCCTCGTGCTCTCGCGGCGGCCAGCCCTGCCATGGTTCGCTCGCGGATCAGGTCCCGTTCGAACTCGGCCAAGGTGGCGAAAATACCGAATACCATGCGGCCGGATGCGGTGGTGGTGTCGATCTGAGCGCCCTTTCCGGTCAGAACACGCAGGCCGATCTTTCGTTCTGACAGATCCTTTACGGTGTTGACGAGATGGGCAAGCGACCGCCCAAGGCGATCAAGCTTCCAGACCACGAGTATATCGCCGGCGCGCAGGGATTTGAGACAGCCGGCCAGCCCCGGCCGATCATCCCGACTACCGGACGCGCGATCCTCATAGATGTTGTCCTGTTCGACGCCGGCGGCCCGTAGATCGTCGTGCTGCAGGTCGAGGGACTGCGAGCCATCGGCTTTAGAGACGCGGGCATATCCTATCAGCATGTATCTTAAACGTTGGTTTGAGGCAGTATATCGGACGCGAATGTTTTGCTGGCTAGAATTGTATCTCAACCAGCTTCATAAACAAAGTATCTTAAACATGATCAAATTTTGAAAAAGGAACATAAATGCCGCGTCGCGTCACTCTCACGGATCGGCAAAGGGATGCGCTGTTGCGCCTGCCGACCTCGCAAGCGGATTTGCTGAAGCACTATACTCTTAGCGATGAGGATCTCGGCCACATCAGGCAACGCCGGCGCGCTCACAACAGATTCGGCTTCGCCCTGCAACTGTGCGTCCTACGATATCCCGGCCGGGCGTTGGCTCCGGGTGAACTGATACCGGCAGAGGTCATTGATTTTATCGGAGCACAACTCGGTCTCCATGCCGATGATCTTGTCGAATATGCTACACGTGAGGAGACGCGGCACGAGCATCTTTCCGAACTGCGGGTGCTCTATGGATTCCGCACCTTCTCCGGACGTGGTGCGCGTGATCTGAAGGAATGGTTGTTCCGCGAAGCCGAGATCGCTTTATCGAACGAGGATGTTGCCATTCGCTTCGTGACCGAATGCCGTCGCACGCGCACAGTTCTTCCCGCGACATCGACGATCGAGCGGCTATGCGCAATGGCTCTGGTCGATGCTGAACGACAGATTGAGACAAGAATTGCCAGTCGCTTGTCGCAAGAAACTAGGACGCCATTATTAGCGTTGCTCGAAGATACCGTTGACGACCGGGTAAATCGGTTCGTCTGGTTGCGGCAATTCGAGCCAGGCTCGAACTCATCGTCTGCCAACCGGCTGCTCGACCGGATAGAATATCTGCAACGCGTCGTTCTTCCCGATGATTTGCTGGCCGGTGTCCCAGCCCATCGCGTGACACGTCTGCGTCGGCAAGGCGAACGATATTATGCTGACGGCATGCGCGATCTTCCGGAGGACAGGCGGCTTGCAATTCTGGCCGTCTGCGCGTCGGAATGGCAGGCAATGCTTGCCGACGCCGTGGTCGAAACCCACGACCGGATCGTCGGCAGGCTCTACCGGGCGTCGGAACAGATTTGCCAGGCGAAGATCGCCGACGAAGCAAACGCAGTGCGCGACACCCTGAAATCTTTCGCCGAAATCGGTGGAGCCTTGGTCGATGCACAGGATGATGGCCAGCCGCTGGACGATGTTATCGCGAGCGGATCAGGCTGGGACGGCTTCAAAACCCTTGTCGCGATGGCAACCAGGCTTACCGCCACCATGGCGGACGATCCCCTCAACCATGTGCTGGACGGCTATCACCGCTTTCGCCGTTACTCTCCTCGCATGCTGCGCCTGCTCGATATACGAGCTGCGCCAATCGCGTTGCCGCTTCTGGAGGCGGTAACGGCCCTGAGCACCGGTTTGCACAATGCCTCGCATACAGCCTTTCTGCGGCCGAGCTCGAAATGGCATCGGCATCTTCGTGCCCAGGCGGCTGGCGATGCTCGCCTCTGGGAGATTGCGGTGCTGTTCCATCTGCGTGACGCGTTCCGCTCCGGAGATATCTGGCTGGCCAGATCCCGGCGCTATGGCGATCTGAAACATGCACTAGTGCCGGTGCAGACGCTGGCCGAAAGCGGCCGCCTGGCTGTGCCATTGCGGCCGGAGGAATGGCTGGCGGACCGGCAAGCCCGGCTCGAAATACGGCTACGCGAGCTTGGTCGCGCCACTCGCGCGGGCACAATTCCCGGTGGGTCCATCCAAAACGGCGTCCTGCATATCGAGAAGCTAGAAGCCGCCGCGCCGTCTGGTGCCGAGGATATGGTTCTCGATCTCTACAAGCAGGTCCCGTCTACGCGGATTACCGACATCCTGCTTGAGGTGGATGCTGCAACCGGTTTGTGCGAAGCCTTCACCCATCTGCGCACGGGAGCGCCCTGCGCCGATCGGATCGGACTGATGAACGTCATCCTCGCGGAGGGGATCAATCTAGGCCTTCGGAAGATGGCAGATGCTACTAATACCCACACCTTCTGGGAATTGATCCGCATTGGGCGGTGGCATGTCGAGGGCGAGGCCTATGACCGGGCGCTGGCCATAGTGGTCGAGGCGCAGGCGGCGCTACCTATGGCTCAATTCTGGGGCGCGGGTATCTCGGCATCAAGCGACGGGCAATTCTTCGCAGCAACTGAGCAAGGCGAGGCCATGAACCTGGTCAACGCGAAATACGGCAATACGCCGGGCCTGAAGGCTTACACCCACGTCTCCGATCAATACGCACCGTTCGCGACCCAGATGATCCCCGCGACGGCAAGCGAAGCGCCCTATATTCTTGACGGCCTGCTCATGAATGATGCTGGCCGTCATATCCGCGAGCAGTTCGCTGACACGGGAGGCTTCACCGATCACGTTTTTGCCGCGTGCGCCATTCTCGGCTATCGGTTCGCTCCTCGTATCCGGGACCTGCCGTCCAAGCGCCTCTATGCATTCAATCCATCGGCAGCGCCGGCGCACCTGCGGGCCTTGATCGGTGGAAAGATCAATCAGGCCATGATTGAGCGAAACTGGCCAGACATCCTGCGTATCGCCGCCACCATTGCAGCCGGAAGCGTTGCGCCCAGTCAGATATTGCGGAAACTTGCCTCCTATCCACGGCAGAACGAACTGGCTACAGCCTTGCGGGAAGTAGGCCGCGTTGAGCGGACCCTGTTCATGATCGACTGGATTCTGGATGCCGATCTGCAACGCCGCGCACAGATCGGCCTCAACAAGGGCGAGGCGCATCACGCGCTGAAACGGGCTATCAGCTTTCATCGGCGAGGCGAAATCCGCGATCGTTCGGCGGAAGGGCAGCACTACCGTATCGCGGGCATGAACCTGCTCGCCGCCATCATCATCTTCTGGAACACCATGAAGCTCGGCGAAGTCGTCGCCAACCAGAAACGAGCCGGAAAGGCGTTATCACCCGATCTACTGGCCCATGTCTCGCCACTCGGTTGGGAACACATCAATCTCACCGGAGAATATCGTTGGCCAAAGCCTTAGCGTAGGATTCCGCCCCGTCCCGCAAACGACCCCAGCTTGGCCCGCCGTTCGCAAGCCATGTCATGCGCCGTGACGCAGTAATAGCCATTGAGGTCCGGGACCACCTCATCGATAAACGTATTCCGCTTGATTTCACGAAAGATCGTCGAGCGATGGCGACCGAGTGTCTCGGCGATCATCTCAATACTCTGGCCCGCCATACGCCAGCGAGCGATCTTACGGCGTTCGTCCAAGTCGATATGGGAGTAGGTGCGTTTCATTGCAGCTTCCTTGCAAACGATAAACCTTTGTTATCTATTGCAAGTCGCACTTCATCCTTGAACCCACCCCCTCTACATACAAGAGTTAGATAATCAGCATTATGGAACTAATTGAATATTATCATGCGAAATGCAATCAAATTTGCATTGTAACAAGAAGCGGCAGATGATCTGAGGCCCGCCGTGCCAAAGGTGTATCGATAACCCGTGCTTCAAGGATATTTAATCCACCTGATATTAGAACATGGTCCAACCGCAGGAATGGAAAGCGAGATGGAAATGTCGGCTTCGACCGACTGAGGCTTTCGGACTTGAGGTTAGCTTTCGTGGCATCGGCCAATCTTGCCGTCAGGAGTTTGAAAGCTTTTGAATTCGAGACAGCATTCAAGTCGGCTGCGACCACAATGGGAGCATCTGCCGCCAGCAAGGGTCCGAGCCATTCCACGCCCAAAAGCGCCCTTGCCTGCTCTGCTCGCTCACCCGCCCGCAAGCCGAAATGTGTCACGCAGACGTTAACAGCAATTTGTCCAATCGATACCTCCACCAATAGCGCGCCCCTTTGCTCACCGCGTGATGGCAACATGCCCTGCTGGACGATCCGGGTCGGAAACCTGGTCAACAGTGCATCGCCATATCGTTCCTCAGCAACATTCAAGGCGGAATGAAAATGTGATTGCATGGTGAGATAGCCTGCGATCACGTCGGCTTGATCAATTCCTGAGGTTCGGTTTCGTCCGACATCCACTTCCTGAAGGCAGACAATATCTGCTTCGGTGGCTGCGATCACTTCGGCAATTCTGGCTGGATCAAGTCTTCTGTCTGTGCCGATACAGCTATGAATATTATAGGTAAGGAGACGAAATATGGAGCTCATTTTCAGGGAACACCTTAGGCGGGAAATCGTTCCCTGTACGAAGAGCAACCTCGGAACGGATTTGATGCAAAAGAAGATTTTGTTGAATGGCATTTTCCTTGCTGCGACAGCAATAGCCCTCTGGCTGAGCTACCGGGCGCTGAGCAAATTCTCCCTCAACGATATCGAAATGTCATTGTCTGCTATCCCTTGGACAGGTTTCGCTCTGTCATTATTTTTTTGTGCCGTCTCCTACCTTTGTCTGACTGGCTTCGACTATCTTGGCATCCTCTATGCTGGTTCTCGTTTGTCCTGGCGAAAAGCCGCGGTCGCGTCTTTTGTCAGCCTCTCTATCGGACATAATGTCGGCTTGGCGGCGCTGTCCAGCGGTGCGGTCCGCTATCGGTATTATCGGCGCTGGGGCCTAAAAAACGAGGAAGTCGCCAAAATCATTCTCTTTTGCGGCGCAACCGTCGGAATCGGCTTGATAGGATTGGCTGGCATTTGCCTTGCCCTGTTTCCGCAGAGTGCGGCCAAGCTCGGCGGCATGGGGAGTTTCGCTGCTCGGCTGATTGGATTTGCCTGTCTGGCTGCAATTGGCATCTATCTCGTGGCCTCAGCCTGGCTGCGCGGTGAAATACGAATATACAAATGGCGCTTCTCACTGCCAACCCTGCCTATCGCCCTTGCCCAGGTTGCTGTTGGCATCGCCAATTTCACTGCCGTCGCCGCTTGTCTCTTTTGGTTGGCAAGATCGTCCGCAGGTTTTTTTGAAACGACAACCGCCTATGTCATGGCTAACCTCTCGGCGCTGGTTGCCCATGTTCCTGGTGGACTTGGCGTCATGGAAGCGACGATCTCATTCATCATGGGCAAAGACGCATCGATCGGCGCGCTCATTGCATTTCGCGTTGTGTATTTTTTCATTCCGCTGGCAATCGGCATCCCGGTCTTTGCCATCAGTGAATGGTATTATTCGCGCCTCGAACGCCGGAATAATTCCTCGTCAAATGAGACGGTGAAAGCAGCAACTCTTTGACGATGTCATAGGCTGCATTCATAAGAATACTAAGCCTCGCCATAGAAAAAGCTCTTGTGATTTACCAATCACAAGAGCTCTCAGTGGGGTTTAAAAATATAATTTAACTGTTGTTGGCAGAGATCCGCTGCTGTTGTCCATCGGCCTGGCTCAGTCCTGCCTTCGACATCGCCATGCGTCGGATTTTCTTGAGCATCGAAAATGGAATAGAAACCAACTGCAACGGCCACCAAGGTGCTTTTGGGTCCACAAGGCCCGTAGCAAAATGCAAACCTGTCTTGCCGTTCTCGTCACCGACAGGAAAAGATCGCAGCCCACGCAATCCAACGTTCACTCGATCCAAGGCGCGCACCAATGATCCGGCTTCTTGATGGGCTTTTGCCAATTCAGTGCTCGGCAGACCAAGATGCTCACCAAGCAGACCATTTCGCATGTCGGCCAGGATCTGCCGTTCTTTGTCGCTATGCATTTCGATGGCGACGTCAAGTTCCGTATCAAGACCCACCGATCTCTGATTTAGGTTCGACGACCCGACGCGAATGAAAACATCATCAACGATAATCAACTTGGCATGGACCAGGACTTCCTCGCACTTAGTATCGCGGCTCTCATCTGGGACAACTGGATAGAAAGCACGAAACCGACCAAATCGATCAGCTTGTCTAAGCTTGCGGATCATTCGGTCTCGATTTTCCCCCAGTACTTTTCTCTCTAGAAATCCATGCGAATTCAGCGTCGAAATCAATACGACCTCAGGACCATCCGGCTCACTCAATCGAGAAGCCAAAAGATCGGCTACATCTTTCGATGCAAAATATTGACTTTCTATATAGATAAGCTTCTCTGCCCGCGACAGGCAGTCAAGGGTCAGTTGTAACGTCTCACGAACGGATGTGCTTCTGCGAATTGCCGGTTCGGTCCGCGCAAAAGCGATGTCACAATTGCTAAATACATAGCGTGCAGCCGGCGGAAAAGAATGAGAATAGCAGCGTGGACGCACAAGATCCTCACCTGTCGCCTGCCACCACCGACGCCTGGCGATTTCAGCCGCTACTTCGGCCGCTTCACCATCAACTGCCATTTGCACATCGTGAACCGGCTCATAGCGTTCGCCTTTTGGCGTGCAGCGTAAAGGTTGATCGGCCCGGTGCTCGGGCGTATCCCAGCGCTTGGCTGTCAGATCGATGCCGCCAATAAACGCCAGCGCATCGTCGATAACCACCATTTTCTGATGATGAGAACCTCGAACGGCATGCCGCGTATCAAGCCGCAAGTCGATCCTTGGATGCGACTTCAGTTCGTTGTTCCCGAGGATGCGCAGGGATTTTCCAGAATAGATTGGACCCATCGCCCAGACAAGAATGTGAATGGAGAGACGGCTATTGTTTTCGACAAGCGAAATAAGGAACTCACCTAATGTGGGTGAAGCTTGATCTTCCGGTATAAGCTGGATGTCAGGGTTAAAGTCCCAACCGATGATGAATATCTGCTCCTGAGCGCGAGATAGAGAATCCGCAAGTGCGCGAAAATATTGCGCACCATCAATCAAAAATCCCGCCTTCGATGCAACACCGGTCTTCCAGGCATTATAGCCCACTCTGATCACCTGATCCGATCCAATGCGGTGATGGCTGCTGGCCTTCTCGAAACCCTGCATATTTCTGTATCCCAGCCGGATGATCGCGTACCCGAATTACGCTTCACTTGCCTGCTGCATAGTTACGGCCGTTGTCACGGTCGGAGTTGTCTACTTACGCTTCAGGACCATAAGGGTTCGCGTCATAGACAAACGCATTGCAGTGACATTTGTTCCGCCTCAATGCGCCGAAATTCCAAGCTCAGTGGAGCGAGCAGGGGAAACCTAAACTTCAAAAGGCTGCGACGGAAAGAAAGCCTCTGTCGCATCACCCCATTCAGATTTTCCCGACGTCACCCAGCTTTAAGATTTGCTACGCGGTAGGTTTTTCTCGAGCGCTTGCAGCATAGGATAAACGCTGAACTGCCCTTGCTCTGCCTTATCGGTCAATGTCCGAAGATAACCGCCTGCGGAACGAATTGCTTCGGCGCGTTCAAGCATGACCGAAACGGTAATTGCGGCGGCCTGTTCACCCATTGCTTGTTTTGCCTTCAACCATGCATCAGGGGAGATGCCCAACATCGTCCTAACAGTGTCAGCCGCCCTGATCAAATCGCTCCATTCAGAAATCCCATCTTTGGCGTAATCGTTGATTTGTGGGCAAAGCGTTTTCAACCTTTTCAGGCTTACAGCCAATCTGCGTTGGTCGAGAGGAGATGAAACCGGCTCCGCTGTTGTATGATCTTTGCCGTTTTTATCAAATTGTAGTTCTGATTTTGAATTCTGTTGATGACGCTCATTTTGGCGATCATTGCCGCTCATTTCTTCTTCAGACAGGCTTGAAAGGTAATCATTTTCCACCTTTGACAACAGTGCGCGCAGCTCCTGCGCGAAAATTTGCATGTCGCTGCTGAATTTCATTCTTGTGCGCGTTTTGCAAAAAGACTGATAGCAAAGCAAATAGCTTTCCCAATCCCCTGCTCGTCCTTCTTCAAGGGCGAGTGTGATTATTTTGGAAATATCCCGGGATAGAACAGTGACCTCCCCTCGCAAGGCGCGGAACTGCTTGGCTTCCGCACGGGCGCTTTCGGCCGCACTGTAAATTTCTTCTGCTTTCAGCACAAACGGCGCTAGATCGAAGCCGAATGCATCCTCAACTTCGCCAGTTTCATCTCTCCGGCAATAGCGCTTGCCATTGGCACTATCACGCCGAAAGATCATGCCTGCATCGACAAGGCAAGCCAGGTGCCTGCGTATGGTCGCTGGCGCCATTCCTCTTGCACGAAAAGCCAATTCCCGGTTGGATGGAAAGACGATAACAGGCTCCCGGCCATCCAGCTCGCGCTCGGTGGTGAAGCTTACAAGCGCTTCAAGCAAGCAAATTGTCCGGTCACCCAGACCATAAACAGCACGCGCTTCGGTTAACGCGCGAAGCAATTGCCATTTGTCAGCGCGACCAGAAGAATTTGCGCCTTCGCTTTGCCGCAGAGCAGCTTGGCGTTCGCCAATGCGTGCTTGTCGCGCTAGGACGCGACCAGACACCCGTCCGCCGCCAAAGGGCGTTGTTGCAGCTCGTTCCATAATGTCGCGTCCCCTCTACAAGGAGACAAGCAGGCCCAAATGACAAACACTGAAACTCAATCAACCCAACAGGACGGGTTAACGATCACCGAAATAGGATGGACTGAAGACCCTTCACTCTTTCGGCAATCCATCAATCGACTGCGCAATTTCTGACTTAAGACACAAGACCAAGAGAATATTTCGCAGCAGATTGAAGTGATACGGCATCCTATTGATAAAACGCAGGGATCCCGTCCGCACACGAATTCGTTGCTTGGTATCTCAAGGATCCAAGACAATTGAACTCACCACAGTATCGACAACCAACTGGTCGCATAAGCGAAATTGACCGTTTCCTGCGCTATAAAGCGAGATTTAAGACCAATCTTATCTCTTATAGAAACCACAGGTTTCCCACCTGAAATCCGAGGAGTTCAGCATATTATGCAACGGTCGATCTAACGCATAACTCCATAAATCGAACCAGACTTACGGAGAAATTGCGCAGCAGATCTAAAGATTACAGCATCTTATACGCATTTGATAAAACGCACGACGCCGTAAGCACCGCCACATTGTGGTCGATACTGTTCCATCATTTTGTCTAAGCACCATTATGGCCTGACGCTGCTACCAGCGCCGTAAAATCAAGACGCAAAAAGATACATCATGACCCACGAATATGAGGTCATGTCTTGACTTTTGGGGCCAGAAGTGATTCTCTTGAATTGCTACATAGAAGAGGGCTTCCGAAATGGTGACGTTTTGGGGCCTTTTTTCTTGTCTCGTATTGCTTCCTTCTCGTTGCACTTTACGGCGTCTTGCGTTCGATAAAACACAACGCGCCATAACCCGTTGTAACCTCTGCATAGTGTCCTCTTAAAATCCCTTGGGATTTAAGGGCCATGCAGCATTGCTGCAAAAACGCAGGTCTAAAGCATCCAGCAAAAGCCGGATGCAAACCCATTCTAGTCGTGTTCGCCGTCCAAATAGGCGGCATAAGCCGCCGCCAGACGCGTTTCGAACTGATCGACAAACCCCGGATTGGCCTCCGCCAGAAATTCAATCTTTACCCGCCGCCCTTGCCGTCCAATACGGGCGAAGACACGGCCATCTGGCCCCCTGATGTCCTCAGGTTCTGGGCGCTCCACGGGAGCCTTACCGGACAGCGTATCGAATAGTTTTTGAAACCGCTCATCTGTGGCTGCGATCCGAAATCCGTCTGTAGACACCAATCCAGCCGCTTTCACCTGCCCCTGCTCGCTCGAAAGCAATTGGCCAAGTGCCATCCATCTCTCGCGACCCGCCTTCGGAGCTGGTCCAACGGCACGAGCAAAGCGCTCTGGTACGCTTTCCGCGACCTGAATAAGCCGCGACAACTCGCTTTTTTGCACCGAAAGCGCTTCACCGATGACTTTTCTATCAAAACCACGATCGGCCAACGCCTTGGCAAACAAGGCACGCTCAATGAAGGTGAGATTGCGTCGCTCGGCATTTTCCTTGCCTTGCGCCAGCACAAGCTCGTCGTCGCTCAAGGGCCGGATAAGCGCCTTGACCGCGATACCGAGGCGCTTGGCAGCACTTAAGCGACGGTGACCATAGGCAACTTGATAGCGGTCATCATTAAGAGGATGACGCCGCACGAGGATCGGAACCTGCTGGCCACTCTCGCGCATACTGGAAACCAGCGCGATGAAATCGGGATCGTCTCGTTCCTCATCACTCAGACGATCTGAAACGAAGGACGCATCGATCTTATCCGTAGCAAGCGAAATGACCCTTTCGCCCTCGTCAATCGCCTGGCGCAACGCACGCGCTTCCTCCGCCTCTCTGGTGATGGAGGACAACGTCAATCCCATTGCCTTTATCGCCCCGGAGGCTGCGCGCGCCACGGGCGCTGCGGGGGGCTGTTCTTCAACAGTGTCTGCGCTACGCGGTTCGCCGGACGTCGTTGGTTGCGAAACAGAGGGTTCCGCAGTCTCTGAACTTGCCCCCGATCCTGGATCGGAAAACAGCGCGCGCAACTCGCTTTTTCGGTTTTTTCCAATCATTCTTTGCGTCCCCACGCCGTGTGGATCAACTGTTCGATTTCGGCATTTACCGATTCCAGCGCTTCAATCGCCCGGTCGTAAGTACCGCGACTGAAATTCTCGCGCCCGACTTCGTAAAGCGTCTGTTTGGTCAATCCGGCATCGGAAATCGCCGTGGATTTGACCATCGGAGAGGTCAACACTCGTTCCCCGAACAGCGACCGCAGAAAACCGACAATTTGCGCCTGAGGGCCATCATTCGGCTCAAACCGGGTCACAAGATAGCGCAGAAAGTCGAAATTCAGCGTGCCGCCCGCTTCACGCACGACCCCGAGAAGATCCGATGTCATGAACAGGAACTGGCTCATGGACGCCACATCCAGCATTTGCGGATGTACGGTGACAATCACCGATGTCGATGCACAAAGCGCCGACAATGTCAGATACCCAAGCTGCGGCGGGCAATCGATGACCACGACATCATAATCATCCGCCACGCTGTGCAAGGCATTCTGGACACGGGCGAAAAACAGGCTCTTGGCATCGCCCGTCTTTCGCTCCGCCAAAGCACGCGGCGTCACATGCTCAAATTCCTGCAATTCCAGATTGCCGGGCAGCAAATCGAGATTGTGAAAATAGGTCTTGCGGATGATCTCCCGCAACGGCCTGACTTCATCGTCGTAGCGAATGGCGCCATAAATCGTGTCATTGCCGACCAGATCGAGTTCCGGCTGATAGCCGAACAAAGCCGACAGTGATGCCTGCGGATCGAGATCGACCGCTAGAACCCGGTGCCCGGTCATGGCCAGATATTGCGCCAGATGGACGGCCGAGGTGGTTTTACCGGAGCCACCCTTGAAATTTGTCACGGAAATGATCTGCAAATGCTCGCCACGTTCGGCATCACGCCATTTCACATAGGAACGGGCCTTGGAAACATTGCCTTTTATCATCGCCTGTTCCGCCAGGTAATGGCGCAGAGCGTCAATATCAGAGAGCGAATAGTAACGGCGCCCCCCTGCCCCAACGACTGGCGCAGGGCCTTCACCGGCAAGCGACAATTGCCGCAAATAGCCGTCCGAGACTCCTACGAGACGTGCCGCCTCCCCAGATGTGAAAGTCCGCAGGGTTTTGCGCGACGATGGCGCAAACAACCGCTCCCGCATGGCCTTCAGCTGGGCTGAAAGGGCGCGCGCGTCTTCGGCAATGGTCTCATCGGCGGGGCGCAAATTCGTCTCCTGTTGTTCAGTCGCCGTGCTGGACGCAACCGCCATGATCATTCTCCCGATAAAGCGCCTGACTTAGCGTCGAACGGTTCGACCATTCCACGCTTGCATCCGCCTAAACTTTCGTCACCGCGCAAACTGACTGATTCTCTTCCGGAATGATATACGCACCAGCGGAAAATTAACAGCATACACAGCTTGTTACGGCAACAAAAGACATATCGAACGTTTCATCGTAAATGTGCCGCATGCAGCGAGTCGCGTCAAGTCAGCCCCAGAAGCTGAAGAAAAGCTGGGCTAATCAAAGTACTCAGAGATTAAAATTATTTTTTATCAGTTATTTAGGTCAACGATTTCGCGCCATGCGGGAGTGAGATACCATCCACGGCGTTTTCCTTCAGGTCGACACCTGAGAGTTTCAACCGTAAGGCCTCCTTCACCAGCCAGGAAATCTTTTCCGCCGCCGATTCATAAGACAATCCGTCGTCATGAATATTGGAAATGCAGTTGCGCTCACTATCGCGCCGTCCTTTACGCGGCCCAAACGTAATATACGCGCCAAGACTATCAGGAACGCTAAGACCCGGCCGCTCTCCAATCAGAACGATAGCAACTTGCGCGCCGAAGGCCGCCGCGGCTTCATCACCGAAAGCGACACGCGCCTGCTTTCCAAGGACGACCGGGGCGACTGAAAACCCTCCGAGCCGGCGCACCGTGGCCTCATAGACCGATGCGGCATGGCGCTCCACTGCGGCAGCAGAAAGGCCATCCGCGATGATGAAGGCAATTTCGTAGGTCTTGCCCGGTGCCGGAAGGTCATGGCTATCCGGCATACGTCCAAGGTCGGGGCGCGTCAGATATGTCGCCCGATCTTTTGCCAAGGAATGAACCAGAACAGTTTTAACGGGTGCCAGCGCTGTCGCCAGTTTCTCGAAATCCACTTCTCCGTGGACGGCATCGCGCGCCCTGGCATGGGCCAGTTGAAACTCCAGAACGGCCTGTGTTGGCATCGCATCGCCTGCACGGCCAAGGCCTATGCGCGCCCGAGTGGCGCTGCGAAACCTTGCAAACGGGTCGAAATCGACGGAATTGCTCATGCCGATGCCTTGTAAGATAGAAGGTTACGAGAAAAAGCATTGGATTGGGGCAATGGCGCCAGTCGACCGGATCGATCAATCATCCCCATCCGCTTCAGCCAGGCTTCGAACTCCGGCGCGGGCGGACGGTTGAACTGGTGACGAAGACCGACAATATCATGATAGGACAGGCTTTGATAATTGAGCATGACATCGTCTGCACCCGGCACGGCAATCAGGAAGTTCACGCCCGCTACGGTCAGGAGCACCATCAGGTTGTCCATGTCATCCTGATCAGCTTCGGCATGGTTGGTATAGCAGACATCGACGCCCATCGGCACGCCGAGCAATTTGCCGCAGAAATGATCTTCAAGACCGGCGCGAATAATCTGCTTGGCATCATAAAGATATTCCGGCCCAATGAAGCCGACAACTGTATTGACCAGCAGCGGCTTGACCTCCCGCGCCACGGCATAAGCCCGAACCTCCAACGTCTGTTCATCGACGCCGTGATGGGCATCAGCCGACAACGCGCTGCCCTGCCCGGTCTCCAGATACATGACATTGTCACCAACGGTGCCACGTTTCAACGACAGCGCGGCCTCGCGCCCCTCACGTAAAACCGCGAGATCGACGCCAAAACCCTTGTTAGCAGCCTGCGTCCCCGCCACCGATTGAAAGACGAGATCGAGCGGGGCGCCTGCCTCGATCGCCTGGATCGAGGTTGTTACATGGGTCAGGACACAGGACTGCGTCGGTATTTCGAAGCGGTCTCTGAGTTTGTCGAACAGATGCATCAACCTTGTACAGGCTTCGAGATTATCACTGGCCGGATTGATGCCGATCACCGCATCACCAACACCATAGAGCAGACCATCCAAGGTTGAGCCAGCCACCCCCTCCGGATCGTCGGTCGGATGGTTGGGCTGCAACCGACTGGAAAGCCGGCCCGAAAGCCCGATTGTCGAGCGAAATGCGGTGATAACACTGCATTTCGCCGCAACCGTGATCAGATCGTGATTACGCATCAGCTTGGAAACAGCCGCTACCATTTCCGGTGTCAGTCCGGGGGCAAGCGCTGCCAGAACTTCGCTTGTTGCCTCATAAGACAGCAGCCAGTCACGAAATTGACCAACGGTCATATGGGAGACAGGCGCAAACGCTGCGACGTCATGGCTATCGATGATCAACCGGGTAACCTCGTCGATCTCATAGGGAATCAGCATATCCTGAAGAAAAGTCTTCAAGGGAAGATCGGCAAGCACATAGCGGGCCGCGACCCGGCGCTCATTGCTGCTTGCGGCAATCCCGGCCAATTGATCCCCGGACTTCGGTGGGGAAGCACAGGCCATCAGACTTTTCAGATCGTCAAATACATGGCGTTGCCGCCCAAGGATGATCGAATAAGATGCCATCACCGTTCTCCTTGCCAGACGGAGCGTGCAAATGCTCGATACGCCTGCCCATGCCAATCCGACCCCATGATTATCATGGGCCGGTCGTACGACCTACTGTAAATACCAGAAAGCAAAGCGCATGCCATATGACCAGAAGACCGTTTGGGTTCAATATCCGGTCATTTCAAGATAACCGGTACCAGCATGGCTGCCCGAAAAGCGGATCGGGCCTTCCCAATAGGGAAACGCCAGTGGCATCCAGCTTTGCGCGTTTACGGGCGTGGTGCGGATCGACATGGCTTTTTCGGGCAGTTCCAGTTGCCACTCCACTGGCATGGTGCGACCCGCAACCTGCGTTTGTTTTACCACCGTCAGCTTGAGCGCACCGGGGCGCATTGGCTCCGGCACACCCTGTGGCGTGATCCAGGTGGAGACGGTATAATCGTCACCCTTGCCACGCAGATGATAACCCATCAGTTTTGCGCCGTCATCGAAGTGGAGGGAGAACCAATCCCAGCCTTTCTGGTCGGCGGAAAGAGGCTGCGAAGACCATTCCCGATCCAGCCAAGCCTTGCCCGTCACAGGGACAGGGCCGTCAGGCAGGTTCAAGATACCGTTCACCTCATAAAAGGGCTGGGAATAATAATAGCTCGCCTGCCCTTCCGCTGATTTCACAGAGTAGCCATGATCTCCCTGCGCCACCAGAGGACCTGTGGCCTGCAGGGCGAGATCGTAGGAAAAATCGGCGCCCTTGGCCTTCATGGTCAAGGAGGACAGGGCATCGCCAGTGTTTACGGTCTGTGGTCTTGTCGTGAGCGACCAATCATCGATCCAGGCGGAAAACGGCCCAAGCGCCACGCCCGCCTGACCTATTCCTCCACGCGCAAACTTTTCCGTAGCGTAATGATGGTCCTTCGTTGTCAAGGCCGCATGGCCCATCCAGATTTGTGGACTGTTCCAGCCCTCCGCCTCGCCCGGTTTCAATGCTGAACGAAACAGCGTCCATTGGACTCCGTAATCACGCCCATCCGGCCCGGTCAGATTGGCTGTCACATACCACCACTCGATCCGGTAATTCTGGTGCGGGCCATGATCCATTGGAAACGCAAGCGGTTGGCCTGGCTGCGGCAAGGCGAAACCATCGCCAGCCTTCGCACCAAGACCGGCAAAGCCCTGGGCGAAAACCGGATTACCGCCAAGCAGCAGCGCCAGAACGAAAATCATGAACCGACGAATGTTAGCGTTCATTGGCAAAGACTTTCAATAAATCCGATGGCTTCAATCGGGCAATACCAGCAAGTGGGATCAGTGCCGAGAGCAGCGAGGCCAACAGTGCAAACCCTCCCAACCATAGCCACTGGACTGGAAACACATGCATTGGCAAGCGCCAACCAAAGGCCTCGACATTGACCACAGCCAACAAAACCCAGGCCAGTCCAAGTCCCACAGGCAGCGCGGCAACGAGTGTAAAGCCTGCGAGGATAAGAGTACGGGCAAGTTCCAACCCGGTTATCGCGCGACGGGTCAGACCCATTGCCCAGACCGGAGCGATCTGGGGCAGCCTCATGCCTGACAGTGTCATGAGGCTGGCAAACATCGCAAGCCCCGCGACCCCCAGCGTCAACACATTGAGAGCGGCTGTAACGGCGAAGGTCTTTTCGAAAATCGCCAGTGATCGCGCCTTGATCACCGCCTGATCCACGACGTTGTCGGGCGGCAAGCCGAATTCAGTCATTAAAGCCTCACGCAGGGCGCTGGTCTGTTCTGGCCGTATCCGCAGCCCGAACCGCAACCGCGAAAGATCGGAAAAACGGCTGACCAATTCCGATTGAGCGACGATCACATCCTCATTGGGATTGCCATAATCGGAATAGACACCGAGAATACGGGGCTTCCAGCCACCGGGCAGCGTGATCTCATCACCCACCGCCAAGCCCTCGCGGCGCATCATCTGTTCATTGATCAAGGCCCCTTCACCTAGGGCTAACCTGTCCCAGACATCCGGCGTGGCGGCAAGCATCGGCCAGTGATCGCGGTAGGTCGCATCATCGACCACGCCATGAATGACAACTGTCTTGCTGCCGACCTCTCCTTGCGTATTCCAGATCGGCAGCACAGCCTTCACCCGAGGGGCAAGCCAGGCCTGCAAACGCTCGGTCTCGCCATCGTTGCGCGCCGTCACGTAAAGCTCAGCGGCCAGTCTTTGATCGAGCCAGCCGACAAAGGTCAGACGAAAGCTGGACACCATGGTTCCAACCCCGACATTTGCCGATAACGCCAGAAGAAGCGCCATCAAAGCTAGGGAAAGGCTGGGCAATTGCTGGCGGGTATCGGCCCAGAACCATTGCCAAACCGGTCGTTTTGCCAGCACCTGCATTAACCGAAGGACAGGCACCAGAATGACTGGCAGGGCCAGAGCCGAGGCCAGTAAAAGCGCTCCCAGTGTAGCAAAACCAGCCACCAAGCCATTGCCGAATTTCATCAAGATCAGCGTCACCGCAAATAGCACGGCGGACGCCAGCGCCTGGAGAAACCAGGCACGCTCCGATGCGATGGCCCAGGCGCGGGGTTGGGCCGGGGCCAGCAAGGGCATGCGCCAGACCTGCCAGAGGCTTTGCCCGGCGGACGCCAGCGTGCCGACCACGGCAATACCGATGCCTGTCGCCCACCATTGGGGCCGAAAAGCCAGCGTGCCAGGAACATCGGCGCCGTAAAGGCCCCTTAGTGTCAGTGCCACATCCGGCAGCAAGGCAGAGGCTACGACATAGCCAAGCGCCACGCCCGCGACGCCCGCAGCCAATGCAAAGACCAGCAGTTCCAGGAAAAGCAGGAGCATGAGTGCGCTGGCCGAGAGACCGAGAGATCGAAGTGTGCGAAAGGTGGGCCGTCTCTGTTCGAAAGCCAGCCGCACCGCGGCATAGACGATGAACAGTCCGACCACGAAAGACAGCAGTCCGAAGGCCGTCAGGTTGAGATGAAAACTGTCCGTTAATCGTGCAAGATCCCCTTCGCCATCAGGGGATTTCAAGCGCAGCTCAGGCGCCAATACCGCCAGTTGCTGTTGCGAAATCGGCTGTTCCGGCGAGACGATCAACCGGGTCAACCCATCGCGTTTTGCCAGCAAGGCTTGCGCCCTGCCGATATCGGTAAACCCGGTTGCAAAAGGAATATCCTTGACGATATCAAGGGGCGGCAGCGATTGCCCTTGGAGGGCATCTGCGGTCGCTTGCGAAACCGCGATCTGCCCCGGTGGAAGCAGGAAACGATTGATATTGCCATCGCCGCGCAAATCGACTGGCTGGGCGACCGACGGGATCGTTAGGGGATCTATGCCGATCAACCGCAGGCGAAACGTGCCAAGTCGCATCTCTCCTTCAAGAACCGGGGAAACCAGCAGCCCCGCCCGCCGCAGCGCGACATAGGTCGAGATGGGGATGGGCCTGCCATCCTTGCTTTGGATATCCGACAGGCGATTTTGCCCAAGCATCGCGGCCGCCCGCGCATAAGAGGCCCGCGCCTCCGCATTGATCGCCTGCACCCCCGACCAAAGTGCTGTCGCCAGCGACAAACCGAGGAGCAGCATGGCCAATTGAAGCGGCTTGCGCCGCCAATGCGACAGCAAAGCCAGAAAAGCCGTGCGCAGCATCAGGCCACCCGCCCGGCACGCAAATGCAGGTTTTCATCCAGCATGACAGCCAACCGAGGGGAATGTGTCACCATCAACAGGGCTGCCCCCGTCTCCCGTACCAGGGATAGCATCAAGGCCATAACCGCATTGCCTGTCTCTTCATCAAGATTGCCCGTCGGCTCATCGGCCAGAACCAGTTTTGGCCGGACAGCAAGTGTCCGACCGATGGCGACACGCTGTTGCTGGCCGCCGGAGAGTTGCTCGGGATAGCGCGTCAGAAGCGCAGAAAGCCCCAAACGTTCCGTCAATTCCGTCTGCCATCGGCCATCGTAACGCTCACCCAGCCGAGCATGAAAGGCCAGGTTGGCTCGTACATCCAGCGAAGGGATCAGGTTGAACTGCTGAAAAATCAACCCGACTGTGCCACGCCGCAACCGGGCGCGACCTTTATCATCGAGCGCATCGATATCTTCCCCATCCACGCAAAGCTTCCCGGCATCGGCGCTGTCCAGCCCGCCCGCCAGATGAAGCAATGTACTTTTTCCGCTGCCGGATTCCCCAGTCAATGCCATGGTTCGCCCTGCGGCCAGGGTCAGGCTGACACCTTTGAGAACCTCCAAAGGACCTTCCGATGTGCGGTATGTTTTTTTTACTGCATCCAGTACCAGCACCATCAGCTTATCCAGTCGTTTGCATGCTCATCAACGCGAAACCATAATCCGTCTGGCGGATATGGCGCTAGAGGACAGCAGGAAAAGGCTTGCTTAGAAATTTAGACCCCGCCAAACCAAAGCGCCAGGGGTGATCGACCGCTTTGGTAATGCCAATGCGAGGACCGATCACCACGCTTGGACAGATTTTGGCAGGCTCAAGCTGAAATGGTGGCAAGGCGAGAGGCAAGCCATTGTGTTGAACGGTGATGCCCAAAGCCTGGGCCAGACGGCCCGGCCCGGCGCATAGAAAACGTGGCGCCACGTTGCCACGCCGCGCTTGCATGACATCCAAGCCGTGGCTTGGCGCGAGCGCCCGGATCAAAACCGCACTGCCGGGCCGGCAAACGATATTCAAGCACCAGTGGATGCCGTAGGAACGGTAGACATAGACATGTCCGGCTGGACCAAACATCGAATTATTGCGCGGTGTGAGTCCTCGAAAGCTATGGGATGCCGGATCATCGCGTTCATAGGCCTCGGTTTCGACGATCATGCCGCCGACACCGTCCACGAAAAGCTCAGCGCCGATAAGGTCGCGGGCAATATCGACAGCACTGCTGTTGAACTCAATCATGGCCTGCTATCGAATTTTTCCACCTGTGGGACGCTGTTGAATGCCGGTCAGGCGAATTCCACGCCGATTTCCGTTATCTTCCGCCACCGGACGACACAATGGACCTTGCGCCCGCCATCCATCAGTAAATCGAATTCATCGGGAACATTGACAAAATTATCTCCAGCCAGCTTCGCGCCACCGGACGAAATATTCTTGACGGTGCAGCTAAAGGTCGAAAACCCGTTTTTCAAGATTATGCGCGCCGCTTGTAAGGTTCGGACACGATGATCTCTACGCTTATTCTCCATTTCCAACCCCCGCCGATCCCAGACCTAGACCATCCAGCAGTTATTACAATTTCATATAATTCCGATCACATCTGACCGGTTTAGCAAGACTTTATTATCTCAGCAAAGTCGTAAATATTTCATCCATCTGCATAGCCATTGCTTTTGGGCTGACTTGATCCAGAAAATGATCCATTGCGCGGCGGGCGCGCAGCCAATCATTTTTACCATGGGTGCTTCGCGCCCGTTGCAAAACCTCGATAATCTCGTCCTCCCCTTCTCCTTGGACGAGATAGGGATAATCCTCACCCAGAAATGCAAGGGCATCGTCCTGAGCCGCATTCACCAGCACATTTGCACCACAGGCCGCCGCGATCACACCCTTGGTAAAGGGTTTATAACACCTCGCCAACGTCTCCGTCTGGGGCGCGCGAATGCAGTAATGCAAACTATAGTCACCCATACGCGCGATGATCTGGCGCATGGAATCGCTGAAAGCCGCGTCATGAAAATCGACTGATTTTTCAATTTGAGGCGTCCTGACGGTATTCTTCAGAAAGCCGAAATAACCGGCGCGATAATCGGTACGGCGCTGGTTGCCCATGGCGTAGATGCGTTCATCGGCACCATGCAGCAGCAGTCCAACCTGCCCTTTTGCACCAGGCGTGTTTGTCAGTCTGGCGTGCATCGCATCACGCGCCATATGTGAACTGGCGAGATGCATATCGACATGATTGAAAACCATCTTATCCAGGGGCGTATCGACATAGTCAAAACATATGCCCCGGCTTCGGCCATGCAGAATTTCCAGCGCCGATGCGCCAATGGAAAGCGCCGCACGCTTGGTAAACACATAAATCGCATCTTTAGGCTGAAGGCTAGCCCATAGCATTTGCAATCCAGGTATTCGCTTGTTCGGCAGGGCCGCCATTTCAAACCGGTATTTGTCGCCGAGATAGGGCCTCGTCAACCTGGACAGTTGAAATGACCGCATGGTCGTACTGCCGAATTTAACCGAGGACCGACGATAGACGAACCTCACTGGATAGAGCATTTCAAAAACCCGCCGCACTATTTTGATCTGTCAGGCGGTGGAATCGCTGCCCAGGACAGACTATTCTCTCCAATACCAAATTCAAGATCTACGATCTCGCATCCTTGCCTGACTAGCACCTGAAACATTAAACGCTGACTTGAGCCTGACAACTCGACCATAAAAAGGCCAAAAGGGCGCTAAAGTCCCAAGGCGTCCTTCAATGCCAAACCTTCCCGCACCCGCAAATCCAGATCCGCTTCGATATGATCAATGTGATGCAGCATCAGCGCACTTGCATGCTTGGCATCCCGCCGCACAAGAGCCTCAAGTATCTGTTCATGCTCATTATGACCGCAACTGGAAACGCCAGATCCACCATAAAGGGCGATGACCAACGATGATCGGGCCACCAGTTCATCCATGAATTTTTGCAGGATGGCATTGCCGGCAACTTTGGCCAGCATCAGATGGAAATCGCCCGAGGCCTTTATTTCGGCGCGCCTCGCCGCAGGCCCGCGCTGGTGCAGATGGCGTTGTTCATCTTCCAACTGGGCACGAAAAGCAACCAGATCGTCCTCCGTCAGCCGCTCGACAGCTGCCAGAACAATACCAGGTTCGATCATTCGGCGGCAGGCGAACACCTGCACTGCTTCTTCGGGGCTCGGATTGGATACAAAAGCACCCCTATTTCGTTCCGTCTTTATCAACCCTTCGAATGCAAGCATTTGCAGAGCACTGCGCACAACGGTGCGACTGACATCGAACAGAAGGCCCACTTCCGCCTCGGAAAGCTTGGTTCCGGGCGTTAAACGCCGGTCGATAATCGCATTTCGTAGGGATTCGCGGATGGTGAACGCACGGTCTTCCAAATTTGAATCGTGAAAACTGATTTTTTCGTCAAGCTTCATAGCGTCACCCGTGCTGATGCCTGCCTTTGTACATTGAACTGACAAACTCGGAAAGTCACTGATTGCTGACAGGCAAAAAATCTATTGCGTACAATTTGACCAATTAATGCAAACAATCGCACGATTTTTGCGCAACAGTGATGACGACCCGAAAAATTCCATGGGTATTCAGTGGAAGCCGACAGGATTTTCTAGGTTTTCCAAAGGCCACAAGCATCTGGCACGTAAGATGCATGTAAAGCAGCGGTCATCAAGGGATCGCAGCATGAAACAAGCCGCCGCCATCGATATTGCCGCCGTTACCAAGGTTTACGGCCATACGACAGCCGTCCACAGCATCAGCCTGAAAATTCCAGCTGGCACCTATTGCTGCCTACTCGGCCCTTCCGGTTGCGGCAAGACATCGACGTTACGGATGATTGCCGGACACGAGACCGTCACGACAGGTGATATCCTGCTGGGCAACACCAACATCACCGATCTCGCGCCCGCCGCGCGCGGCACAGCGATGATGTTCCAGTCCTACGCGTTGTTTCCTCATCTCGACCTCACCGAAAATGTCGCCTTCAGCCTGAAAATGAAGGGTATCGACAAAGCCACCCGCAGCGCCAAGGCGATGGAGATGCTGCAATTGATGCAACTGGAGGCCTATGCGGACCGGCGCCCCGCCCAGCTTTCCGGCGGACAGCAGCAGCGTGTGGCGCTGGCACGCGCGTTGATTACCGATCCGGAAGCGCTTCTTCTGGACGAGCCTTTGTCAGCACTCGATCCATTTTTGAAAATCCGCATGCGAGCCGAGTTGAAGAAACTCCAGACCTCGCTCGGCATCACCTTCGTGCATGTGACCCATAGCCAGGAAGAGGCCATGGCGCTCGCCGACCTGATCGTTATCATGAACGATGGCCGCATCGAACAGGCTGCCGATCCCCGCACCGTATTCGAGCGCCCGGCCTCAGCATTCGTCGCTCGTTTCATGGGCGATCACAATGTCATTTCAGGCCGAGTCACGAGCGTTTCCGATGAGATCGCGATGATATCAGTCGCAGGCGGGGCGGATTTCGCAGCTTCCGGCAAAGCCGCCATCGGCGAACCCGCCGACATAGCGGTGCGCACTGACCATGTGCGGATTGGCCAGAGCCAGGTCCCGGGCCTCGGATTCACCGGCTCTGTCACCAATGTCGAATATCGAGGTTCCACCGTGAAGCTGATGCTGAGCGGTGCGGGCATCGAAGACTTTACCGCCATCCTGACCGATGCCGCCTTCCACGCACATCCGGTCAAGGTAGGCGAAGCCATTGCCGTTTGCTGGGAGGCCGATGACGCCATCGTTCTCGGCAAACCGGCGCTGAAATAATCAACCAATAACCAGAGGAGAACTTCCATGACTGATACCAAAAAGCCAAAATCCGGCGTGACCCGCCGTTCGATTTTGAAGACGGGGGCCGCCGCAGCGGGTCTTGCCGCCGGTTCCGGCGCCATCACTGGCTTTCCGACCATCTGGGCGCAGACCAAGATCACCCTTCGTCAATTTGGCACCGGCGTTTCAAACATCAATGCCATCGCCGAAAAGTGCAAGGCCGACCTCGGCATCACCCTGGAAATGACGGCGACGGATTCTGACGCCGCCGCCCAGCGCGCCGTGACCCAGCCGAACTCCTATGACATTGCCGATGTCGAATACTGGATCGCCAAGAAAGTCTTCCCATCAGGCGTCTTGCAGCCGATGGAAGTCAAGAAGCTCAAATATTACGACAAGATCGTACCGCTGTTCATCAACGGCAAACTGAAGCCGGAAAGCGTCATTGCCCAGGGCACAGCGCCACACACCGTCGGCTTCGTCGAAAAGCCCGGCGCGAAAACCTTCGCCAAGGCTCCGACCGAATGGATGACGATGGTGCCGACCATCTACAATGCCGACACGCTCGGCATTCGCCCAGACCTCGTTGGCCGCGACATCACCAGCTGGGCCGATATCATGGACCCCGCTTTCAAGGGCAAGACGTCGATCCTCAACATTCCATCGATCGGAATAATGGATGCCGCGATGATCATGGAAGCCATGGGCAATATCAAATATGCCGACAAGGGCAACATGACCAAGGCCGAGATCGACAAGACCATCGATTTCCTGATCAAGGCCAAGCAGAGCGGCCAGTTCCGCGCCTTCTGGAAGAGCTTCGATGAAAGCGTCAACCTGATGGCTTCGGGCGAAGTCGTCATCCAATCCATGTGGTCGCCAGCCGTTGCCGCTGTCCGCTCCAAGGGCATCGCCTGCAAATATCAACCGCTGAAGGAAGGCTACCGCGCCTGGGGCGGCGGGCTGGGTCTTGCGGCGCATCTGAAAGGCGCGCAGCTCGATGCGGCCTATGAATACATCAATTGGTACACGTCCGGCTGGGTCGGCGGCTACCTGAACCGCCAGGGCTATTATTCGGCCTGCATGGAAACCGCCAAGAACTTCATGTCCGCGGATGAATGGGGTTACTGGATCGAAGGCAAGCCAGCCCAGGGCGACATCATGTCTCCTGAAGGCAAGGTGATGGAAAAGGCCGGTGCCGTACGCGACGGCGGCTCCTTCGAAGAGCGCATGGGCAAGGTTGCCTGCTGGAATTCCGTCATGGACGAGGACCGTTACATGGTTCGACGCTGGAACGAGTTCATCGCCGCCTGATCATATCCATAGAAACCATGTCTTCCCCGTTCGCGGGGAAGACATACGGCAGCCCCAAAGACGACAGGGAGACGAGCGATGGCAACAGTGCGGTTTATAGGCGTCGGCAAGCCAAAGCCAAGGCGCGAAATCCGCGTGCCTGCCTGGCTGACAGCCTATCTTCAAGCAGCCCCCCTGGCGCTTATCCTCGGCGGCTTCCTACTGTTGCCAATCCTGATGATCGTCATTGTCAGCTTTTGGGATTATGACTTCGCCCAGATGTATCCCGGTTTTGTCACCTTCAATTATGCGGAAACGCTTGGTTCCTGGGTCACCTGGAAAACCTATCTGAACACGCTGAAATTCGCCGCTATTGTCTGGCTCCTGACGCTGTTCATCGGTTTTTGGGTCGCCTATTTTCTCGCCTTCCACATCCGTAGCGCCGCCATGCAGAGCGTGCTTTTCCTGATCTGCACCGTGCCGTTCCTGACCTCGAACATCATCCGGATGATTTCCTGGATTCCGGTTCTGGGCCGCAATGGATTGGTCAACCAGGCGCTGGTCGGGACCGGCATCATTCCCCAGCCGCTGGAGTGGCTACTTTATTCAGACTTTGCCGTGGTGCTGGCCATGGTACATCTCTACACCCTGTTCATGGTCACGCCGATCTTCAATACGCTGATGCGGATCGACAAGGCGCTGGTGGAAGCCGCAAGGGACGCAGGTGCTTCGAGCCTGCAAATCCTCACCAATGTCATTCTGCCGCTGGCCAAGCCCGGCATGGCTATCGGCACGATTTTCGTCGTCACCCTGACCATGGCCGATTTTTCGACGGTGCAAGTGATGTCCGGCGGCCAGAGCGCCTCGGTAGCGCTGATCATGAAGAACCAGATGTCGCTGCTGCAATATCCAGCCGCCGCCGCCAATGCCGTGGTGCTGCTGATCCTCGTCCTGCTGATGGTCGCGGGGATCTTGCGCATCGTCGATATCCGCAAGGAGCTGTAAGCCATGATCAGGGAAAAACGCAGCCGCGAATTCTATCTGCTCGCTATATTCTTTGCGCTCTTCGTGCTGTTTCTCTATGGGCCGCTCTCGGCGATCCTCATCCTGTCGTTCCAGGGAGAAAATGGTGGCCTGACCTTTCCGCTCAATGGTGTCTCGCTGCATTGGTTCGCCAATCTATTCGAAACCCAGGCCGTCGGCGATTTTGGCGGCGCCATCAAACGTTCGATCACACTCGGGTTGATGGTGATGGCGGTCACCGTACTGGTGTCGCTGCTGGCGGGCCTGGCGTTTCGCCGCAAATTCCATGGCGCAACAGTGCTGTTCTATCTGGCCGTTGCCAGCCTGGTCGTGCCGTCGATCATCATTTCGCTCGGCATCGGAGTCGTCTTCCAGCAATTGGGCTTCCAGCCAAGCTGGTACAGTTCCGCCTTCGGCGCGCATTTGACCTGGACCCTGCCCTTTGGTGTGTTGATCATGTTCGCTGTCTTCAACCGCTTTTCACCCGCCTATGAAGAGGCGGCCCGCGACCTTGGCGCATCCTCATGGCAAACGTTTCGCTACGTTTTACTGCCGATGATCGCGCCCAGCCTGATTGGTGTTGGCCTGTTTGGCTTTTCGCTCTCCTATGACGAATTCGCCCGAACGCTGATGACGTCAGGCAGCTTCAACACCCTGCCACTGGAAATCTACGGCATGACGACCAATGTCACCACACCGGTTCTCTATGCGCTGGGTACGGTGACGACGGTGTTTTCCTTTCTGGTCATTGCCCTGACGATTTTCCTCATTCGCCGGGTCAGCCGGCCTCGTGGCCATGCCTGAGTGGGCAACCCTCGATCGGATTTTCATGCGCATTCTGCTTATCAATCCCAATACAACCGCAAGCATGACAGCGACCGCTGCGGACGCGGCCCGCCGCGTTGCCCATGCAGGAACCGAAATCCTGCCACGCACCTCGCAAATGGGCCCTGTCTCCATCGAAGGCTATTATGACGAGGCGCTGGCTGTTCCTGGCCTGCTGATGGAACTCGCCGACGGGGAAAAACAGGGCGCGGATGCCGCAATTATCGCTTGTTTCGATGACACTGGCCTTGATGCCGCCCGTGCATTGGCCGGTATTCCCGTCATCGGTATTTGCGAGGCAGCGATTGCGACGGTCAGCTTCATTGCCCGGAAGTTCAGTGTGGTAACGACAATGGAGCGGTCTCGGTTGCCCATCGAACACCTCGTTCGCCGTTATGGCGCATCTGACCGCTGCAAGGTGCGCGCCGCCGATATTCCGGTTCTCTCGCTGGAAGATCCATCCTCGAACGCACGGGAGCGGCTGCGGGCGGAGATTGCCAGAGCGCTGGCGCAAGACGGCGCGGAAGCCATCATTCTTGGATGTGCCGGGATGGCCGATCTGACGGAAGCCCTGAGCGAGGAATTCGGAGTCCCGGTCATTGATGGCGTAGCGTGCGCCGTCAAGCAGGCGGAGACCCTGGTTTCCCTCGGACTGCGAACGGTTAAAAACAATGCCTATGCCACGCCCGTCAACAAGCCCTATCTCGGTTTGCTTAAAGCGTTCGAGCCGGCTGTTTTATTGGCAGACAAAGCTGCCGAGAATCAGCAGATAGGTCATTGAAAAAGCGTGCATTTAAAGAGCTGCGCAATACCGATGGAAGTTGGTCCAGAGACTTGCGGCGCAACATGGCTGCCGCCTCCTTGCGATCCACCGCCTTGGAGAAGAGATAGCCCTGCCCCTCCTCGCATCCCAGCCGCAAAAGCAAATCACGCTGCTCCTGTGTTTCGATACCCTCCGCGATGACACGGAAATTCAAACGGTCGGAAATCGACAATAGCCCGCCGACGATGACCGATGCTGGCTCTTCCTCAAGCAACCGGGCAATGAAAGAGCGATCGATTTTGATGATATCGAGCGGAACGGTCAGAAGATGCGTCAAGGACGCAAAACCGGTGCCAAAATCGTCGAGAGCCACAAGCATGCCCGCCTGACGCAATTGCTTGATCTGGTCCACCACATTGCGCTCGCGATTCCCCAGATAAATCGACTCCGTCAATTCAACGACAATGCGATCTACCCCAACACCAACCTTGTCCATTGCGCCGACTATCCGCTCGGTCAGGGAGCCGTCCAGAAAATCGCCCGCCGATACGTTCAAACCGATACGTCCGAATTCAAGTCCGCTGTCCAGCCAATCGCGAGCATCCCGCGCCACATTTTCCAACACACAAGCCGTCAGTGCCCGGGCCAGATGAACGTCGCTGGTCGCTTCATGAAAATGCGAGGCGGAAATGATATCGCCGTTACGGCTGGCAAGCCGACTAAGAGCCTCAAACCCGACAACAGAACCGGAGGCAAGATCAACGACGGGCTGATAATAGGTCTCGATCCGCTGTTCCCGCAATGCTTCGCTCACTTGCTGGAAAGAGCGAAACCGCCGGGCTATTTTCGAAACTGAGCCGACCGAATATTCAACAAACTGACCGCGACAGCGTTCCTTGGCTTCATAAAGCGCGAAATCAGCATTCTGGCGAACATCGTCAACGCTCTGCCCCTCACGCGCGACCGCGCCGCCTATGGTTCCGGCTGGATAAACCGTCTGGCCGGCGCAAATGCAAGGCTCTTTCAGCACGGCCAGAACATGAGCCGCATGGTAGCCGAGATCCACACAATCAACCCCGCGGACGATCAGGGCAAACTCGTCCCCGCCGAGCCGGAATGCGGTGTCGCAATCGGTCATCGCTTTCAACCGCAAGCCAACGGTGCGGATCAGATCATCGCCAGCCTGGTGCCCAAATGTATCATTCACCTGCTTGAGATTATCGAGATCCACCAGCAGCAATCCCCATGGATTGCGTCCCACGTCTTCATTCATCACCGCTTCATTGAAGCCCGTGCGATTTGGCAATCCCGTCAGCACATCGGTATAAGCAAGCCGTCTGCGCTCTTTCAGCCGCAACTCGCGCTCCAAGCCGATGGCGCAAAGATGCACACAGGCGGAAACAATGCCTTCCTCGATTTCGCTCGGACCGCGTTTTTGGCGGAAATAGAAGGCAAACGTACCCAATACCCGGCCATCGGAAATAATCGGCGTTGACCAGCACGCCAGAAAACCCAGTGGTAAAGCAAGGCCCTTGAACTCAGCCCAGAACGGATCGTTCTCAATGTCGGTCACCAGGACGGGACGACCACGAAAGGCCGCCGTGCCGCAAGAGCCGACACCTTCGCCGCAAGCCAAGCCGTTGATCGCCTGGGAATAATGCTCGGGAATGGAAGGGCCGGCAAGATGCTGAAGGCGCCCCGTATCGTCCAATGTCAAAACAGAACAGACAATATCATTAATAAGCGCCTCAACAGACCAGCAGAGGAAATCAACGGTCTCTGCCAAGGGGTCGCCTCTGGCGATCTTTTCCAAGATCCTGTTTTGCAGCTTGATCAACATATATCCCCATTCCCTTTCACTGACCTAGCTTAACCAATAGGAATTAAGGGGCAGTTACAAATATTCGAACCTTCTTTAATACATGATGTAGCGCAAAAAAGACGGCTGGAAAGCGCGGCTCCCGGCTCTGTTCTAACGATGATTTACAAATTGAAAAAAATTCCGTTCGATTTTGCGGGCGGGAAGACGTGGCCTGCGCGGCAATCGTGGCTTGTCGTGACGGCAAATGCGTCCCCGCAAAAGGCCGTTCTGGACGGGCGCAAATAAAGCCCGCCCAGAAAAAAGCTATAGGCTTAGAGCGCGCCGATCACCGGGTTGACCAGCAGGCCAACACCTGGAATATCCACTTCAAACACATCGCCCGCTTTCATGAACAAGGGCGGCTCGCGTCTCTCACCGACGCCACCAGGGGTTCCGGTGACGATCACATCGCCTGCCGACAAGGGTGTGAAGGCGGATAGATAAGCAATTAGAGCCGGAATAGGGAAGATCAGGTCGGCCAACGTCGCCTGCTGAACGACCTGGCCGTTGAGGCGCCCCGTGATGGAAAGCTGCGTATAGTCTTCCACCTCATCCGCTGTCACCAGAGCCGGACCGAAAGCACCGGTCGCTGGAAAATTCTTGCCAGGCGCAAATTGTGAACTATGGCGCTGCCAGTCGCGCACCGAACCGTCATGATAGCAGGAATAACCGGCAATATGCTGCATGGCATCTTCCTCAGTGATATTGCGTCCACCGCGCCCGATAACCACAGCAAGCTCGGCTTCGAAATCGAGGCAATCCGACTGGCTCGGCTTGATGATCGGCTGGCCATGGCCAATCTGGCTATCGGCAAAGCGAATGAAGACGGTTGGATGCCCAACTTCAGGCCGTTTGGTTTCTTCCCGATGGGCGACGTAATTGACGCCGATGCACAGGATCTTGCTGGGATCAGGAATGACCGGCAGGAGGGTAACATCGGAAAATGCCAGTTCCGGTTTGCGGTCACCGGCATAGTCGGCAGCGATTTCCAGGAGATCGTCCAGGATCGCCTGTTTTAGGGTCAGGCAATCATAGCTGAGACGACCGGTAAGATCGACGATGCCACCGCCGACCACCGCACCGAATCCAGCCCGGCCAAGTCGGGTAAAACTGACGAATTTCATGAGGATGTCTCCGATCTGCATGCTGAAATGACGATGCGGCAGGTCCTATCGGAACAAGCCACCACCACCGCATGTCTAGCAAGCCGGCAAACGCAAACCAAGCGGGTAAAATCGTCCGCACTTCACGTTGGCGTGGAGGCTTCAGGAAAGACGACGCCGCACCGATCCTGAAAATCCTGAAAATACTTTTTCAAATCAAGCTGATCCGGGCCGACATGGATCTCACGCGGCATTGGCACTACCATTCCTGTCAACAGCGCCGCCCCTTCCGCGGTCCCCGTCGGTGTTCCACCTTCAGCCACCACAACCTCACGCCCGGTACATGCAGCAAGAGCGCGAAGGTAGAGACGGTTTTTGGCAAACGGCCCTTCGACGAGAACAGGGCCTATCGCGCCGATCAACGACAGCGACGATGCCGTCATCATCGCCGCATAAAGGCTCGCTGCCGCATAGAGCTGTGCCGCACCTTCCGGCACCACCGTCCATCCACCGTTTCGGGTCGGATAAGGACCGGAGCCCTCGACTACGCTTGGCAGGCGCATGACATCACCACTGATCACCTGTTCTGCCGCCCGCTCGATCTCAACCTCATCCGGGGCCTCCAATCCCTGGACGAGTATTTCGAATTCCCGTCCGCCCATATAGCGGCACGAGGGTACGGCATGGCCATGCGCATCGACATTGGCCAAGGTATCGCGAACCGGATCGAGATACGCGACCGTGCTGCCGACAGCAAATCCGATGATCCAGGTGCCAGTAGAAACGACAGTGAAAGGTTTTTCACGTCGTAAGAGATGCGGCAGCAGCGACGCATTGCTATCGTGAATGCCGCAATAGACCGGAACAGGACGTGAGAGACCTATCTGTTCGGCCAGTGATTGCTTGACCTCTCCCAAAGCATCAAAAGCCGACCGCAAGGGGGCGAGATATGGACCAAGCTCCAACCGCTCGACCAGGCTTGAATAACAACCCTGCTGTGGTCTCCATAAATCCGTATGGCATCCCAGCGAGGTCGCCTCATTCGCCGCCACGCCGGTCAGTCTGAAAGCCCAATACTGCGGATAGGTGACAATGGTCGCAACCCCGGTAAAAAGCTCGGGAAAGGCCGTTTTCTGGTAATGCAACTGGGCGCCGAGGTTGAGACCGCCTGGCAGGCGCGGTGAAAATGTTTCATCAAAACTCGGTCGCAAGGCATCATAGGCAAGACTAATCGCTTCGGGATAGCGGTATTCGTAATCCAGCACCGGCATTGCCAGTTCACCGTCACCGTCAAGCAAGGCAGCACTTGCGCCATGGGTGGTGATGGAAATTGCATCGAAACCCGGTCCTGCGGCGAAGGTTTTCAAAGCATCCAGGATGAAGGACCACAGCTTGTCCGTATCGAAATGCGGATAAGGCCCCTCCCCGACAACTGTATTTGGCATACGCCGACAGCCAAGTTCCAAGCCCGTCGATGCCTGCAAGACGACGACCTTGGCATTGGTCTTGCCAATATCGATGACGGCGACGGTTTCGGATATACTGCTCATGACATGTAAAATACCGGTACGAGATCGACAGCCACCGGCGACCCATCCGGATTGGTGGCCATGATATCACCCATATGCGCCCACCAGCGCTGCATGACCGGGTGCTCAGGCAGTGCGGCCATGTCATGGCTTTTGTGACGGGTCAGCAGGCCGAAGAGCGTGTTTGTTTCCCGGTCGAGATGGATGGAATAATCACTGACCCCAGCCTCATGCAACAACGCCACCAGTTCGGGCCAGATTGCATCGTGCCTCTTTTTATATTCGGCCTCCATGCCTGGATGGAGCTGCATCTTGAAGGCATATTTTTCGGTCTCTGCCATGCTCATGTCCTCATATCCCGCATCCGTCGCGCCAGAATTGGCAGGGCGATGGTGATGATCAGCAACAGGCCGATGAAGATTGACATGACAATGCCCGGCACATTCAGCAGCCCAAGCCCAAATGTCACCAGGCCCATGACGAAGGCTGCAATCACCACGCCGCCAATCGTGCCAGCCCCACCGACAATCGATACGCCGCCCAGCACCACCATGGTGACGGCTTCCAATTCCCATCCCTGGGCAATGGATGGCCGTGTCGAACCTAGTCGGGACGTCAGGCAAACGGCAGCAATGCCGCTCATCAATCCGGTCAGCAAAAACAGGATGAATTTGACCCGGTCGACCGGAATGCCTGAAAATCTTGCCGCCAGCGGATTATTGCCGATCACATAGACCTGACGTCCGAAATTGGTGGCATGCAGCAGCACCGCAAACAGGGCAGCCAGCACAAGGAAGAGGACGAATTCGAAGGAAAACACCCAGGCCACATAGCCCTGGCCGAAATAGGCGAAGCTTTCCGGATATTTTCCATAGGCCTGATCGCCAAGCACGATATAGGAAATGCCGCGAAACAGGCTCATCGTGCCGATGGTGACGACGATGGAAGGCAGTTTCAGCCCGGCCACCAACACACCATTGAAAACCCCGCATAAAAGTCCAACGCCGATACCGATCATCACCAGGCCAGGCGTGCCGACACCCAACTGGGCGGCGGCGCCCATGGCCGTCGAGGCCAGCGCAATGATTGCAGCGACCGAAAGATCGATCTCACCGGCAATCACCAGCAATGCCATGGCAAAAGCGATCATCGCCTTTTCAGTGAAATTGAAGGTGGCGTCCGACAGGTTCCAGGCGTCCAAAAAATAAGGGGAGGCCAGCGCGTTGGCGATGAAAATCGCGACTGCGACACCCAACAACAATACTTCCCAGCTGGCCAGCAGGCGGCGTATCGGGGTGCCTAGCTTGTCGGGAATGCGGCGCTTGGCCGGGGTTTGTTCAACAGGTGCCATTGTCATGCCGTAACCTCCTGAACCGTACTGCCCGCGGCCCTGTCGCGCAGGATGATCCGGCCCTTTCTGCGTTCGGCCCGGGCGTTGAACACCACGGCCAAAACAATCACCACACCCGATATTGCCATCTGGGCGAAGGGCGAAATGCCGATGACAGGCAATGCATTCTTGATAACGCCCAGAAACAAAGCCCCCAGCACGGTGCCGGCGACCGAGCCAATGCCACCGGCGATCGAAATGCCGCCGATAACGCAAGCTGCCACGCTGTCCAATTCGAAACCGCTGGCAATATCCACATAGGCAACCGCGTAGCGCGACACCCAGAGATAGCCGCAGAGGCCAGCAAGTCCGCCTGATAGCACGAAGGCCAGAAAACGTGTCCATCCGATATCGATTCCGGCATAAACGGCAGCCATCGCATTCCCCCCGGCCGCATAGGTGGCGCGGCCAAAGGTGGTGCGTCCCAGCACAACGGCCATGGCGATGACCACGATAACTGCTATCCATGCCAGAACCGGAAGCCCCATGATGACAATGCGCGGCAGGTTGAGGAAATCTGGCGTCATCTGATGAGCGTTGACCCAGGCCCCGCCCGACAGCACGAAAGCCATGCCGCGATAAATCGTCAGCGTACCCAACGTCACGACGATGGGCGGGATTTGCAACAGCCAGACGAGATAGCCATTAATCGCGCCGAGGGCCGCCCCGATCAGCACGGCCATGCCAATCAGCAGCACCAGCGGCAGGCCCGGAAAATTCGAATCCATCATCGCCACCGCCATGCCGGAAAAGGCCAGATTGGCCGCAACCGACAGATCGATCGATTTGGTGAGGATCACAGTCATCTGCGCCAGCGCCAGAATGATCAGGATCGACGTATCATTGAAGATCGTCGCCAGATTGCCAGGCGAGGCAAAACCGTCTGCCCGGGTGGCGAACCCAGCGATCAGCAGGAGGATAATGACACCCAATGCTATCTCGCGGTGTTTCAGCAGGCTTTTCATTGTCAAACCTCACGCATTGCCGGTTGCCGCCCGCACCAGAACTTCCGGTGTCAGCGCCTCCCGCTCAAAAATTCCAGCCTGCAATCCCTCACGCATCACCATGACCCGGTCGGACATGCCGAGGATCTCCGGCAGTTCGGAGGAAATCATGATGATTGACAGGCCCTCCGCCGCGAGTTCGGAGATAAAACCATGCACAGCGGCCTTGGAGCCGATATCGATCCCCTTGGTTGGCTCATCGAGAATGATGACCTTCGGCTTGGTGGCCAGCCATTTGCCAATCACCACTTTCTGCTGATTGCCACCCGACAGCGTACCAACCGGCACGGACAGCGCCGCCGCCCGCAGGTCCAGCCGCTCGGCATAGTGGCGTGCCAGAGCCAACTCATTGACAACCTTAAGAAAGCCGCGGGCCGAAACACGCGCCAGCGATGGAAGCGACATATTCTGGTAAATCGGCATTTGCAGCGCCAACCCATGACGCCCGCGCTCTTCCGGCACATAGACGATGCCAGCGGCAATGGCGTCAGCGGGCGAGCGAATATCGAGCGCCCTGCCCTCCAGCGTCACCGTGCCTGAAGCCGGGTGAGTGATGCCAAACAGCGACTGGCATAACTCGGAACGCCCCGCCCCAATCAAGCCGTAAAAACCCAGGATTTCGCCCTTGCGCAAGTCGAAGGAAATGTCGCGAAATTCGGTATCATGACAATAGCGAGAAACGGAAAGCACCGCCGCGCCGATGGAAACGTCAATCTTTGGAAAAGCATCATGCACATCCCGGCCAACCATCAGCCGAACGATCTCGTCCTGTGGTGTTGATTGCAGTCGCCCCGCACCGACCATTTTCCCATCGCGGAATACCGCGTAATTTTCGGCGATTTCATAGACTTCATCAAACTTGTGACTGATGAACAGGATTGCCTTGCCATCCCGCTTCAGCCCTTCAACGATGCGAAACAGATCATCGATTTCCTTACGTGACAGGGCAGCCGTCGGCTCGTCCATGATAACGATCCGCGCTTCAACCGAAAGTGCGCGCGCAATCGCCACCAGATGCCGCTGGGCAATGGAGAGATCCTTCAATTTAATGGTCGGATCGATCTTGCTTTCCAGCCGATCCATCAGCGCCCTGGCTTTGGTGTTGATGCCGTTCCAGTCGATGAAGCCGAAACGGGTTTTCGGCGCATGGCCGAGAAAGATGTTTTCCGCAACACTCAACTCATCAAACAGCACGGTTTCCTGATGGATGGCCGTCACGCCCGCATCGATGGCAGCCTGGGCATTGGCGAAGGTCACCGGCGAACCATCAATGACGATCTCCCCCTCATTGGGCCGGTAAATGCCCGTCAGGATTTTGACCAGCGTCGATTTACCGGCGCCATTTTCGCCGATCAATGCCGTCACCTCGCCGGGATAAAGGGCGATATTCACGCTATCCAGCGCCTTCACACCCGGAAAGATCTGCGAAATGCCGCGCATCTCCAGTATCGGTGCGCGATCACCGAGCGGTACTGCATCAAGCTTTGTGGTTTGGACACTCATCATCGATTGCACCAGATCAGGCCAAAAAGACCAGGAACGGATAAGGGTTCCCGGCGGCAGCTGCCGCCGGGTTCAATTGCCTTAGACTTCAAGATAGAGGACTGCTGGATCAGAAGATTTTTGAGAACTGATCGATATTCTTGGCATCGTAGACGAAGGGATCAGCCATCGCCGCTTCACCATTGTCGCCGATCTTGATCTTGCCCATTCTTCCAGCCAGAACCTCGCTGCCGGGCTTGCCGGTCGCGTCACCTTTCACCAGATGATAGGCAATCTGGGTGGCCGAATAGCCGAGATCAATAGGGTTCCAGATCGCGAATTCCTTGGTGGCACCGGACTTGATCGCGCCAGCCATTTCCGATGGCAGGCCAAGACCGGTCACATAGACCTGACCGATCTTGCCTGCGTCCTTGACCGCCTGCGCGGCAGCCAAGACGCCAACCGTGGTCGGAGCAACGATAACCTTCACATTCGGATGGGAGGTCAGGATACCATTGGCTTCACGGTAGCTCTTGTCGGCAAGGTCATCACCATAGACCGTGGTGGTGAGGTTGAGGCCGGGGAAATCCTTCAACTGTTTCTTCATCTCGGCAATCCAGATATTCTGGTTGGTCGAGGTGGTGGTGGCCGACAGGATGGCGAAATCGCCCTTGCCATCAGCCAGATGGTCGGCGGCCAGTTTCAGGCACATCTTGCCGATCAACTCGTTCGAAGACGGGTTGAGATGCATGATACGGCCAGCAGGCGCCACGCCGGAATCCCAGGAAATCACCTTGATGCCGCGCTGCGCAGCTTTCTTCAGGGCAGGAACCACGGCATCCGGGTCATTGGCGGAAATGGCGATGGCATCGACGCCCTGGGCGATCAGGGAATTGATCACCTCGATCTGGCCTTCAGCCGTCGTTGTCGTCGGACCGGTATAAATGATCTTGACGCCACCCAGTTCCTTGGCTGCCTCTTCCGCGCCTTTATTGGCTGCCTCGAAGAAACCGTTGCCGAGCGATTTCACCACGATAGCGATCTTCATGTCGGCGGCATGCGCCATGCCCGCCGTCGTGACGAAGGCAATCGCCGCCGCCCCGAACAATCGTCTTGAAATTTTCATGTCTTTATCCTCCCAGATGTTGAACCCGTTAGCCCCAACCGGCGTATCGCTTCCTCAAGCGACCGAAGGGGCGTCCTCCCTGTCGGCCGAGGTCGAAGCCCGGACCGTCAAAAGCTTTATTCCAGCCGCCTCCACCATATGAGCTGCCTCTTCAGGCACGCCGTCATCGGTAATGATGGTTGATACGGCATCCAGCCCGCATAAAATCATGCTGGAACGCCGCGTGAATTTCGTCGAATCGACCATGACGATCAGTTCGTCGGCCTGGCGCATCAACCGTTGCTCGCTCTGGATCACCAGCGCATCCGGCTCCATCACGCCCAGCGCGGAAATGCCCTGCGCACCGATGAACATCCGGCGTGCATAGAAATTGCGGATCGCATCATTCTCGAAAGGCGACAGGATCAGGCTTTGATCCCGGTAGATCGCGCCGCCCGGCACATTGATCGTGCATTTCGAATGTTTGACCAGATGCTCGGCGATGGCAAAGGAATTGGTCATCACCTGCAAGCGGCGCGCTGACATGAAATGCACCATCTGAAAGGTGGTGGTTCCACCATTGATGATGATCGAATCGCCTTCCTCGCAGAGTTCAACAGCGGCTCGCGCAATTGCGCGTTTCTTATCGATATTGACCGATTCCGACACCCTGAACGGTCGGGCCGCCAGATTGCCCTGCTGCGGAGGATGTACTGCTTCCGCCCCACCCCGCACCCGGCGTAATTTCCCCTGGACATGCAGGGATGCAATGTCGCGCCGGATGGTTGCTTCGGACGCATCCGTCAATTCGGCAATATCCTGCACCGTCACCACAGGCTTTTCCTGTATGGCGCTGAGTATAATGCGATGGCGTTCGCGTTCGTGCATGGGGTCCTCCTGAGCGAGTTTTAGGCTTAACAGATTGAACATGTCAATCATAAACGATCAAAATAGATTATATTGCAACGCACAATGAACATTTATGATCGTTTATGATTGACACACGCGATAAATTTGCGCGATACCCATAACAGGATGGAGCGTTCGCCGATATGGCGGGCCTTAAAATCACATTTGGGAGGACTTCCATGACGGGCCAAACCGCAGCGGGCCAACCCCGCCTTCTCGACAATCGCTGGGATGATGTCTACGCCGAAACGCTGGATGAGGCAGGCAAGCTGCTCTATCGGTCCAATCTGCTTGGCGCCGACAAGCGCATTACCAATTATGGTGGCGGCAACACCTCGGCCAAGGTCATGGAAACCGATCCGCTCACCGGCCAGACGGTCAAGGTTTTGTGGGTCAAAGGGTCCGGCGGCGATGTCGGCACCATCAAGCTCGACGGTTTCGCAACGCTCTACCAAGACAAGCTTGAGGCGCTGAAAGTTATATACCAAGGCGTTGACGATGAAGACCGCATGGTCGGCTTTCTCCCTCATTGCACATTCAACCTCAATCCGCGTGCGGCTTCCATCGATACGCCGTTGCATGGTTTCGTGCCATTTACCCATGTCGATCACATGCATCCGGATGCGATCATCGCCATTGCCGCGTCGAAGAACTCCAGAGAGCTGACAAAAGTGATCTTTGGCGATGAGATCGGCTGGCTGCCCTGGCGGCGCCCCGGCTTTCAGCTTGGCCTCGATCTGGAAGCCTTCGTCAAGGCCAATCCGCAGGCCAAGGGCGTCGTGCTGGAAAGCCATGGCCTGTTCACCTGGGATAATGACGCCAAGGCCTGCTACGAGCTGACGCTTGATATCATCAATAAAGCCATCCAGTGGTTTGCTCGGGAAACAGAAGGCAAGGTGATTTTTGGCGGCACGGCCAAGGAAAGCCTTCCTTCAGCCGAACGTCGCGCCATTGCCGCCAGGCTGATGCCGGAAATTCGCGGACGGATCGGCAAGGCGGAGCGCAAGCTTGGACATTTCGACGATCAGGATGCAGTGCTGGAATTCGTCAATTCCAATCATCTCCAGCCACTCGGCGCGCTGGGAACCTCCTGCCCTGATCATTTCCTGCGCACCAAAATCCGGCCGCTGATCGTGGATTTCAATCCGAGCCAGCCGGATGTGGATGCCGTGCTTGCCGGTCTCGATTCCGCCCTTGAGGCTTATCGCGCTGATTACCAGCGCTATTATGAGAGCTGCAAACACGACAATTCTCCGAAAATCCGTGATCCCAATCCGGTGATCTTCCTCATTCCGGGCGTCGGGATGCTGTCTTTCGCCAAGGACAAGGCAACGGCGCGGATCGCTGGTGAATTCTACGTCAATGCCATCAACGTCATGCGAGGCGCATCGACCGTCTCTGAATATCAGGGCCTGCCGGAGCAGGAAGCCTTCGATATCGAATATTGGCTGCTGGAAGAAGCAAAGCTGCAACGGATGCTCAAGCCGAAAAGCCTGGCCGGAAAGGTTGCTTTCGTCACCGGTGGCGCGGGCGGCATTGGCAGGGCTACGGCGGAGCGGCTAGTGGCTGAAGGAGCTTGCGTTGTGCTGGCCGACATTGACGCTGCCGCACTTTCTGAGACGACCGCTGATTTCACCAAACGCCATGGCGGTGATGCCATACGCTCAGTTCAACTGGACGTCACCCGCGAAGATGCCGTGATCAGCGCCTTTGCCGAGGCCAGTGTCGAATTCGGTGGGGTGGATATTCTGGTGTCGAATGCGGGCATTGCCTCGTCCGCCCCCGTCGAAGACACCACGCTTGCGATGTGGAACAAGAATATCGATATTCTCGCCACCGGTTACTTTCTAGTGTCACGGGAAGCCTTCCGACTATTCCGCAGGCAGGCATTGGGTGGCAATGTCGTGTTTGTCGCCTCGAAAAATGGTCTTGCCTCTTCCCCCAATGCCTCGGCCTATTGCACGGCCAAGGCAGCGGAAATTCATCTAGCGCGTTGCCTGGCGCTGGAAGGCGCCGATGCCGGAATCCGCGTCAACACCGTCAATCCGGATGCCGTGCTTCGGGGTTCAAAAATTTGGAATGGCGAATGGCGAGAACAGCGCGCGGCATCCTCCAAGATCGAGGTGGACGATCTCGAGGAACATTATCGCAAGCGCTCGATGCTGAAGCTGAACGTATTTCCTGAAGATATTGCCGAAGCCATCTACTTCCTGGCTTCGGATGCGTCGGCAAAATCGACCGGCAATATCATCAATGTCGATGCGGGCAACGCCCAGAGTTTTACGCGCTAAACCTCTGGTAAAAGAGAATGCATCCTTGGGAGGAAAGCATGACAGACCTGAACATCACTGCGGACGCAGTTGCCGCAGAAAATGACAAGCGGACAAATGCGCTGACATCGGACTATAGCGCGCTTGGCGAAAAGCTGGCGCGTAGCAATATCGACATCGACGCTATCACCAAATCCGTTTCCGAGTTTTTCGTCGCCGTGCCCTCCTGGGGGGTCGGCACCGGCGGCACACGCTTTGCCCGCTTTCCCGGACTAGGCGAACCGCGTCACATCTTCGACAAGCTCGATGATTGCGGCGTCATCCAGCAATTGACCCGCGCCACACCGAAAGTCTCGCTGCACATCCCCTGGGACAAGGCCGATCCGAAGGAATTGACAGCCAAGGCCGCAACTCTTGGCCTTGGCTTCGACGCCATGAACTCCAACACGTTTTCGGACGCCGCCGATCAGGTCCATTCCTACAAATACGGGTCGCTCAGCCATGTTGACGCCGCAACCCGTCAACAGGCCATCGAACACAATATTGAATGTATCGAGCTTGGCGATCAACTCGGCTCCAAAGCCCTGACCGTCTGGGTCGGTGACGGGTCCAACTTCCCCGGCCAGAGCAATTTTACCAAATCATTCGAGCGCTACCTCGCCTCGATGGCCGAGATCTACAAAAAGCTGCCGGATGATTGGCGGCTGTTTTCCGAACACAAGATGTATGAACCAGCCTTCTATTCCACCATCGTTCAGGATTGGGGGACCAACTACCTGATTGCCCAGACGCTCGGGCCGAAAGCCCAGTGCCTGGTCGACCTTGGACATCACGCCCCCAATACCAATATTGAAATGATCGTGGCGCGGCTAATCCAGTTCGGTAAACTCGGAGGATTCCACTTCAACGACTCGAAATATGGCGACGACGATCTGGACGCCGGTTCCATCGATCCTTACCGTTTATTTCTGGTTTTCAACGAGCTGGTGGATGCGCAGTATCGAGGCGTCGAAGGCTTTCACCCGGCCCATATGATCGACCAGTCGCATAATGTGACTGATCCGATTGAAAGCCTGATTGCCAGCGCCAACGAAATCCGCCGTGCATACGCCCAGGCATTGCTGGTGGACCACGCCGCTCTGGACGGCCATCAGAACGATAATGATGCGCTGATGGCAACCGAAACACTGAAGCGCGCCTATCGCACCGATGTGGAGCCGATCCTGGCAAAGGCCCGGCTCGACGCAGGCGGCGCAATCGACCCGGTCGCGGCTTATCGTGCCTCCGGTTACCGCGCCAAAGTTGCGGAAGAACGGCCAGCGGTCAAAGGAGGCTCTGGCGGCATCGTATAGTTGCATGCTCACAAACGGTTCTTGGTTCCAGTGAGTTTTGAAGCTATGCATCAGGGGCCGGGGCGGCAATTTTGTCGCGCCCGGTCTTTTCTGTCGGAGCCCTGCGTGTCCAACATTTCTCCCGCGTCCAGCCATCAGTCGCATCAATGCTGCCTCTGTCATAAAACCGTTCCGCCAAGGCATTTGCATGCCGTCAACTCGATGCGATCTTCGTTGATAGAATTGATCGAGGCGCAATGCGGCCCGTTGGCCGCCGATGCCCGGATCTGCGACGACGACCTGTCAGCATTGCGTCGCCAGCGGGTCGAAAAACTGCTTCAGGAAGAACGCGGTGAGCTTTCGGACCTTGACCGACGCGTGATCGCCGATCTTGGCCGCGACGTTTCCACTGTTCAGACTGCGGCGGCGGAGATCGAACGGCCCACCCGGTTTGGCGATCGCGCCTCGGATGCTGTCGCCTCTTTTGGCGGTTCGTGGCGATTCATCATCATCTTTTCCATCATCCTCGTCACCTGGATGGCAATCAACTCCATCGGGCTATTTCTTCAGCCTTTTGACCCCTATCCCTACATCCTCCTGAATCTGCTACTGTCCTGTGTCGCCGCAATGCAGGCGCCAATCATCATGATGAGCCAGAAGCGCCAGGAAGAAAAGGATAGGCAGCGGGCGGAAAACGATTACATGATCAACTTGCGCGCCGAACTCGAAATCCGCCAATTGCATGAAAAGATCGACCATCAGATGGCCCATCAATGGGCGCGCTTGGCCGAATTGCAGCAGATACAGATCGACCTGCTCGAGGGACGGATTTCCAAAAAAGATATATGAGATTCCATTTTATTAGATTTAATTAATATTAAGGTAAGAAACTGGTTCTACATTGTTTCTCACAGGGAATGGATCTTCCTCCGGCGTCCCCTCTGCCATTCTGAGATCCATTCGCCCAACCTGTGGCCGCCCGAAGAAGTCCCCTCGACTTCGGGAATTGCTTTAGCGCCGCGCCTCAAAACGCGGCGCTTTTTTTTGCCCAATTTTGTTGTTCCGCTATGGAATGGGGCGATAGATGACCGTATCAAAGTGCTCAGTCTTTCTGGTCAATCGGCTTAAACGTTTTCGGATCGAAATAAGCTTCGATTGCGTTGCCGCTGGAATCGACAGCGTGGGCCTCATAGCACCCGTCGCCGCTCCTGATGGAGCGAACATTCCAGCCCTCTCCTTCAAGCTTTCTCTGCAAACTCTCTCGGGGTTGCCATTCTTTCAGCGGCACCGCGCATTTTTCCCCAGCCAGAATCGGGCCTGCCAGAGCCAGAGTGATAGACAACGCAATCAGCACAATCTTCATATCGACCCTTCTGTCTACCAACCCATCAACTGCTTCGGGGAACTGTCGCCGTACGCAGACAACGAACGTAGAAAATGCCGTTTATCAACGCGACTGCCCTTTATCGTCGGTTGCGCTGACACCAAGCTGAAGATCCGCTGTGTGCAGCCTTCCAAGTTTTTTCTGAAATTTCGACCCGCTTAAGCTAGGTGTCATAAAGAACGTCAAAAGCTTTTTATTTCGGGCGTCTTGCGCCTCTGCCGTTCTGATCGGAGATATGCATGCGGGTATTACTTGTAGAGGATGACGCTGTTCTGGGTCAGGCCATTCGCGATCATGTAGGGGCAGCCGGTCATGCTGTGGACTGGATGAAGGGGCTACAGGACGCTGAGGCCTGTACCAGAACCGTTGCCTATGGCCTGATCCTGCTTGACCTGCGTTTGCCTGACGGCAACGGCATCGACTTCCTGAAACGGTTGCGCGACCATGGCGACGTGACCCCGATCATTATCCTCACCGCCCATGACCAGATCTCGGATCGGATCGAGGGCCTCAACTCTGGTGCTGACGATTATCTGGTCAAGCCATTCAATCTCGATGAGTTGACGGCGCGCATATTGGCTGTCGCGCGCCGCTACGCCGCAAAGCCAAATCCAATCATTCGCATCGGCACATTGGAAATCAACCCCACCGAGCGGCGTATTGCCGATGGTGCCGAGGCCATTAGCCTCTCCAGCCGGGAATGGGCGGTACTTGATGCGCTTTTGGCAAGGCCCGGCGCTGTGGTCTCCAAATCCCGCATCGAGGAAGCCCTCTATGCATTCGGATCGGAAATCGAAAGCAATACGGTGGAAGTCTATGTCAGTCGGCTGCGCAAGAAAATTGGCAAGGATCGCTTGGTAACGGTCCGCGGCGTTGGCTACAGCATTGCGGGGGCGGCATGACCAAGCCGAGCATGACCCGGAAACTTCTCTTGTGGCTTTCCGGCGCGATTACCGTGCTTTGGCTGGTGGCGGCAAGCTGTGGCGCCATCGTCATGCAGGCTGAGTTTGGCGAGATTTTCGACAGCGCTCTGCAGGAGACCGGCGACAGGCTTTTGCCATTGGTCGTCGATGACATCATGCAGCGCGACCCGCTGAAAAGCCCCGTGCAAATCCTCAGCACTGTCGATCCCAATTCCGATGGATACCTTATCTATCAGGTGAGGGACGCAAGCGGTCGAGTGCTGATGCACTCCCATACCGAGGCAGCAGCCCCCCTGCCAGCGCCGCTGACACCCGGTTTCTGGCAAAACGACAAATACCGGATCTATACGACCACAGCGGTCAGCGACACGATCATCGTTCAGGTGGCCGACTCGATGAAACATAGGCATATCTCGGCTCTTGCGGCGGGTCTTGCCATGTTGCTGCCAGTGATTGCGCTCGTCCCACTCAGCGTTTTAGCCGCCTGGTTGATCATCCGCCGTTCGCTGCTTCCCGTCGAACAGTTTCGGCAGGAAATCAGCGGGAAGGACCACGGCAATCTGGTGGAAATCGACCTTAGCCCGCTGCCCAAGGAATTGCAGCCCATAGGACGTTCCGTCAATCTTCTGCTCACCCGATTACGGTCCGCTTTGGATGCCGAGCGCGAATTTACCGCAAACAGCGCCCACGAATTGCGCACCCCCATTGCCGGCGCTCTGGCGCAGACGCAATTGATGCTGTCCCAGTTGAAGGAGCCGGAAGCCCGCGCTAGGGCAAGTCAGGTTGAAACCTCGCTGCAAAAGCTTGCCAGCTTGGCGGAAAAACTGTTGCAATTGTCTCGTGCAGAAGCGGGCATCGGCTCAACCGGGCAGCCTGTCGATCTCGTACCCGTGCTCGATCTTGTCGTGGAGGATTTCCAGCGCGCCACAGGAAATGCCATTGTTTATCGCCGCCCGCCAACAGCAACCCTGCCACGCTCCGTCAGCGAAGATGCCTTTGCCATCGTCATCCGTAACATGATCGAGAATGCTGTGCGACATGGAACACAGGGCGTGCCGGTTGAGGTGACGGTTGGCGAAGATGGCACGATCCGCGTCGTCAACGGTTCACCGGTTTTGCCACCCGAGCAACTGGTGGCAATCCGAAAACGCTTCCAACGCGCCAATGCCACCACACCCGGATCGGGCCTCGGCTTGTCGATTATCGAGCGTTTGGCAGAGCAGATGAATGCCCGTTTTGATATCCTGTCGCCCGCCAGCGGGCGACAGGATGGATTTGAAGCCCGGATAAGGATTTAAGGCACCGATTAGATCGTCCTGTCGCCAACAGCGCCAAGCCAGTCCTGCGGATTAGCTATGGTAATGGTGCTGCGGATGTCCTGGGCATGGGCACCGATTAGTAGCCGATACTGACCCGCTACCGCCCGGAATGCCGCTGCATCGACATCGTAATAACTCAGGTCGCGGGGGTTGATTTCAAGGGTCACTTCGCCGCTTTCACCTGGCTCCAGGGCAATCTTGGCGAAGGCCCGCAACTCCTTCAATGGACGTTCAACGCCAGAGACAGGTGCTTGGACATAAAGCTGCACCACATCGGACCCCGCCCGTTTTCCGGTATTGGAGACCCTGACGGAGACTGTCACGCCGGATTCCGTCATTTCGGACGCGGAGGCCTTTGGCTCATCCCACTCAAAACTGGTATAGCCAAGCCCGAACCCGAAGGGGAAAAGCGGCTCGATGTTACGGCTGTCGTGATGACGGTAACCGACAAAGACCCCTTCCTCATAGCGCACATGGCCATCTTTGCCGGGATAGATCGACGGGTCATTTGTGATGGCGGAATTATCCGACAACTGCTTTGGAAACGTTTGCGGTAGACGCCCGCCCGGTTCCTGATCGCCAAACAGCATATCGGCAACAGCATTGCCAAACTCCTGGCCGGGATACCAGACCTGAAGCACCGCCTTGACCTTTTCCAACCAAGGCATTTCAACCGGTCCACCGGTTTGCAGCACAACAATGCAATTCGGATTAACGGCGCTGACACGCTCGATCAATTCCTCCTGGCGGCCCGGCAGGCGCATATCGGGCAGATCGAGACCTTCCGTATCCCATTGTCCCTCGCGCCCGACAAAGAGCAGCGCCACATCCGCGCCTCTTGCACATTCTACTGCTTCCATCATCGCGTCTTCACCGAGAATTCTTTCGATGCCGAAGCGAATCGCGGTGATATGGATGCCGTATTCCTCTGGCGGTGGCGACAGGTATTCAACCTTGATTGCGTAACTACGGCCAGCCTTCATCTCCACCGAGTGCCGAATTTCATCATTGGCGGTGCCGAAAAAATTCTCGCCGCGCTTCCAATCGGTATAGCCGTCAATGACAAGTTCTTCATCGACATATAGCTTCGCAAGGCCAGAATTGGTCATGCCCAGCAGATGCGGACCATCCTCCTGCGGCGTGAAGGTGCCGGTGAAACGCACTGAGAAATCCGTCAGAGACAGATCCGGCGAGGGCAGTTCGAACCAGAAAAACTCCCCTGTCTGCACCGCTTCCGTTGCAACAGGAGTACCCTTACAATTGATGCCCTTGAAATACTCGACAGTGACCGGCTGCGAGAACAGCTTGACCAACCGGCTATTGCCGCAGGCCACACTGTGCTGCACATCAGCAGTGCCTTGCAAAGCCGCGCGAATGCCCTCCAGCGGGCTGATTGTATAATGTGCATTGATCTGGGCGCTGCCGCCGCCCATCACCCGGGCAACAGCCGCATTTGGCCCAATAACCGCGACACGCTTTAGGGAAGCTTTTTCCAACGGCAGGATGTTGTCATTCTTCAGAAGGACCGCACCTTCAGCGCCAATTTTGCGGATTAACGCCCGATCAGCGGGAAGATCTTCGGCATGTTCGGACAGGTCAGGCACGAATGAAAACGCCCCGACACGCTCCAGCAGAGTGAGAATGCGCCCCGCCGCTTCGCGTACCGTTTCCGGCCTGACTGCACCGGCTCGAACCGTTTGAACCAGCTTTTCACCACGATCACGAGTTGGGCCGGGCATTTCCAGATCAAGCCCGGCATTGATGGTGTCTGATGTGGAATGCGAGCCGAACCAGTCGGACATGACAATGCCGTCAAAGCCCCATTGCTCGCGCAGCACATCCGTCAACAACCAGTTATGTTCGCTTGTATAGGTATCGTTCAGCCGGTTATAGGAGGACATAACCGCCATAACACCCGCCTTTTTCACCGCCTGTTCGAAGGGCAGAAGATAGATTTCGCGCAAGGCGCGTTCATCGATATCCGAGGACATCGTCTGCCGTTCGATCTCGGATTCATTGCCGGCGAAATGCTTGATCGTGGCCGCCACACCCTGGCTCTGCACGCCTTTGATATAAGCAACAGCTAAAGCCGCCGTCAGCATCGGGTCTTCGGAATAGCATTCGAAATTGCGCCCGTTCAACCCGGACCGATGGATATTGACGGTTGGCGCGAGAAGGACGCTCGCACCCTTGCTCTTAACCTGTCCCGCCAAAGAGACACCCATCGCCTCGATAAGCGCCGGGTTCCAGGTGGCACCGAGCGCAATCGCCACGGGATAGCATGTCGCCTTGACGCCGCCAACCAGTGACCCGCCGCCGCGCGCGCCGTTTGGCCCGTCAGTCACCTTGATCTTTGGAATACCGAGCCGCTCCACCGGCACAGTGGTCCAGAAATCCGCACCTGATAGCACGGAAACCTGCTCCTCAAGGGTCATCTCATCAAGCAGATTGTCGATCATGTGATACTCCTCCCTATTTACCTACCAACTACTCGGTATTATTATTTCTCGCAAGAGATCCTGTCTGCCTTCACCCGGTTTTCGATTGAGCTCCAAAGGCGATCAGGTTCGGATTGAGCCATCACCCTTGGCCTCTTACGTTTTCGTTTGTCTTTTCAGAAAATTGGGTTCCACTTTTCCCAAGACAAGCTCTAAGGAGGGCATGCGATGCAACCTGAAAGTGAGATAAATGGCAAGACAGGACATATCCGATGCAGGCCGCACTCCCGTCGATACGGTCGCAGGCCGCCGCCGGAATTCGGTGAAAGGGGCCGCGCGGCGAGAAGAAATCCTGCAGGCTGCGCTCAACCGTTTTGCCAAGGATGGCTTTCAAAATGCTGCAATCGCAGACATTGCTGAGGATGTCGGCCTGTCTCTTCCTGGTCTTCTGCATTATTTTCCGACCAAGGTTGACCTTCTCCTGGCGATCCTGGAACGACGAGACAAAGAGACAGCGCCGGACTTAAACAAGAAAACCCCGCATTGGCGCGATTTCCTCGGCCTATTGGTTGAGGTCACCAACCAAAACATGCAATCGGAGGGGGTTGTGCGGGCATTTTCGATCCTTAACGCCGAAAGCCTGCTTGCAGGGCACCCGGCCCAGGCGTGGTTTCACAAACGTAGCCTGCAACTGCGCCACAAACTGGCCAGCATCTTTGCAGAAGGCATTCTGAATCATGAGATCAAATCCGACATCGATCCCCAAGGGATCGCAACGGAAATTATCGGCCTGATGGACGGCTTGCAAATGCTCTGGCTGCGGCTGCCCGACAGTACAGATATGGGCGTCCTGTTTTCCGCTTATGTCGCGCGGCTGATCGCATCGATTGAGGTCGCTGAAAAGCCGTAAAATCGGAAGGTAAAGCTTTTCGGCAAAGCCGCAGTGTCGCTGGCGCATGCCTGCGCTCTCGACCTTTCCCCCCTGAGAGCCTATTTCTCATTTCGATTAGATGGAGGATTGCGGCGATAGCGCAGAGTCCACCATCCTCTAGGCGAAAGTTGGAAGACAATGACTGAGATTGACGAGCCTCAGGGCGAATTGACATTACGCACACTTGCCATGCCAGCCGATACCAATCCCGCCGGAGATATTTTTGGTGGCTGGGTTTTGGCACAGATGGACGCAGCCGCTGGCATCCGCTCTTCCGAGCGTGCGAAAGGCCGCACGGTCACAGCAGCGGTCAAAGAAGTCAGCTTCAAGCGGCCGGTCAAGGTCGGCGATACCGTGTGCATCTACACATCCATCAGCCACGTCGGTCGCACCTCCATGACACTCTATGTCGAATGCTGGGTCCGCAGGCAGTTTACGCAGGAGCGCCAAAAGGTCACCGACGCCCATTTCATCATGGTGGCGCTGGACGAAAAAGGCGCGCCGCGCCAGGTAGAACCGGAAGCTGTATAACCCATCAGGGCAGAGTGCGGCAGTTTCCGATTGCCTCGGCAAGTCTGCGGACCACATCGCTGTCGGTTTGCATCTGCCCTGCCCTGGCAAAACCAAACTCGACCAGAACGGGATCAGCCTCAATCGGTACGCTGCAAGAGGCGTGAAACTCCCGCAGGCCTGCCTGCCAGAACGGCGCAATGCGATCAGGCCTCAACCCGCCACCGGGCATGATAATGATCCTGCCATCTGCGGCCTTTGAAAGCGATTTCAGTCGATCGAAACCGGCGACGACGGATTGCGCGCCACCGGACGTGAGAATTCGGCCAAATCCGAGCGCAATCGCCTGCTCCAGCGCTTCATCAAAGTCCGGCACGAGATCGAAAGCCCGGTGCAATGTCATGGCCAGGCAAGAAGCTGCCGCCGTAAGTTTGCCAAGCACCTCGAGGTCCAGCCGTCCATCAGGCAGAGACGCCCCAAGCACGACACCGGATAACCCTGCCTGCCGCGCGGCTTTGATATCCGCCACCATGACGGCGACCTCATCGGTTGAGAACACGAAACTGCCTGCCCGTGGCCGGATCATCGCAAAAACCGGAATGGGCGCCTGAGCGGCGCGCTGCATCAAACCTGATGTCGGCGTCAGCCCCCCGCAGTCAAGGGCAGCGCAAAGCTCGATCCGGTCTGCGCCACCGGAAATTGCCGCCTCCAGCCCCGCAACGGAATCGACGCAGACTTCCAGCAAACCGCTATCGTTCTTTTCTGGTTCACGTTCTGCCATGATGGTCTCTTCTCTGTATTCCGGTCATTGAGCGCCCCTGAAGGACCGTGGCTTTTCCAGCATTAGCAACAGCAAAATACCGCAAAAGCCAGCCAGGGCACCTAGCATTGCCGTGCCTGAATAATTGCTGACCCCGGTGCCGAATGCAAAGAGCAGCGAGTTCAATCCACCGCTCAAGAAGATATTCACCGCAATGAGCGAGCTACCAAGACCAGCGCGGTCGGCAATCAGGTTTTGCAGATAGGTAATCGGCACGCTGATGATCGCCGCCGCCCCGAAACCGGCAATGCCTGAGAGCAGATAGACATGTTCTGGCCGCGAGGCGAGTCCGAGGCCCAGCAGATAGACGCAATAGATCAGCGAACCGGCAACAAGCGTCGCCACACTGGAGGTTTTGCGCTCCACCCAGCCCCAGAACAGAATGAAGACGATTTCCAGAAAGGCGACGATACCGACGATAATACCGACATCGCCGGTCGTGCCATGTGCTGGCCCGGTCATGACAAGGGGCAGCACGACGCCGTTCATTTGCAGCATGGCGGTGATCAGCGCGATGGCGCCAAGCCGCAACAATAATCCTGGCGAAGCGATTTTCGACAAGGATGAAAAAAACGCCAGACTTGCGGAGGGTTCGGCCCGTGCCTCCGCCTTCGGCAACCAGACCAGAAACAGCAAGAAGCAGGCGAGTCCGCCAAGGCTGGCAAACAAAAAGGCAGGCAACATGCTTTTCTGACCTGCCAGAAAGAAACCGACCAGGCCGGGTACCAAGACCCAGGAGGCCGAGATAATTGCCCGCACCCCGGAATTGACTGCAATCAACTCACGAACCGGCATATCCTTTGATGCGGCCCGCACATTGGCAAATATCAGCGAATTCAACGCATTATAAACCGGCAGCAACACCAGCGCCGAGGCGACGAAAATGATCTGGTTCGGTTCGAGAAACACCACCCCATAACCGACCACGCCAAACAAGCTGACGATCACCATGGGCATGCGGAAATGCCCAAGCCTATCCGCCAATATCCCCACGGCAACGCTGGCGGCGACATTGACGCAGGACGCGATGAAAATCAGCAGCGAGTAATGTGCATTGCTCAATCCCAACTCGTGTATGCCGATGATCGACATATAGGGAGCCGTGGTCGCACCGGACAAGCCGAAGAAGAAAATCGCAATCGCGCTAATCCGGATACCCGGATTGGCGGCGATTATGGAGAGGACTGGCGGCATGAACGCGCTATCTTTGTAAAAACAAGCTGCCGCTGGCTTCACCGGCGGCACCTTTGAGGAATGAGATCGCTTATCTCTCGTTTAAAGTTTGCCTGGGGGTCTGACGGATTCAATATGAACCTGAACGATTATCGCTACCCGTCCACCGTGCTGAGGTCACCGCTTGCGGCTGGTAGTCGAAATCCTTGACGAAGGGATAGATCGGTTGTTTGCGGCGCTTGCTCGGCAAGGCTTCGATATCCTGGTTGATGACCCCATCGGTCAGCGCCATCAGGTTCGGATTGGAAATTGGCTGAAGCTCGGGAGAAAGATAGCCCGACTTTACCACCAGCAACCGCACCGTTTTCGGATCAATGCCATGCCGGGTGAAATCGGCGAGATTGTGGTAGGGCCTGCGCTTACTGGCGAGAATAAGGGTAATACCACCAATTTTGACGATGGCCTGGCGCTCCGTCGCCACACCCGGATCATCCAGTCGAAGCACCTCGCAATCAACCTCAACCGACGGGCTTGCCGGATCGAGTGATCCACCGACCTTCAGCGCCAATTTCGCCCCCACGCCCGCAGAAAAACAGGCATCGACGGCGGGCTTGTCGGTCATCCCGCCAATCACCGCCCCGTCGAAATCGCGGGCAATCAATGCCGCCAGGACATCGGCGCGGTCGCCAACTCCACCGCCGGTGGGGTTGTCGCCCGAGTCAGCGAGAATAATTGGCCGGGTCCGGGTCGTTTCGGCTATGTCGAGTATATCATTCAGTGCCCCCGTCACCGGACCGAACCGGAAGGCTTGGCGCGCCTCCCAGTAAGATCGGGCAATCTCTTCAGCCACCTTTTGCGCCTCGCTTCGATCCACACCAGTAACCACAGCACAGGCAGTGGCGCGGGGCTCGTCGGCCCAGACATAACCAACCATCAGATTAGTATCCCATATGCCTGAGCGCTGATCGTGCTTCGGCAATTGCGAATAAAGGCTTTTGGCTGGCTCGTCTTCAGTAGAGGTTCGTTCTCCGGGAAGAAGAACCGGCACAGGCGCCCAGGCGACACCGGGCGTCTCGCCAGTCCGCAGCGCCTTTACCAACATGTCCCAGGCCCGGACCATGGTTTCGCGCACATCGATATGCGGCGCGGTCCGGTAACCGGCGAAAATATCCAGCTGATCGATGATTTTCTGAGTAACATTGCCATGCAGATCGTAACTTGCCGCAACCGTGCAATCCGGTCCAACCACCGCGCGGGCAGCCGAAATCCAGTCACCCTCGGCATCGTCCATGCCCTCGACATTCATGGCGCCATGCATGGCGAGATAGAGCCCGTCCAGCGGCAGAACGGCCTGTAACCGTTCCAGGAACTCGGCCTTGAAAGTCTCATAAGTCTGGCGCGAAACTGGGCCGCCCGGGACGGCGCGGGCATGTAGCAAGGGAAAAGCTTTGAACCCATCCGCGCCAAGAAAGCTGAAATAATCGGCACCTAAGAGATCGTCACCGCGCAGCACGCGAAAATCCTCGATCTGCATCAAAACCGGCGATGACGTACTGCATTCCGTGTGAATGCCACCAACGGCAATTCGAAGTTCCATGTCCGATTTCCTTAAAAACGTGGCATCAGCGGTGCGAGAGCTGCAAACCGCAGCCAGTTCTTCTGATCCCTAGGGGTCCAGGCGGCCTCGGCAACAGCCGGCAGGCGCGGAAAGACCAGGTGGTTGAAGTAATCCCGGTTCAGGAAATGCTCCGACCAGATACAGGCCTGCACACCACACATCCTCGGCTTTAATTCCTCAGGAAATTCCGCGACGGCTTCATAGGTATAGGTATGGTGCGGCGGCACGGTGCCGGCCCAGCTGGCGCCCGGCTCCTGCCACGCCTCGTCCTGCACCATGTCGAGATAATAGGCCTGTCCGGGCGTCATCACCACATCATAGCCCTGCCGCGCCAGATCCAGCCCAACCTCCGGCTTCTGCCAGGCCATCAGGAGCGTTCCCTGCGGATCGACACCGCCACCGTGGGATACTTCGTCCCAACCGGCCAGTTTCTTGCCGCGGTCTTTCAACATCTGCTGAATGCGCTTCATGAAACGGCTTTGCAGCCCGAATGTGCCGTCAATGCCCTCCTGCTCCATCAGCTTTTTTGCCAATGGCGAGGCCATCCAGGTATTGGCCGCAACCTCATCACCACCGACATGCACGAGATCGGATGGAAAGAGAGTGGCCATCTCATCCAAGACCTTGCCGAGAAACACATAAGTCTGCTCAATGGCAGGGTTGAGCGCGTTATTCGGATAGCCTTGGACGGAGCGGTAGCTGTCAGGCGCTTCCTGGCCATCGACCAGTTCAGGCAAGGCCGTCAAGATCGCGGTGCTATGACCGGGAATATCGATCTCAGGCACGACCTCGACATACAGCAAGGCGGCGTGGGCGACGATGTGGCCAACATCCTCCTGGGTGTAAAAGCCGCCGACCGGCTCCGCGCCATTGCCAAGCTGCGGCAACATCGGCTCATCCGGGCCACGCAGCACACCAACTGTCGTGAGTTGCGGATAGGCCTTGATTTCCAACCGCCAAGCCTCGTCATCGGTCAGATGCCAGTGGAAAATATTCAGCTTCGTCCAGGCCATAATATCGATCAGCCGCAGCACGTCCTGCGTGGGATAAAATTGCCGGGACACATCCAGATGGCAGCCGCGCCAGCCATAACGCGGCGCATCCTTGATCTGGCCGGATACCGGAAACCTAAACTGCGCGGGGTCATGTCTTGCGCCATGCAGCATTTGCGCCAAGGCCGTCAGTCCATATTGCCGTCCCGCCTCATCGCCAAAGGACAGCGTAATCTCCTCGGCAAAATCGAGCCAATAGGCAGATGCGCCGAGCGCTGGATCATGGGCGAGTTTCAAGGCTTTGCCCTGATCGACCGGTGCCAGCGAAAAAGGAACATGGCCAACCGCAAACAGCCGCCGATAAAGCGCATTGACCCGCTCAATCGCCTGTAAGCCGGAAAGATCCGTACACTTGGCGGGATAGATCGCCACCGGAAAGCCATCGCCCGCCGCAAGGTTCGCCTCGACGGGCCAGGGCAGCAACGAAAAAGGCCTGCTGACCTCCCCCTTCGGCAACAGAACAGGGGCAGGCTTGCTCACCCGGCCTAGCAGCATCAGATCATCGACGGAGACGACGACATGACGTCCATCGGCAAGAGTCAAATAAGCTGATTTCGCACCATCCGTGCGATGGCGAGCGGGCCGCCAGAGGCCCTGAACCGTAAACCGCCAGCACCCTCCTGGCGCCAAAACCAGGCCTTCCGGTGGTGCAAACTGGTGAAAATTGGCGTTGCGCCGCAGGAAAACTGCGTTGTCGCAGACCGGGCCGTCCTTTACCCGCGTCAAGGCCGTATAGGCAAGCTTGAAACCGCTGACGGGCTCGGACGATAAGTTGTAGAGGGTGAAGACGAAACCACCGCCGTCATCGCCCTCGATAGGATGCCAAGCATTGTCCAGACGAAAAGCGACTTCAGTCATGACGGTTCCCCTTGAGGTCTGAATGGATGGAGGATCAATAATGCTCGGACTGTGAAAATGTCCGGGCAAGTTCACTTTGGCCTGCCGTCAACCCACAATCGACGGGAAGGCAGACGCCGGTAATGGCATCAGCCTGATCGCCAGCCAGAAAAAAACACCGCATTTGCAACATCCTGCGCCGTGGCGATCCGTTGCAAGGCATACCAACGCTTGGCCTCTTCGAACACGGCAGGATTGGCAGCGGCGCGCGCTTCCCAGGCCTGGGTGCGCACCGTGCCGGGCGCCACCGCATTGGCACGAATGCCGAATTTCCCATACTCCACCGCGATCAATCGGGTCAGATGGATCAGACCAGCCTTCGCCGCGCTATAGGCTGGATGGCCGAACACGGCCATCCCGTTGACCGAGGCAATGTTGATGACCGCGCCTTGTGATTGTTTCAGTTGATTTTCCAAAGCCCTGAAGGTCAGGAATGCGGCTTCCAGATTGAGCGTATTATCCTGGCGCCAGATGGCAGCATCGGTATCGTGCAGACTGACGGCCCTCGCGGCCCCGGCATTGTTGACGAGGGTCCTGGTAACCCCAAACTCCTGCACCGCAGATGCCAGAGCATTGATGCTGGCCTCGTCGGTGACGTCACAGACTAGCGGCAGGAAGTTTTCCGTACTGCCGAGGGTTTTCGCAGCCGCATTCACCGCGGTCTCATCAATATCGGCCAGCACCACCACATCGTGGCTTGCGGCCAGACGGCCGGCAATTGCCCGCCCGATATCACCGGCGGCACCTGTTACCACGGCCACGGATTTCGCCATCCTAGTCTCCCAGAATCTGACGGTCGTCGCCATCGCGATGTTCGACCAATTGTTGTTTGATGTGGCGCAGCGTCACCATGGAAAGCTTGCGATTGCGATAGGCAACCAGACTGGCGATAACATCGACCATGGCCAGATAGGCAAAGCGGGTCGAAGTCGGACGAAAGATATTATCGCCCTCCGGCAGATCGATACCAACAACCAGCTCGGCAGCCTTGGCGACAGCGCTGTCACTCTGGGTCAGGGCAATCGTGGTAATGCCATTATCACGAGCCAACTCGAAACAGCGTGCCAGTTCCAGATTGCGGCCAGAGAAGGATGATCCGACAATGATATCATTGCTGCGCGCCGCCGCCGTCAGCATCAACTGCATATGGTGATCGGTGCAAGCCGTAACCCGTGACCCCAGCCGAAACAGCCGGTTTTGCAATTCCGAAGCGATCATCGATGAATTGCCGCCAGACCCGAATGCATAGATCATTTCGGCGCGGGAAATCCGGTCCGCGACCTTTTCGATCATTGTTGAATCCAGCGAGCGATGCATCATGAAAAGCGCGTTCTGCGCCTTGGTGATGACGTCCTCGGCAACATCCTGTGGCTCGGTGCTTTTCGCTTCCGGGTTCAGGTAACGCACGCCGACATAGGCAGTCTTGGCCAGATTGACCTTGAAATCCGAAAAGCTCTGGCATCCAAGCCTGCGGCAAAAACGGGTCACCGTCGGCGGCGACACTTGCGCCCGCTCCGCCAGCTCGATGATCGATGCGCCGACGGCAAAATCCAGCTCGCTCAGGAGAATGTCGGCAATCCGCTGTTCGGAAGGCGAAAATTGCGCGCGATCTTCCTGTATGGTGGCAAAGATATCCATAAGCCCTCACAAACCAACCTTATTTGGTCGCCTTATAGGCTATGCAGTCGATCTCGACCTTGCAATCGACCATCATTGAGGCCTGCACGCAGGCGCGGGCTGGCGGATGTTCGCCGAAATAGCCCTGATAGATCTTGTTGAAGCTCCAGAAATCACGGGGATCATCAATCCAGACACCGCAGCGCACGATATGCTCCACGCCGTAGCCAGCCTCATGTAAAATGGCGATCAGGTTGCCAATCGCCTTATGGCTCTGCTCGACAATGCCACCCTGGATGATCTCGCCGTCCTCCATCGCCACCTGGCCGGAGACATGCAGCCAGCCATCGGCTTCAACTGCTCTGGCAAACGGCAGTTTCTGCCCGCCGGCACCTGCTTTTTCCGCGCCATACCGCTTGATCGTCATCTCGACCTCATGCAAATTATTTTCGTGATCAATTGACAATTCATCATAGAAAACCGATTTTGCCTAGAGATTTTCATAGAAGATGAAAATAATTTAGACAAAGGTGGCTGAGATGCGCGATCCCTTCAAAAACCCCTTCCCGGAAACCGATACTGCGCGCCAAGCAATCTGGGAGATGCTGGTGCCCCGCGACATCGATGCTTTTCTGGCCGCAGACTGGTCGATGGTGGAAGGTGATTTCGTCGAGGACGGCTTCATCGGCATCAACGGCAATCGCGATCCCAATCCGAATCATTGGCGTCTGACTTTCCCGAATCTCGCGGCCTATCGCGACGAGTGGCTGCGTCAGGCCAAGGATTTTGCCGGTCAGAGCCATGGTGAAGATCCGCGCACGGCGATTTTCTTTACCACCACGCTGGAAGAAATCGAAATCGAAGGCGAGACGGCTTTGGTGCGCAAGAAATTCGACGGCGGCATCAAAAAAGCCGATGGCGGTTTCGACACCATGCGGTGGCAAACGCTCTATTATTGCCGCCTGCACGAAGGCCGGTGGAAAATTTCAGGCTTTACCGGTTATTTGCCCAACCCGATGGGCGTAGTCTGAGAAATATTCGTTCCATCAACCGTGATTGGAGGCCACTCCGTGCGCATTTTTACAGCCGCCTTTGCAACGGAAACCAACACGTTCTCGCCGATCTGCATCGACCGGCGCGCTTTCGAGGCTTCCCTTTACGCGCCACCTGGGCAGCACCCGGCAACTCCGACCCTCTGCACCGCGCCAATCACCGTTGGCCGGGAGGTATGCAGGGAAAAAGGCTGGGTGCTGATTGAAGGCACCGCGACCTGGGCCGATCCGGCCGGGCTCGTCAATCGGCAGACCTATGAGAGCCTGCGCGACGAAATCCTCGATCAGTTGACGGCAGCACTTCCCGTCAATGCCGTCGTACTCGGCCTGCACGGCGCCATGGTGGCGGATGGCTATCTCGACCCGGAAGGTGATTTCCTGAGCCGCATTCGCGCCATTATCGGCCCGGATGTGCTGCTTGCCGCAGAACTGGACCCGCATAGCCATCTGACAGCAAAGCGGGTTGAGGCGGCGGATGTGTTCGTTGTCTTCAAGGAATTTCCCCATACCGATTTTGTTGACCGCGCCCATGATCTCTGGCGGATCGTCGTCGACACACTGGAAGGCCGCATCACCCCCGTCATGTCGGTCTTTGACTGCCGGATGATCGATGTCTTTCCCACCTCGCGCCAGCCAATGCGCGCTTTTGTGGACAAAATGATGCAGATCGAACAGGACGATCCCGATGTCCTGTCGCTCTCGGTTATTCACGGCTTCATGGCCGGAGACGTGCCGGAAATGGGTACGAAAACCATCGCCATCACCAATAGCAAGGTGGAAAAAGGCCAGATGCTGGCCCGCACCCTTGGTCTTGAACTGTTCGAAAAACGCGGCACGTTCATGATGCCGCAGATTGATGAAAAACAGGCCGTGGCCGAGGCGCTCGCAAATCCGGCCGGGCCTGTCGTGATTGCCGACATGTGGGACAATCCCGGCGGCGGTACGGCTGGCGATGCGACTGTCCTGCTTGAGGAACTTCTCGCGCGGAGTGCAACCAATACAGCGGTCGGGATGATCTGGGACCCGATTGCCGTGCAGATCTGCATGGCGGCTGGCGAAGGGGCGGAAATCCAGCTGCGCTTTGGTGCGAAATCCGCGCCAGGAACCGGCAATCCTGTCGATGGCTTGGTAAAGGTGGTGAAGGTCGTACCCAATGCCGAAATGCAGTTTGGCGAAAGTGTCGCGCCGTTTGGCGACGCCGCTCATATCCACCTAGACGGTATCGATATCGTGCTGAGTTCCGTTCGGGTGCAAAGCTACGACCCTTCGCTGTTTACAGTGCTGGGTATCGATCCCACGTCCAAACATATCCTTGCGATCAAATCCACCAATCATTTCTATGCGGCTTTTTCGAAGATCGCCTCTGACATCCTTTACTGTTCAGCGGGATCGCCTTATCCCAATAATCCGGCTACCAACCCTTATCGGCGGGTTCGCCGCGACATCTGGCCGATCAGCGCCGATCCTTTCAACCTTGTCCAGGACACGGAGACTGCCTGAGATGGACCGCCCAATTGACATTCCTGGTCCAAAACCCGGCGATCCAGTTCTCTCGCTGTCAACACCGCTGCCGTTAATCGACGAGGATCGGCTTGCTGCCAATATCGCCCGGGTGCAATCCTATATGGATGTCCACGGCTTAGCCTTTCGCCCGCATATCAAGACCCACAAGATTCCACCCCTCGCCCGCCAGCAGCAGGAGGCCGGTGCGACCGGCATCAATTGCCAGAAAATTACCGAGGCGGAGGTGTTTGCCGGTGCCGGGTTCGAGGACATATTGATTACTTTCAATATACTCGGCCCTGAAAAGCTCGTGAGGCTCGCCGCTCTGAATGAGCAGATATCCGGCCTGAAGGTGGTAGCCGACAGCATCGTTACCGTGGAAGGCCTTTCAAACTATTTTGCAGATCGCAAACCTTTGACCGTATTGGTGGAATGCGACACCGGGGGAGGACGCTGCGGGGTGCAGACACCAGCAGACGCCGTTGGCCTGGCGCAAGCGATTTCCGCCAGCAAAGGCCTACGGTTCGGTGGGGTGATGACCTATCCCAAGGCCCACACAGAGCAGGCAGTCGAAAGCTTTTTTGCCCAAACCCTTGCAAGCCTTGCGTCCCTCAACATTGCCTGTCCGATTGTGTCAAATGGCGGAACGCCTAGCTTGTTTTCCGCCCATCTTGTGCCATCAGCCACCGAGCATCGCGCTGGAACCTATATCTATAGCGACCGGAGCATGGCGAAGGCTGGACACGGCACGCTTGAAGATTGCGCCATGCATATTCTCGCCACGGTCGTCTCGCGCCCGACACCGGATCGTGCCATTCTGGATGCTGGCTCTAAAGCGCTGACATCCGACCTGCTCGGCTTTAGCGACTACGGCCTAATCGTTGACTATCCGGATGCTGTCATCACCGGCCTGTCCGAAGAACACGGCACCGTCGATCTATCGAAGATTACCGGCAGACGGCCCGAGATCGGCGAAAAAGTGCGGATCATTCCCAACCACACCTGCGTCGTATCAAACCTGTTCCACATCATGACGTTTCACCGGGATGGTGTGGTCACGCGGGTGGAACAAGTGGCGGCGCGCGGCCTGGTTTGGTAGCCGCGTTTCCGCCTATTCTTAATCCTGAACCGCCTTCAACGCATCCGGCAGCGTTTCCGCCTGCCAGTTGATATGGCGTTCCAGCGCCTCACCATCAGCGTCGAACAGATGGCAATCACTAGCCTTGATCGTCGTTGTCATGGGCTGGTCTGGCTGAACGGGTGCAGAGCCGGGGAAGACCGCACAATAAGGTTCACCATTCGCCAGAGACGCATAGGCGATTGTGCTGGCACCGAGCCGCTCAACGACACTGGGTGTCACAGTGATGGAAAAATCACCTTTGCCGAGCGCCAGATGTTCTGGGCGAATGCCAAGGGTCAGCTCCTGACCCAGCATATCGGGACGTCCGGTAACAGGAACCGTCACCATCCGGCCTTCATAGGCAACGGTAACTCCGTTGGGTCCAACGCCCTTGCAGGAAACCGGCACGAAATTCATCTTCGGATTGCCGATAAAACCGGCAACAAACAGGTTTTGCGGTTTGTGGTAAAGCTCCAGCGGTGCCCCTACCTGGGCAATATGACCACCATGCAACACGACGATTCGGTCAGCCATGGTCATCGCTTCGATCTGGTCGTGGGTGACGTAGATCATCGTTGCCTTCAACTGCCGGTGCAGCCGGGTCAGTTCGATGCGCATATCGGCACGTAAGGCGGCGTCGAGGTTGGAAAGCGGTTCATCGAACAGGAAAATCTTCGGCTCGCGCACGATGGCCCGGCCAATCGCCACCCGCTGCCGCTGTCCGCCGGAAAGCTGACCCGGTTTCTGTTGCAAGCGCTGGTCTAGCTGCAAAACCTTAGCCACTGCGTCGATCTTTTCACGGATATGCGCTTCGGGCATTTTCTCGACCCGCAACGGAAAAGCGATATTTTCAAACACCGTCATGTGCGGATAGAGCGCATAGGACTGGAACACCATGGCAATGCCGCGCTCAACCGGCGGCAGCGCATTGACCCGAGCTCCATCGATGACGATATCGCCGCTGGTCGTATCGTCCAGTCCGGCGATCATCCGAAGCAGCGTGGACTTGCCACAGCCGGATGGGCCGACGAAGACCATGAATTCGCCGTCCTTGATGTCGAGCGAGACGCCCTTGATGACATCGAAATGGCCAAAGGATTTGACGACTTTGTTGAGATAAAGCTGGCCCACCGCGCTGCGTCTCCATACCAACCGGTGGCCAAACGGCGACCGGCGAAATTCCAAACAAAAACCGGCTGCGAACCCGTATGATCCGCAGCCGGAGCCCCGATGTTTACTTGTACTGGTCGATAGCAGCCGACGCCTTCTTCAAGGCCTCAGCAGGCTCGGCCTTACCCGTGACGACAGACTGGACCATTTCGATCATCACATTCTGGAAACCCTTGTAATCCTTGAACAAAGGCTCAGGACCACCGAAGGCGATACCATCAATGAACGGCTTCCAGTAAGGCTTATCCTTGATCAACTGCTCAACCTTAGCGGAAGGACGAAGCGGCGTCAGGCCGGAATCGGTCGTCAGTTCGTATTCTTCCTGCGGTTCTGGCGAGGTAATGTATTTGGCAAATTCCGTTGCCTTGTCCTCGACACCGGACCCCTTGAAGATCGCCAGGCTATCGGTGATCAACAGCGTGCCGGGACCCTTGGCCGAAGGACCAAGCGGCAACGTGGTAACACCCCAGTGGATATCGGTCTTCAGCAGGCGATAGGCCGCACCCGTGCTATTCTGGATCATCCCGGCCTTGCCGTCGAGAAAGATGGCCCGGATTTCATTCTGCTCGTAGGCAGTTGCCCCTTCAACCGAATAGGGAGCAATGTCCTTATAGGCCTGAAGCGCAGCCAGCACTTCTGGGCTGTCCATGACGATCTTGCCGTCCTTGTCCATCACCTGACCGTTATTGGTGTAAACCCAGTGCATGAACTGGTGCATGGTGTTGTCGAAGGTCTTGGCAGGCATGCCGTAACCGGCAATACCGGTCTTTTCCTTGATCTGCTTGGCAAAGGCAATTTCTTCAGCCCAGGTCTTTGGTGGGGTTTCCGGATCAAGACCGGCCTTCTTGAACAGGTCCTTGTTCCAGAACAGCGCCTTGGTGGAGAAGGCAATCGGCACGCCCCACTGCGTATCGTCGAAAGTTACGGTATCGACGATGTTCGGATAATAGCTCTTCTTTTCGGCATCCGTCATCGGCACCTTGACGATCAGGTCGTTCTCGGCGAACTCCTTCAACGTGCGCGAACCGACATAGGCCATGGCGACAGGCGTCCCGGCGGCAGCCAAGGTGGTTGCCTTATCCTGGCACTGTTCCCAGCCGACCACTTCCGGCGCAATCTTCCAGCCCGGATTTTTGCCTTCCCAGACCTTGATATATTTCTCATGGATCGGGTCGATCTTGTCGCCACAATAGATCCAGCTGATTTCCTTATCCGCCGCAAAACTCGACAGAGCCGAGCTTGCCAGCAGCGCCAGCGCGCCCGCCATGATGGTCAAAGTGTTTTTCATCGATGGTTCCCCTTTGTTGACATTAAACGTGTCTTGGTTGTTTCGAAACCGGCTGCCTACTTGACTGCACCCGCCGTCAGGCCACTGACCAGATAGCGTTGCAGGAAGAAGATCATGATCATCGCCGGCGCAATACCGACGAAGCTTGCGGCCATAAGCTCGTTCCAGATCACTTCCTGACGACCGAAATAGGCAAACAGGCCAATCGGCAACGGCATGTATTCCGTCTTCGAGTTGAAGGTCAGCGCGAAGATGAAATGCTGCGCATAGGCGGTAATGAAGGTGGTGATGCCGACAACGGCAATACCCGGCATGGCAAGCGGCAGAACCACGCGCCGGAACGTATAGAAATAGCTGGCGCCATCCACATAAGCCGCTTCCTCAAGCTCCCGTGGAATCCGCATCATATAGGTTCTCAGCAACCAGATGGCGGTCGGGATAAGGAAGGCGATCAGCGGCACGATCAGCGCGAAATAGGTGTTCAGCATTCCCGAAATCCGCATCAGCCGAAAGATCGGAATGAGCAGAACCGCGCCTGAAAACATGTTGACGGCAAGGAACGTACCCAGCAATACGCCCCTGCCCCGGAATTCGAAACGGGCAAAGGCGTAAGCTGCCGGGACGACGAGCAGTAGAACCACCACCGTTGCCGTGATCGAGATGAAGAAGGAATTGAAGATATAGCGGCCAAAGCCCGGAACATGGTCCCACATGGTTCGGTAGGCTTCAAACGAGCCATTCTCCGGCCAAAACCTGTAGGGCGACGAAAACAGCTGGCTGAGTGGCTTCAGTGACACCAGGAACCCTTCCACGAAAGGTGCCAGCACGAAGGTGAGAAACACCGCGACACCGCAATAGATGCCGATGATTTCATACCATTTATAGCGATTGATCATCGCCTGCCTGTTAGTGCTCATCGGGAATGCTCCTGCGAAAGACGGCTGGTGACGCGGAAGTAGAAATAGCTGAAGATCGACAGGAAGATGCAGATCAGCACGGCGCGCGCCGCCCCTTCACCGTATTTGTACGACCCGATCGCCGTCTTGTAGGTATCGATGATCATCGTCGTCGTGCCGCCGCTTGGGCCGCCACGGGTCAATATCCAGATGATATCGAAGGAATTGAAGGTCGAGATCAGCGAAATCATCGACATGGTAATCATCGCCGGCATCAGCAGCGGCAGGGTGATGCGGCGGAACCGGTAAAACCGCCCGGCCCCATCCGTCCAGGCCGCCTCGTGCAGATCCTGCGGGATCGCTTGCATCGCCGCCAGCAGATAAAGCGTCACCATTGGCACGCCAATCCATACATCGGTGAAAATTGTTGCCCAGAACGCCGTCGATCCATACGCGAGGAAGGCAACCGGGCCATCGACCAGACCAACACGTTGCAACATGCCGGAAATCATCCCGAACTGGCCGTTATACATCCAGCCCCACATGAAAATGCCAATCGCCATCGGCACGATCCAGGGCGGCATGGTCAGGATGCGAAACAAGGTTCGCCCCGGCACAGCGGTGTTCAGAAGCGTCGCGCCGAACGTGCCGATAATCATCTTGAACAGCACGGAAAAAAACGTCCACACGAAGGTGCGGATAATGACATCCGCGAAGGTGGCGTTGAAGATCTTGTTGTAATTATCCCAGCCAACCCAGTTCGTCACCCGTTTCAACGACGCATCGGTGAAGGACAGAATGAAGGTATCGACCAGCGGATAAGCAACGATGATCGCGATATAGATGGTTGCCGGCAACAGCAGGCACCAGGCGAAGAAAACGGCTCTGCGTTTCGCCTCCATGACCATCCCCTATGCCGACTTAGACGCGGCGGCGGACGCCTCGCCATGCAGGCAGGCATCGTAACGCGCCCAGACAGGCGCCAAATCCACCACTTTACGCTCGGCCCGCGCCTGATCCAGCGCCAGGGCCAGAATGCCCGCCTCAATGGCGTCGAGAGCCGAAACCGGTTGCTTCGCTCCGGTTTCGATAAAGGCCAGCACGTCGGCTGCCATTTGTTCGTCGGCACCGTAATGCTGCGACTTCTCGGACGGCGCGCTATAGGTCTTGGCAATGACCTTGTCATTGTTACGGGCATTGTGGACATCGAGGAAGCCACGCACGAAATCACCCTCAGCCATGCCTTTCGAGCCGATCACGCAGAACCGGCGAAACTGATCGGGCACATTGAGGTTGGTGTGAAACGTCATTGCCACGCCATTCTCATATTCGATGATCGCGGTCTGATAATCGATAATGTCGGCATCGCTATCAAAGACCTTGTCGGAGCCCAGCCAACCGCTTGGTTTGCGGTGATAGACTTCCATGTCGTTGACGCCATCCTGCTCCGGCGCATTTTCCGGAATGAAGCTCTTGCGACCACCAAAACTCGCAACGAAACGCGGCCGCGCACCGACAACATCGTTGTAAAGATCAAGGTCGTGGCAGCATTTCTCCAGCATGAAGCCGCCGGTATAGCGCCCATAACGGCGCCAATCGCGCATGAAGAACGCGCCATGATAAGGCTCGATATGCTCCGAAGCCTCAATGGAGACGACATTGCCAAGCAGGCCATCCGCCTGCGCCTGACGCAAATCGCGGTAGAGCGGCGAATAGCGAAGAACAAGACCAACCAACAAGCGGTCATGACCATAGGCATGCAGAAGCGAGGCGAGTTCGAGGCTTTCCTCGATGGAAATCACGATCGGCTTTTCGGTAAAGACTGTCAGTCCGGCTTCAAGTCCTAACCGGATATGCTGGATATGCAGGTGATTGGGCGAACCGATCATCAGCAGATCGAAGCCGCCCCCGGCAATCAGCTGTTCCGGTGTTTCATATGCTTTGCCTGGCGATACACCCGCCTCGACCAATCCAGGCAGGCCTGCCGGATCAGGATCGACATAGCCGACAATCTCGAAAGACGGATCGATCTCACTGAGCACCCGACCGAGATAACCAAGCCGGAAACCAAGCCCGATAATGGCGACTTTCATGCTGGAACTTTCCCCGTTCACGTAATTTATTTTCTTGAGACTGCGAATTTTTGGCGGTTTCGTCAATAGAGAAAGCAATTCTCCGCAAGGTCGTGAAATTTATTTTCACAATCAACGAGACCACCACAAATCATTCACAACTGCATCATCGATTCTGCGCGCACCCTGGAACATTGCGTTCGATGAGCTATGCACGATTGTTCCGTTTATTTATTCTTGTTAATGAATAATACCAAAAAAATGCCAATCGTCCAGACTGAATGATAATTTCCCATATTTTTGAGGGAAATATCTGTTTTTTCAGCACAATTTACATTGTTTCCCTGAACTTTGAGAAGACCAATGAAACATTATTGCCAAATTGGTATTGCCTTGGTACTGTAATCAAAAAATAACCATCAGCATTCGGCTAGGATACGGGGAACGTGACATGCAGACGGATGTGCTTGCTTTTGCGAGCCTGCAATCCAGCCGGGGCGGCCCGCTTTATATCAAGTTAAAGACGCTGATCGAAGATGCCGTCGAAGCTGGACAGCTTAAGCATGGCGACGCCCTTCCTGCGGAGCGCGACATTGCCGAGTCCGCAGGTATCAGCCGCGTCACCGTGCGCAAGGCAATAGACGACCTCGTTGCTGAAGGCCTGTTGGTTCGGCGCCGGGGTGCTGGAACCTTTGTCGTCAAGCCCGTCAAGCGCATGCAGCAACCGCTGACACGGCTGACATCCTTTACCGAGGATATGGCACGGCGTGGCATGGTCAGCGGTTCACGTTGGCTGGAGCGCGGCTTGTTTTTGCCAACCCCGGAAGAAACCATGGCGCTTGGGCTTTCCGGCACCGCGCGAGTGGCACGGCTGGTGCGGCTGCGCACCGCTAGCGACATGCCGATTGCGTTGGAACGTACCAATCTTCCAGATGATCTGCTGCCGGATCCCTCTCGCGTCGAGAACTCTCTCTATGCCGCACTTGGCAGTGTCGGGATTAGACCCGTGCGCGCCAATCAGCGCATTTCGGCGGTCATATTGACGGATGAAGATGCCAAACTGATCGGCATGCCGCCGGGCTCTGCCGCGCTTTCAGTGCAGCGGATCGCCTATCTGGATACAGGCCGGGTGATGGAAGTGTCGCGAGCGCTATATCGCAGCGACGCCTATGACCTCGTTGCGGAATTGACCATCGGCTCCTGATCGGACGCCGCAGGATAAGGAAAATACGATGACGACCACCATGCGCCAGGAAATAAACGAGATTCCGCAAGCGGTCAGTAGACTGCTACGCGATAGCCGGGAGAGTTTGGAGGAAGCGGGTGCGGCGCTGCGCAAGCGCGATCCGGCGGTGCTGGTCACCATTGCGCGTGGTTCTTCCGACCATGCCGCCCATTTCCTGAAATATGCTGTCGAACTGGAGCTCGGGATCGTCGTTGCCTCGCTCGGCCCGTCCCTGGCCTCGATTTATCAAGCGCCGCTGAAACTGGACCGGGCGGCAGCACTTGCCATCTCGCAATCCGGGGCCAGCCCGGACCTGGTGGCGCTCGCCAAGTCCGCCGTGGCCGGTGGAGCAACGACAATTTCGCTGCTAAATACCATTTCTTCACCGCTGGCCACGGCCTCCGATATCGCCATCGATATTCAGGCCGGACCGGAAATTGCCGTCGCGGCAACGAAATCCTTCGTCAATTCCATTGTTGCTGGCCTGTCCTTGATCAGCGCCTGGAGCGACAACGCTCGCCTGGCAGCCGCGGTTGAAGCCCTGCCCACCCATCTTGAAAAAGCGCTGGCTCTGGATTGGAGTGGCCTGGTGGAGGTGCTGAAAGATGCCGATTCGCTCTACATGCTCGGGCGCGGCCCGACGCTGGCCATTGCCTGCGAAGCGGCGCTGAAATGCAAGGAAACATCTGAGCTGCATGCGGAGGCCTATTCTTCGGCTGAAGTGTTGCATGGTCCGGTCTCCCTGGTGTCTGCGAATTTCCCGATCATCGCCTTTGCCGCCCGCGACAAGGCGGAGGCTTCTATCGCCGCGACGGCCAATGGACTTGCCGCCAAGAATGCCTCTGTTTTCCTGACATCGTCTTTGGCAAAGGAGGCCAACCATTTGCCCTTCATCGAAACCGGCCATCCGCTGACCGATGCGCTGGCATTGATTGTACCCTATTATGGCATGGTGGAATCACTATCGCGCGCCCGTGGCCTTGATCCGGACAAGCCAGCCGCTCTGAAGAAAGTAACGGAAACCCGATGAACTCGTCTCTTGCGGCTCCCTCCTCATTCGCTGTGACAGGCGGCCGGATCTTTGACGGCATGCGTTTCCATGACGATCAGGCCCTGATTGTCGATCAGGGGCGAATCGCTGATATCGTCTCCGACAATGCCGTGCCTGCTACCCTTGCCAGGGTTGATGCAGGTTCGGCTCTGGTCGTGCCTGGCTTTATCGATCTGCAAGTCAATGGCGGCGGCGGTGTGTTGCTGAATAACCAGCCGGATCTTGATGGTATCCGGGCGATTTGCGCCGCCCATGCAAGGTTCGGCACGACGGCGCTGCTGCCGACATTGATTACTGACCGTCCTGCCCTGCGCGATCAGGTTCTGAGCCTTGGGAGCCAAGCCCTGGCCGAGCGGATCCCAGGCTATCTGGGGCTTCACCTGGAAGGTCCGCACCTTTCGCTGGCGCGCAAGGGTACTCATGACCCCGACCTGATCAGATCCATGAATGATGACGATCTGGCAAAGCTTATTGCCTCCGCTGGCACATTTGGCACTGCATTGATCACCATTGCGCCAGAAAGCGTTACCCCGCAGCAGGTGAAAACCCTGCGAGCAGCGGGTTATCACATCAGCCTGGGCCACACGGATGCGAGTTGCGCGCAGATTGGCGCCTATGTCGAGGCGGGCGCGACGCTCGTCACCCATTTGTTCAACGCCATGAGCCAGATGGGCAATCGCGAACCGGGCCTTGTCGGAGCAGCCCTTTCTTCAGAAACGCTGTCCTGCGGGATTATCGCTGACGGTTTCCATGTCGATCCGGTCTCGATGGGCATTGCCCTTCGCGCCAAACGCGGGTCTGGCCGGATTTTCCTGGTCACCGACGCCATGTCGAGCATCGGCACCAATGAAACCGGCTTCATGCTGAATGGTCGCCCGGTCTTCCGCCAGGGCGGACGGTTGACTTTAGCAGATGGAACCCTGGCCGGAGCCGATATCGATATGCTGTCCTGCATTCGCTTTGTCCACGAAAAGCTTGCGACAACGCTTGAGGAGGCGTTGAACATGGCGTCGCTTTATCCAGCTGAGGCGATTGGATGCGAGACGAAAGGTCAGCTTGCGCCAGGCAAGGACGCCGACTTCCTGTTCCTCACCCCGCAACTCGATCTGGTTTCCACCTGGATTGCTGGAACATGTGTTCATAGTGCAGCAACACATTCCGAGGCCCGGCGCGCATGATCGTCTGTTTCGATATTGGCGGAACCGCCATCAAGGGCGCGATTGCCTATTCGCCTGAGGATATTCGTCCCTTTCCACGCCAGCCTACGCCGGGACAGGATTTCGATGCATTTGTCGGCGTCATCAGGTCCATCATTGCCGAGGCGGGAGAGACACCAAGCTGCGTGGCAATTTCCATCTGTGGCATTATAGATGTGGATACCAGCCGCGCTGTCGTCGCCAATATACCCTGCATCCATGGCCGTTTGCTGCAACACGATCTGGAAGAGGCCTTGGGCCTGCCTGTGCTGATTGCCAATGATGCCGATTGTTTCGCAATTGCCGAGGCTGGGCTGGGCGCGGGACGCGGCCACCGCGTGGTGTTCGGCGTCATTCTCGGCACCGGCGTCGGCGGCGGCCTGGTGGTCGATGGCAGGCTGATCAATAGCGATGGCGGCTTTGCCGGAGAATGGGGCCATGGACCAATTGCCGCAACCGAGGTCGGCGAACCGCCTGTCGCCATCCCTCGGCTTCCGTGCGGCTGCGGTCAGAAAGGTTGTATCGACACAATCTGTAGCGCGCGCGGCATGGAAAAGCTCCATACGCACCTGACCGGCGAAAACCGAACGAGTGAGGATATCGTCAAGGATTGGGAAACCGGCGAACCAAAGGCAAGCCAAACCATCGCGGCATTTGTCGAATTACTTTCCAGTCCGTTGGCTCTGGTCGTCAATACGACGGGGGCGAGCATACTGCCGGTCGGCGGCGGCCTATCCAACGCGACAAAGCTCGTTGACGCCATCGATTTAGCCGTCAGAACCAAGATCTTGCGACGGTTCAACCATCCTATTGTGGTTCCAGCGCAATGCCGACTGGAGCCGGGCCTGATCGGTGCAGCCTTGCTCGGGCTTGCAAGGCCAAATTAAAGGCCGGCCGTCCAGTTCCGCTTATCTTTTCAAATCCCGACGATCATAGCCCCGACAAACAGGAAGGCGGCCGCGCAAACAATAAAGGGAATCGCACGGCCGACCTTTTCACGCAGGCCAATCGAATGGTCCGTGACAGACTGGGTGGCAGAGTGAGTGGCTCCGGCATTGGCCAATATAGGCGAGACGGCATCAAGCATCAGACGTTCAACAATACTCATCACAGCCTCCTTCACAAACGTGCTTTTCACAAAATCGGGAAGAAACCACCGAGGAGAATTGCGTGGCAATTCTTGCGATCCTCCCGAATCTTTTGCTCCTGCTCGGCATCTCGATTCTTGCCGGGCTGATCGCCAGATTGGTTGCCGTTCCAGAACCTCGAAAACAACGATGATTTCTCGACCTTCGGGCTCATTACTGACTTTGCCACAACAGACTTCTGTGTATTGCCCTCACCGCAAGATTTGCTGTTTTCAACCAGATCGTGGGGAACCCGTGTCAACCCAAACAGGTCGTAAGAAAACATATTTACAGCTATCGGCATCGTCACCCCTTTTGAAAATCGCAGGATATATGTCCCGTTTATTTTCACTCCAACGCTGTGCAATGGTGACAGTGGCAAGCGTTTCCGTCAATATAGTCTATAAAATTACTATTCTACTTTTGCAGACAAATGGAGAAATTTTGTTTTCAAAACATCGAAAAGCCTAAAAGACGCTGTCCACATCTGCGCATCCGCAGCTCAGCCGATCACTCACTCCGTATTCACAGCCTCCAATCACAATTTACAGATTCTGCATGCACGTAATTAACCGACGCAATGTATTTCATGTAAATCTAATTTTGAATTTCAAAATACCATAAAGTGAGATTCCCATGACAGGCCAGCGGCTGGAACAGATTTTCGAGGAAGGCCCTGATCCTGAAGCGGAAAGCCCAGCACCCGCGCAATGCCGTCAGGGGCGTATGATCCGCCATCCCGATGCGACCCGAGCAATCATTCTGGATGCAGCCATTCAAGAGTTTGCCGCAAAGGGTTTTGCAGGCGCCCGAGTCGACGCCATCGCATTGCGTTCGAAAACCAACAAACGAATGCTCTACCATTTCTTTGGAGACAAGGAGGGCCTTTACGTCGCGGTTCTCGAGGTGATTTTCACCAATGTCACCGCTGCCGGAAAAAGCCTCCACCTGTCGCGCCGTCAACCGCTTGATGGCATACGCGAACTGGCTTTACACACCTGGACCTATTTTCTGACTCACCCGGAATTCGTCAGTCTTCTTGCCACCGAAAACATTCTGAGGGCTGAATATTCGAGCCGATCAAAGACCATTCCCTCGACCCATGGTCCATTGCTCGCGGAAATCGAAAAGCTTCTGCAGCGAGGAATTGAGCAAGGTGTGTTTCGTGCCGATATAAATCCGGTGACGGTCTACATGACAATTGCCGGCTTAAGCTTCTTCTACATCAACAATCGCTACACGCTGGCGCTCAATCTTAACCCGGACGTCTGGCAACCGACCGCTATCGACGCCTGGGGCGAACATATTGTGACGGTCACACTGGCTTTCCTTGCACCGGCAACCATACCCGGCACCTGACTGTTCCTCATCACATTGTTGATTGCTCAGCCTTCTTCCCCACCCGCAAATGCCTTGCGGACAATGCCATGACGCTGAAGTTTGTCGTAAAAGGTCTTGCGAGGAATTTTCAGAGCCTCGATGGTCTTGCGTACATCACCCTCATAGTGGCTAAGGGTCTCACGCATGATATCCGCCTCATAGCGATCCAGCCGCTCCGGCAAGGATAAATCAGGCTGGTCGACTAAAACGACACTACTGCCGCCCGAATCCATATCTTCCAGCCCCAGAACGAAGCGTTCGGCAAAATGCGTCAATTCACGCACATTTCCCGGCCAGTCATGATCTCGCAAATAACGCTCGACACCGGCTGACACCGGTGGTGGCTCGCGCCGGAACCGGCTAGCGGCCCGCTCGATGAAATGGGCAAACAACAGCGGTACGTCATCACGGCGTTCGCGCAACGGCGGGATGGTCAATGTCACTACATTCAGGCGGTAATAAAGGTCCTCGCGGAATTCACCGCGCTGGGCAGGATCACTGAGATCGACTTTGGCCGCAGCAACCACGCGCAGGTCCACCGGGCGCACGTCGTTGATGCCGAGCGGCGAGACTTCCCGCATTTCCAGCACTCGCAGCATCTGCACCTGGGTCGCCGCGGGCATGCTCTCGATTTCATCGAGAAACAATGTGCCGCCGCTAGCATGTTCGATCCGGCCGATCCGCTTTTTCTGCGCACCGGTAAAGGCGCCGGCTTCGTGGCCGAACAACTCGCTTTCGATCATGCTTTCCGGAAGGGTTCCGCAGTTCAAGGCGACAAAATTGCCCTTGGCGCGGCGGCTCCAGTTATGCAGCAGGCTTGCCACCACTTCCTTGCCACTGCCGGTTTCCCCAGTCACCAGCACATCGACGTCGGTATCGGCGATTTGGCGCAAAGTGCGCCGCAGCCGCTCCATGGCCGGAGTCTGCCCAATCAGTGGCAATCCATCCTGGGCCGCATCGGCCACCTGGCGCAGCTTGCGATTTTCCAGCACGAGCCGTCGCATTTCCGCGGCGCGGTGAACACTCTGTTGGAGCCTGTCGGTGGCAAAGGGCTTCGTGATGAAATCATAAGCGCCGTCCTTGATCGCCTGTACCGCCATGGCGATATCGCCATGGCCGGTGACCAGAATGACCGGCAATTCCGGGTCCATTGCCTTGACCCTGCTGAACAATTCCAAGCCGTCGATATCAGGCATTCGAATATCCGAAACGATGACACCGCGAAAATCACTGGAAATCCGACGCAGCGCATCCAGCGGCGCTGAAAACGCCTGCACGGAGAAGCCCGCCAGCTCAAGGGTCTGCCCCGTGGCCGCCAGTAGATCTCGATCATTATCAATCAGGATCACATTATTGGTCGCCGTCGCTTGCGATGACGTCATGATATATCCGCTTTCAAAAGATGGATGGTAAAGCATGTACCGGATGGCGTGCTTTCGACACCAATCCGGCCGCCATAGTCACTGATAATGTCACGGGAAATCACCAGGCCAAGACCAAGACCTTTTTCCTTTGAGGTGGTGAAGGGGGTAAAAAGCAGACGCCTGATATCCTCTGGGATGCCCGGACCGTTGTCCTCGATGGTCACCACGACATGTTGCTCCGTCTCTTGAACCGAGACCTCCACCCGGCCATCGCTGCGCTGCTCCAATGCTTCGAGCGCATTCTGCAGAAGATTGATCAGGACCTGCTCCAGGCGGACCCTGTTGCCTTTCACCGTCAGATCTGGCGCCACATCGGGAAGGGAAAGCGCCTCCAGCCGCCCGGCAAAACGGCTGCGCAGCAGCATGACCGCGCCCTCGATCGCCGCTCCAAGCGGCACTGGTTCCGGCGCGGTCCGCCCCTTGCGGGCAAAAGCCTTCAATTCATCGGTGATCGTACCGATCCGTTCCGTCAGCGAGGCAATGGCGCCAAGATTGCTGTTTGCCTGCTCCGGCTGGGCACGCTCCAGAAACACCCTGGCATTTTCAGCATAGGCCCTGATCGTTGCGACAGGCTGGTTGATTTCATGGGCAACGCCCGCCGCCACCTGCCCCAGGATAGCCAGCCGGTTGGCCTGGACCAATTCCTGCTGGACACCTTGCAGCCGCTGTTCGGTGGTCTTGTGGCCGGCGATCTCCAATTCCAGCCGGTCTCGAGCCTGTGAAAGGTCGTGGGTTCGTTCATCCACCCGCCGCTCCAGCTCCAGCTGGTCGGCCTCCACCCGCGCCAGACGGATAACCGTTGCCTGCCGCCGCCAAAGAACCAGCGAGACCACCAGAAAAAATGGCGCCAGCAGGGCCAAGGTCAACAGTCGCCATTCCCGCATCGACGCCGCGATTGCCGGTTCGGTCGGGACAAGATAGTTGAGATGCCAGCTGGTGGTCGGCACCGCGACCGATAGATCAAGATAGTCGGCAGGTATGGCGCCGGGAAAAACCGTACGCACCAAAAGCTCGTCCGGTATCCCGCTGCCTGGCACCTGCTGGGCGCGATTGATGGGCAGAGCCTGCAAAGGCGCATCGCCGAATTGCAAACTGTTGCGTATTTGGACCAACTCCTCCGGCTGCAATGCAGCCAATGTCATGAAGCGCCAGGACGGCAGGCTGGAAATCAGCACGACACCATGCCCATCGGTGACAAACGCCGCCCGCCCCTCTTCGCGCCAATCGCTTTCGAGCTGTGAAAACTCTGCTTTCACGACCACGACACCCAAGGGGGCACTAGCCGGGCCGACACGCCTGGAAATATAAAGGCCTGGACGCTTGCTGATGCTGCCGAGCGCGAAATGTTCGGCTGTGCCGGCCAGCATGGATTGGCGAAAATAGTCCCGAAAAGAATAGTCGATGCCAACAAAGCTCACCGGCTCTCGCCAATTGCTGGAGGCAATGGCATGTCCTGTCGCGTCCGTGACGTAAAGAACTGAAGCACTTGTTCCTGCAACCAAACGCTCTAGCTTGTCGTTCAATCGTTCCGTCGCGGCGACCGTGCGAAGGCTCAAGGCATCCACAACCTGCTGATCCTCCGACAACAGCAACGGCAAGGAGCGAGGGCGTTCCAAGACCGCCCGCAAGAAGGCCACCTTGAGATTGGCGCTGGTGCGTGCTTGCTCGGACAAATCCTCCAATGCGGCAGTGCGGGCATAAAGCCCAACCAAATAAAGCGCAAGCAGGGTGACAACACAGGCTAGGAACGCCAGCAAAAGCCATGGCCTTCGTGGGCGTCTCACATTGGCAGGGACGGATCTGGGCTTGTCATGCGCGATAATCATCGTCAACTTTGTGCATTTTTCCGCACAACACACAAGGCGTCGAGCGGAAATTCGCGCGAAAATCCGCCACGGATCATGGCTGAAACGCGGCTTTTCAAAGGCTTGGCACGAATCTACACTCTGGCACGGCGATTGCATTGACGAAACCGAACATCGGTGTCGATGTTGACACGTTGCATAAGCTCCCGGGAGGCCGATGACATCGGTTGGGAGCACCTACCGGAGGATCCGATGCATATTTCTACCACCACCGCCCCGCAGGGCGGCAAGCTCCCATTTTACCGTCATCTGTATTTCCAGGTTATCGTTGCGATTATCGGCGGTATCCTGCTCGGTCATTTTTACCCACAAACTGGCGAAGCTCTCAAACCGCTCGGTGATGCTTTCATCAAGCTCGTCAAAATGGTCATCGCGCCGGTTATCTTCCTGACCGTGGCCACCGGCATCGCCGGCATGTCCGACCTGAAGAAAGTCGGTCGCGTTGCCGGCAAGGCAATGATCTACTTCTTGTGCTTCTCCACGCTGGCGCTCGTTGTCGGCATGCTGGTGTCGAATATCCTGCAGCCCGGCGCAGGCATGCATATCAATCCCGCGACGCTGGATGGCAAAGCTGTTGCCAGCTACGCTCAGCAGGCCCATGATTCGACGATCACCGGCTTCCTGATGAACATCATCCCCGACACGATTGTCGGCGCCTTTGCCAAGGGCGACATTCTCCAGGTCCTGTTCTTCTCGGTGCTGTTCGGCTTGGCTCTCGCCATGGTCGGCGACCTTGGAAAGCCGGTCACCAACTTCTTGCAGGCGTTGACCGCGCCGGTCTTCAAGCTGGTCGCCATCCTGATGAAGGCCGCACCAATCGGCGCTTTCGGCGCCATGGCCTTCACCATCGGTAAATATGGCATTGGCTCGATCGCCAACCTGGCTTTCCTGATCGGGACATTCTACCTGACGTCGCTGCTATTTGTTCTCGTCGTGCTTGGCGGCGTTGCCCGCTATAACGGTTTCTCCATCCTGGCCCTGATCCGCTACATTAAAGAGGAACTGCTGCTGGTACTGGGGACCTCGTCGTCAGAGGCCGCCCTTCCCGGCCTGATGGCCAAGATGGAACGCGCAGGCTGCAAGCGCTCGGTTGTCGGCCTGGTCATTCCAACCGGCTATTCCTTCAACCTTGATGGTACCAACATCTACATGACCCTGGCGGCCCTGTTCATCGCCCAGGCGACGGATATCCAGCTTTCGCTTGGCGACCAGATTCTTCTGCTGCTGGTGGCCATGCTCAGCTCCAAGGGTGCCGCAGGCATCACTGGCGCCGGCTTTATCACCTTGGCTGCAACGCTGTCCGTTGTTCCTTCGGTCCCCGTCGCTGGCATGGCGCTGATCCTCGGTATCGACCGTTTCATGTCAGAATGCCGGGCACTGACCAATTTCATTGGCAATGCCGTCGCAACCGTGGTCGTCGCCCGCTGGGAAAACGAACTCGATCAGACACAGTTCCGTGCCGCCATGGCGGGGGAATTGCCGGAAGAAATCGATGTCGTGGCCGAACCGGTTCCAACCGCCGCATGATAAACGTCTAGAGCATCGAACCGAAAGTTAACAACCGGTTTTCGGATAAATCCGATGCTCTAACGTGCAAACAAAAAAAGCCCCGGCTAATCCAGCCGGGGCTTTTTGTTTGAGGAATGCAAACCTGATTAAAGAAGATGATCGGTGGTCGTTGTGGTGGCCGCCGCATACTCATCAAGGGAATAGGCCTTGATATAGTCGACCTTCAACTCTGAGCCATCGCTGAAATCAGAGCTGCTTGGCGTCCCAGCCATCCCGCCAACCGCGAGATTGACCACCAAATACATAGGCTCGTGCATATCCGACGGCGTATCCGTCTGATGGACCGCAACGTCATCGATATACCAGGTCAGCGTCGTTTCCGTCCACAAGACGCCATAGGTATGATAGCCTTCGGTATCGGTGTAAACAGTCGTGGCATCGGATGTGTGCTCGCCAGTCTCATTACTGTGAGCGGTCACAATTACCTCACCCTGATTCTGGCCACGCATTTCAACCACATCCAGTTCCGGTGGCCAGCTCCCGTCCGCCGGCAGCAGCCAGAATGCCGGCCATGCGCCCTGATCATCAGGCATATCCGCGCGGATTTCAAAATAACCATAGGTCTGGCTAAACGTGGACTCAGTGCTGAGCATGCCCGAGGTATACTCATAGCCATTGATCTGGCTCTGGATATCTTCCGAAGCAACGGATGCGGTGATGGTCAACACCCCGTCAGAGATGGAGAAAGGATTGACCGACGACGTCCCCTCATAGGACGGATTGATATACCATTGCAACTCACTGTTATCGACCAAAGTGCCGCCATTGGACGCAAACCAGCTATAGCCCGTATCCCACGTTCCGCTCGTGCCGTCATGCAGGGACAAGCTGTTGAAATCATCTGAAAATGTTTGCGTGAGATTGGTACGATCCAGTGTCAGCTGAAACTGGTCGGAGGTAAAATCAGAAATTACGGTATCGCTGAACAGGATGCTTTCGCCATTGCCGAGATCGAGTGAAACATCACTTCCGGTCTGGGTCATATGACTTTGCACCTCGGTAAAGTCCGAGAAATCATAATTCTGCAGGCGCACGGTATCATCGCTGGAGAAATCAGTGATCCTGTCGCTGCCATTGCCACTGCTGAATACAAAGGTATCAGCCCCGCCGCCGCCGATCAGGACATCGTTGCCACCATAGCCGTCAATGGTCTGGATACCTGTGCCGCCGGTGATGATGTTGTTCAGGCTGTTGCCGAAAGCATAGCGGTTGTCGCCTGTCACGACCAGGTTTTCAATGCCATCACCAAGCGTGTAACTCATCCAGGTATTGACTGTGTCAACACCCGCCCCACCTGATTCACTGGCCCTATTAATACTGGAATAGAGATAATAGACATCGTCGCCCGCGCCACCATTCATGGTGACATTGACCGAGCTATCCCCATACATTGCGTCGTTTCCGCTTGATCCATTCAGCGTCAGGCCACTTCCCGTTGCTGAATACCAATGGGTCGGATCGCCACTATAATAAAGCGCCTCGCCCAAGCTGTTGAGAAGATATTTGCTGGCCATGCGAACCTCTTTCAGTTGCAGTCAACACCTTACCCCTTTTGGAATGATAGGACTTTATTCGCCGAGAACCAAACGATCTTTCCCGTAATGGTAATATTTTTTCAATTTCGCAGGCCCCGAACGACCCACCATGGTTGTTTTCAAAACAGGTGTATCAAAATAGGGCAATCATCTTGTTTAAACCCCGTAAAGCGCGAGCAGCAAGGGATCGACACCGAACAAGACTTCATGGAAGGCAAACAGCAAAGCGAAGGTGCCGGCTGCGGTCAGGACGAGCGCGATCGCCATGTCGCGGTCCAGACGCAATCTGGCACGGCCAGACAGAATGGCGGCGAAGGGCAAAACTGACGTTGCGGCACCCAATTCAGGGCCGGCTACGTCAATAGTTCTCCGGTTTCGGCGGTCCAGTATCGCCATTCCCACCAGCGAGAAAAGCGAAAATCCACCGAATAGAATAACGCCACGCATTTCACCATTTGGAAAAATATGACCGAAAGCCCAGAGAAAAAACCCCCACAAAACCGGATGACGCGTTATCGAGACGATGGCTCCAGGTTCCCGCCCTGCCCTGAAGGTCACCGAATATGGGTTGGGACTGATCAATCCACATACCACAAGATAAAGACCGATCGGCACGAGCACCAGCGTGAGCCATGCCTGCCAGGCCCTGTCCATCCACAGTGCCACATCATCGGCTTCCATGAAGGCGTAGAAAATCCACAGCAAGCCTACCAACGAAAGGATGGAATAAAGAACCATATAGGTCGTCCGGCCCAGACGGGACACAAGCCGACCTTTGTTGCTGGGTAGTGCCGGGACGGAATGCGTCAACACAAAGAAAATCAACGCAAAGACTAGGTTAGCCATGGAACCATCCCGTAACACACACATCCATGAGAGACAGCAAACCACACACTCCTACGGCCGAGGCGCTGCACCATCACCGCAGGGAAACTGCGAGGTCCAGTCTGGACCTTGCACCCCCAGGCTTCTTGATAGCACGTCTCTTTTCAAGGAAACCGCATTCCACCTTTCCCGGATAAACTCAAGCCAAGCCCCCACCTTTTGAGGGTCACAAATGCGCGATTTGCGCAAGATCAAAGTGATGCCGCATCCGGTGATTTAAAAGCGTGAGCGAAGAGACACAAAAGAGAGTGAAACACCATGCATATCGCCTTGAAGCGCCTCGCCGCCCTGACCATCATCGGCGCGATCTCAACGGCATCGGCTTTCGCCGCCGATTACGAAATCCATATGCTGAACAAGGGCGCCGATGGCACAGCCATGGTATTCGAGCCCGCCGCGCTGAAAATCGCTCCTGGCGACACCGTAACCTTCATCCCAACCGACAAGTCCCACAGTGCCGAAGCCATTACCGGCCTGGTGCCTGAGGGTGCGGAGGTCTTCAAAGGCAAGATCAATGAAACTGTGAAGGTGACATTCACGCAACCCGGTGCGTACGGCATCAAATGCGTACCGCATGTTGGCATGGGCATGGTGGCTATTGTGGTGGTCGGCGACGTTCCGCCCGCCAACGCTGCCGCCTTTGCGGCCTCGACCCTGCCCAAAAAAGCCAAGGACAAATTGCTGGCTGAACTGGATACCCTGCACTGAATCCCAACCGCATAGGCCGAAGGGCCACTATCAACATAAAGCCGCCGATCCCTCAGGACCGGCGGCTTTATTGTCTCTATTGCATTTCAGCCAAGACTATGCGCGTTCAAAGACTATTCACGTTCACCGGTGAAATTCAGCAGAAGCTGGAAGATGTTGACGAAGTTCAGGTAAAGCGACAGGGCGCCGAATACCGCCAGTTTCTGGCGCGATTCCTGATCGATATTTTCGGCATATTGCTCCTTGATATTCTGGGTGTCCCAAGCCGTCAGGCCGACGAAAACCAGGATACCGATCACCGAGATTGCAAATTGCAGCGCGCTGGAGCCTAAGAAAATGTTGACGATGGAGGCGATGACCACGCCGATCAGGCCCATCATCAGGAAGGAGCCGAATTTCGACAGGTCACGCTTCGTGGTATAGCCGTAGAGGCTCATGGAGCCGAACATGGTGGCGGCGATGAAGAATGTCCGGGCTATGCTGGTGCCGGTAAAAACCAGGAAGACCGACGCCATCGACAGGCCCATGACCGCACAAAACGCCCAGAACGCCATCTGCGCCGCACTGGCCGACATGGTCTGGATGCGGAAGGAGAAGAAAAACACGAAGGCGAGCGGCGCCAGCATCACCACCCATTTCAGCGGCGATTGGAAAATCGGCACGTAAAGCGCTGGCGTCGAACCGACGATAAACGCCACAAGGCCGGTGATAACCAGGCCAAGGCCCATATAGTTGTAGACGCGTAGCATATGCTGACGCAGGCCCTGGTCGAACAAGGCCCCCGCCTGCGCCTGCGCGCCGAAGGGATAATGTTTATTCACGGGTTCCATGATCGAGATCTCCTCTTGATGTTCAGGCTGACAATCGATGTCACGCCGTAAGTCATTGCAGGCCCGCCGCTTTTTAACGCGGCGCCAACCCGGTTTCAGTAAAGCGTCCTGGCAAGCTGGCCCGCCACATCTGTCAATTCGTCGCCCGAGCGGTCCTTCGACACCAGCGCGTAAGCGACCTCGCCGATCTGCCAATAAGCAGCCTTTGCACCATCCGTCTGAGCGAGCGTGACATTCTGGACAGCGAAGGAGCCGGTGCGGGCGGCAAACAATGTCACCTCCGAGCCCCGCTTCGGCTTGACGGCGATTTCAACACTCGGCCCGTAAGCCGAAGGGAAAATTTGGCTATCCGCAATCGTCCAATTGCTGGGCAGATCCGGCATGACGATGCCAGTGGCAGAGCGAATTTCCTTTCGGTCAAACATCGGCGCCCCGGATTGGCCCTGACCGACTTGATCTTGGGCGATCTGCTGAGGATGAAGACTTTCGCGCAGCAAGGTCGTTTCATGGGCTTGCAGTGCTTCCCGCACAAAGGCTGGCGTCGGAACGGAGGCTATGACCTGCGTCGCCGCGAATGGATTGATGACGGAATGCGCGACCCAACCTACGCCGATGAAAATTGCTACGGCAGCTGCGCGGCGTAGCACTGTCATACGGCCTGCACGCATCAAAGCCTGCTCCAGCCGGCGAGCCGCATCCCGGGTCGCAGGCCGCGCCGCGCCCAAATCAAGCGCCACTCGGTCATGAGCCAGCCCCAAGCGCAACTCGTCCCGCACACGCAGGTCGGCCATCATCCGCGCCGCCGCATCGGGATGCCTGGAAAGATAAGCCTCGACCTCAATCCGCCGCTGAACGTTCAGTTGATCGTCGATATAGGCCTGTAGATCGAAATCCAATATCGGATCAGGATGGTGTGTCATCAGAACCTCCAACAATTCGAAGGCCAGTCTGCTTCTGACTGCCCTGCCCTCGATGGGCCGGTTTCTCAACAGGCGCGGGCAGAGCCCGGCGCCCAGCATCGGTCATTTCAAGATCGCGCAGCCGCGCCCGAGCCCGCGACAGCCGTGACATCAGCGTGCCCATGGGAATATCCAGTACCTCCGCAGCCTCCTGATAAGAAAGCTCTTCGATCGCCACCAGATGCAGGACTTGCCGCTGCTCTTCCGGCAAGTCCAGAAATGCGCGGCGCACCTGGGCAAGCCGCACCACATGCTCCTGCTCTGCACCGACAACCGGATCGACAAGATCGGCTGCCTGCGCATCACGTCTTGCCGCAGATCGCCTGCGTCGCAAGCTATCCACGTGGGTATTATGCAGGATCGAAAACAACCAGTGACGAATATTGCCGCCACGCCGGAAACTGCTCTGGTGCTCATAGGCCCTGACCAGCGCGTCGTTGACGAGATCCTCGGCATCATCAGCATTGCGCACAAGCGACAGGGCATAACGCCTCAGCGCTGCCAATTGTCCAATCACGTCAAAGGGGCCGGATCTGTTGTTCATACCCCTATATACGCAGGAGGACCCTTTCTTATTCCCGGGTGCGAATAATTTTTTCTGTTTTTGCGATTCCCGGTGAAACCGTTAGCCCATTCGCGATGGCCAGCCAATTTTTCAAGGGTGCGACAATTTGATTATTGCCATTTCGGTCCGCTCACCACGACAAAAACTAGTATTTTTCATCTCGCAACTGCGAAGAGAACTTGGCTAGAACCTACTGATTCGCAAGGGTTTTTGAAACGCAAACTCTCAACATAATGATCCAACACAACAACCATAGGAGGATATATTTCCTATATTAGCGACACCCCCTGCGACAAAACGCGCATTTAATCTCACCGGAAAAGGATTAATTCGCGCTTATGCGCTTGATGAGAGTCAAAGTAATGAAAAAATTCCCGATCCTATCCGCCCTCCTGCTTTTGCCCATGCTGCTGCTTTCGGGCTGCAACATGGTGGTGATGTCCCCCGCCGGTGACATTGCAGCGCAGCAACGCGACCTCGTGGTCTTCGCCACCGTGTTGATGCTGATCATTATCGTCCCGGTGATCCTGCTGACATTTTTCTTTGCGTGGAAATACCGCGCTTCCAACACCTCGGCGGTCTACCTGCCGGATTGGAACCACTCCACAAAGATCGAAATTTTGATCTGGTCGGCGCCGGTCGCCATCATTCTGGTTCTGGGAACGGTAACCTGGATCTCCACGCATAAGCTCGATCCTTACCGCCCGCTGGAGCGGATTGATGCAGAACGGACCATTCCCGCCGACGTGAAGCCGCTGACGGTTGAAGTCGTCGCTCTCGACTGGAAGTGGATGTTCATCTATCCAGATCTCGGGATTGCAACGGTCAACGAACTGGCAGCACCGGTTGATGTTCCGATCAATTTCAAAATTACCGCTCAGTCGGTGATGAACTCCTTCTATATCCCAGCGCTTGCTGGTCAGATCTACGCCATGCCCGGCATGCAGACCAAGCTGCACGGTGTGATCAACAAGGAAGGCGTTTATGACGGCTTCTCGGCCAACTATTCCGGCGCTGGCTTTTCCAACATGCGCTTCAAGTTCCACGGCCTGAGCGATCAGGGCTTTGCGGACTGGGTAGCGCAGGTCAAGGCGAAGGGCACCGCACTCAACCGCGACGCCTATATCAAGCTTGAAAAGCCTAGCGAAAAAGATCCGGTGCGCTACTACGCATCCGCCGACAAGGACCTTTTCAACGCCATCATCAATATGTGTGTCGATCCTGCCAAAATGTGCATGAGCAACATGATGCATATCGACATGATGGGCGGAGCTGGCAAGGAAAGCGCCGAGAACCGCGAGAAACTGCAATACGACAATCGTGGTGTCGATCTGAGCGTCACTCCAGGCCATGGAGCCGATGCGAATGCGTCACAGGATCATTCGCAGGCCGCTCCCGCCACCGACGCTATGCCCGTCGCTTCCACAACAGATGCCAGCAACCATGCAATGCATCACTCGATGGCTGATCATTCCATGCCTGGAATGGATATGCCCGACACAGACAACGGCGCGACGGCACCAGCTCAGTCCAAAAACTGAGCCGGTCATCTCGCGATATTCAACTTAAACGGGGCCTCCCATGTTCTCAAACCCAGACCTTATGAAGTTCATCTTCGGCCGGTTGACCCTAGATGCGATCCCGTATCACGAACCCATTCTCGTGCTGACCTTTCTGGCTGTCGCGATCGGTGGCATAGCCGTGCTCGGTGCCGTTACCTATTTCCGCCTCTGGGGCTATCTCTGGAATGAATGGTTCACCAGCGTCGATCATAAGAAGATCGGCGTGATGTATGTCATACTCGCACTAATCATGCTGTTGCGCGGCTTTGCCGATGCCTTGATGATGCGTGGCCAACAGGCCATGGCCTTCAACGGCAATGAAGGCTTCCTGCCGCCGCATCACTATGACCAGGTCTTCACCGCGCATGGCGTGATCATGATCTTCTTCATGGCCATGCCGTTTGTAACCGGTTTGATGAACCTCGTCGTTCCCTTGCAGATCGGCGCGCGCGACGTGTCCTTCCCGTTCCTCAACAACTTCTCCTTCTGGATGACGGTTGCTGGCGCGGTGATCGTGATGATTTCGCTGTTCGTCGGTGAGTTCGCCCGTACCGGCTGGCTTGCATATCCACCACTTTCGGGTGGCGATTACAGCCCCGGCGTCGGCGTTGACTATTACATTTGGGGACTTCAGGTGGCCGGTGTCGGAACGACATTATCAGGCATCAACCTGATCGCCACCATCGTTAAAATGCGCGCTCCGGGCATGACGATGATGAAAATGCCAATCTTCACCTGGACCTCGCTCTGCACCAACGTGCTGATCGTTGCGAGCTTCCCGATCCTGACCGCGACTTTGGCCCTGCTGACGCTTGACCGTTATGTGGGCACCAATTTCTTCACCAACGATCTCGGCGGCAACCCGATGATGTATGTGAACCTGATCTGGATCTGGGGTCACCCGGAAGTCTATATCCTGGTTCTGCCCGCCTTCGGCATTTTCTCGGAAGTGGTTTCGACCTTCTCCGGCAAGCGCCTGTTCGGCTACACATCGATGGTTTATGCCACAGTCTGTATTACGGTCCTGTCCTATCTGGTGTGGCTGCATCACTTCTTCACCATGGGTTCAGGCGCCAGCGTTAATTCGTTCTTCGGCATCACCACAATGATCATCTCGATCCCGACGGGCGCGAAGATCTTCAACTGGCTGTTCACGATGTATCGTGGCCGGATCCGGTTCGAAGTGCCGATGCTGTGGACCATGGGCTTCATGGTGACCTTCGTCATCGGCGGCATGACAGGCGTTCTTCTTGCCGTGCCACCAGCTGACTTCGTCCTGCACAACTCGCTGTTCCTGATCGCCCACTTCCATAACGTCATCATCGGCGGCGTGGTATTCGGGCTGATGGCTGGTGTCACCTTCTGGTTCCCGAAAGCGTTCGGCTACAAGCTCGATCCGTTCTGGGGCAAGATGTCCTTCTGGTTCTGGCTGGTCGGCTTCTACTTCGCCTTCATGCCGCTTTATGTACTCGGCCTGATGGGTGTCACCCGCCGCATGAGCCAGTTTGACGATCCGTCGCTGCAAATCTGGTTCATCATCGCCGCATTCGGCGCCTGCCTGATTGCGCTTGGTATCGCTTCCTTCGTCATCCAGCTTGTGGTCAGCTATTTCAAGCGTCACGAACTGGCCGACCTGACAGGCGACCCTTGGAATGGCCGGACTCTGGAATGGTCTATTTCTTCGCCACCTCCAGCCTATAACTTCGCCTTCACGCCTGTTGTCCATGACACCGATGCCTGGGATGACATGAAGAAGCGCGGCTATAGCCGTCCGCTGCTGGGCTTCAAGCCGATCCACATGCCGAAGAATACCGGCACGGGTGTTATCCTTGCGGGCCTCAGCGTTGCCATGGCATTCGGCCTCATCTGGTACATGTGGTGGTTGGCGATCGTGTCTTTCGTGGCGATCGTTGCAGTGTCGATTTCGCACACGTTCAACTACAACCGCGACTTCTATATCTCCGCCGAAGAGGTGGTGAATACCGAGGCAACGCGGACCGCGCTTCTGGCAAGGAAGGGGTGATCAGATGGATCCCAGAACTTTAAAAACCGCAAAGCCGGAATTCTATCTGGTCGAAGAGCATCATCCGGAAAGCAGCACGAACCTTGGGTTCTGGCTCTATCTGATGAGCGACTGCCTGATCTTCGCAATGCTGTTCGCCACCTATGCCGTTCTCGGCCGCAATTATGCGGCTGGCCCGGCTCCGGCCGACCTGTTCGACCTGAAACTGGTCGCGATCAACACGGCAATGCTGCTGTTTTCCTCGATCACCTATGGTTTTGCCATGCTGTCGATGGAGAAGAACAACAAGGCAGCTACGCTGATCTGGCTGGGCGTAACCGGTGTATTCGGCGCAATCTTCCTGGCGCTCGAGCTGTATGAGTTCGTTCACCTGATCCATGAAGGAGCAGGGCCAAATCGCAGCGCCTTCCTGTCAGCCTTCTTTACGCTGGTCGGCACCCACGGTTTGCACGTTACCTTCGGCATCATCTGGCTGGTGACGCTGATGGCCCAGGTCGGCAAGCACGGACTGATCGAAGCAAACCGCCGTCGCTTGATGTGCCTCTCGATGTTCTGGCACTTCCTCGACGTTATCTGGATTGGCGTATTCTCCTACGTCTACCTGCTGGGAGTGATCGGATGAACGACAATTCGCACGCACATTCGCATGGCCACGGCCATGAGCATCACCATGGCGGCCACGAGGCCAGCCACGGCTCGATGAAGACCTATATGATCGGCTTTATCTTGTCGGTCATCCTGACGGCCATACCATTCTATCTGGTGATGAGCGGCAGCCTGACCAACAAGGCCTTGCTGGCTGGCATCGTCATGGGCCTTGGTGCCATCCAGGTCGTGGTTCATATGATCTACTTCCTGCATATGAATACCAAGTCGGAAGGCGGCTGGAACATGATGGCGCTGATCTTCACCATCATCGTTGTCGTTATCGCACTCTCCGGCTCACTCTGGGTCATGCATCACTTGAACACCAATATGATGCCGATGAGCCCCGAAATGATGCGTAACGTCCCGTAAGGACGCCGATATCCGATCGGGCGGCATATGCATGTCGCCCGATCCGTTTCAGGACGGTTGATACATGTCAGACCAGCAGGCCATCAGGCGTTTTCCCATGAAGAAGGTTGCACTATCCAGCTTTCTCTTGCTGGCAACGGCCTTATTCATCGCACTCGGCATCTGGCAAATAGAACGCCTTGGCTGGAAACAGGCATTGATTGCCCGTGTAGATGCGCGTGTTCATGCCGAGCCGGTGGACGCACCATCCCCACCGCAATGGTCTTCGGTCAATCGTGACGCCGATGAATACCGCCATATCAAGGCTTCCGGCATTTACGAACACGACAAGGAAACCCTGGTCTACGCCGCCACGGAATTGGGCGCGGGCTATTGGGTCATCACTCCCCTCAAGACTGAAAAAGACGGAACCCTGTTGATCAACAGGGGCTTTGTACCGATTGACCGTAAAGACCTGGCACGCCGGGCACAAGGTCAGACACCTGGAAACGTGACCGTAAGCGGCCTCCTGCGCATCAGCGAACCGAGCGGAACCTTGCTCCGCTCCAACGATGCGAATGCCGATCGCTGGTATTCACGCGACGTTTCCGCCATTGCCGCCAAACGCAATCTGACGCAAGTCGCACCCTTCTTTATGGATGCCGACAAAAGCGATGTGCCGGGCGGCTATCCGGTCGGCGGCTTAACCCAGATCCGTTTTCCCAATAGCCATCTCCAATATGCAATAACCTGGTTTGCCATGGCCGCCATGAGCCTGGCATTCCTGTGGTTCCTGCTGAAACGCAGAAGCGCCGTAGAAGACACCCACGACATGTGATCGAGAACCAAGGGCGCAGAACCAGCAGCGCTATTTCATAATGATACAACCGCCCAAGACGCCCCTCCCCTTCGACGTAGGAGGGTGAAACGAGAACATAAATTGTCAAACCGAGCGTAATCGTTTGACAATTCAACGTGTAACTAACTGATTTAGTGTATCTATTTTTGGGAATGGCGGAAGAGGTGGGATTCGAACCCACGGTACGGTCTCCCGCACGCCGGTTTTCAAGACCGGTTCCTTAAACCACTCGGACACTCTTCCTAAGCCCGATGCCGTATGCCGACATCCAGACTCTGTCTGGTTTTCAACAGAATCTCTGGCAGGCGTTATATCCAGCCGAACAGGAACGTCAACCACTTTACAGCGCGTCAATGACACAACATGCGGACCGGATTTGGCTTCAGCGCTGCTTTTGCGAGGAATAGTCCTCAAGCATTGGGTAGAGAGCGGCAAGCGCCAGAGGTATCGCCAGAAACCCCGCAGCGGAAACGCCGATTCGTTGAAACAGGATAGCCCCAACCACGCCGCCGCCGAAAAATAATCCAACCATGCGTACCAGCAGCCAAAGCTTTGCTAAATCGGCCCGGACCGGCGGGTATGTGACTTTACCATTTGAGTATCCATTCCAATAGAACAGCTTGCCAAGTTCGATGCCGGTATCGGTGACCAAGCCCGTCACGTGGGTCGTTCTAATGCGCGCACCGGAGAGTTTTGTGATGATGGCATTCTGCAAGCCCATGATGAAGCAGAGAAGCATGACGATGAAAGCGATGGCCTCGCTCTTTTCGCTGAAGCTGATCGCCCCGGAAAGGGCAAAAACCCCCATCAACCACGCCTCGACCGCCAGCGGCAGCGCATAGACCGACTTCAAATCCCGCCTGCGGCCCCAATTGATCAAAATTGCAGAAAAACCAGCGCCTGCAAGAAAGAAACAAAGCGCGAGCAACCCCATCAGCAAAAGTTTTAAATCGCCCAACACCAGATTGTCAGCCATAGACGAGACAATACCCGACATGTGAGAGGTATATTGACCGACCGCCATAAAGCCGCCAGCATTGGCCGCGCCAGCAATAAAGGTCAGATAAAACGCCAAATGGCGGTCGCTCGTTTCGGTGCGATCGCGATGGGCAAGACTTTTCAAGTGGCTTTTCATGATGGATACGAGTCGGGCAAGCGCCAAGTCGGCGGGTTAAAGAAGCAGTTTGAGTCCGGGCTGATCGCTTTGCAAGCCCAGACACGGGCCACAGCAGCCAATCCGATGCGCCGTGGCATGATTGTGGCTCTAACCGAACATGAACTGCCACCACATGTCGGCACAACATCTACCATAAGCACGTAAACTTATGTAAAACTTGAACCCCTTGGTCGATTTTCACTTATAACAGGCCACCGCCACGAAGAGCTGAAAAATGACGCGTGTTCTTTTGATTGATGACGACCTGGAATTTACCGGGTTGCTTTGCGAATATCTGACGGATGAAGGGTTTGATGTACTCTCGACAGACGATGGTGCCAAGGGCCTCGCCTTTGTCGACAGTGGTGCGACCGATATCATCGTTCTCGACGTCATGATGCCAATCATGAATGGTGTCGATGTCTTGCAGAACATCCGAAAATCCAGTGAAATTCCTATCGTCATGCTGACAGCCAGGGGGGATGACAAGGACCGGATTACCGGGCTAGACCTTGGTGCCGACGACTACGTCTCAAAGCCCTGTTCGCCTGGTGAACTGGTAGCGCGGCTGAGGGCAATATTGCGCCGTACCGGCAAAACACCGCCCGAACATCCATCTCAACCGCTCAAAAGTGGCGAACTGGTTCTTTATCCGACAAGCAGGCAGGCGCATATCAATGGTGAGGCTCTCGCCTTGACTGGGACGGAATATAATCTCCTGGAGCTTCTGGTTCGCAATGGCGGCAAGGTCGTTTCCAAACATGACATTTCCCAAAGCGTATTCGGCAGGCCCCTAACGCCTTTCGACCGGCGTATCGATGTTCATCTCAGCAGTATCCGCCAGAAACTCGGCCTCAGAAAAGACAGACAAAGCTGGATCCAGTCTGTTCGGGGGCAGGGTTACATTCTGCTACAGGATAGCTGATGCCTCGGCTTTTCTGGCGTTTTTTCGTCATTGTCTGGCTGACAATCACGCTGACAACCATGCTAGGCATATCGCTTCCACGGTTCAACGGCCAGCTGCCGCCGCATATGCGCATCGCTGAGGTGCAGAACGAGATCATTGCCGCGCAAATCGCCGAGATGCTCCAACGGGTCGGGCCGCAGGAGACACAGGCGTTTATCCGCAGCATAACACCCAAAGGAGACGATGGGCATTTCCAACTCCAGGCAGTGCCGGCAGCGGCCCCGCAAACCTGCGCCAAGGATCAATTTCCAGGCAGCATTGCCATATCCTACGCCAACCAATGCTATACCCTCACCATCGATGAATCGTCTATCAGCAATGACTGGCCACTTGTGTTGCCTTGGCTGATCGGCCTTGTCGCAAGCCTGTTTTCAGCCTACCTGCTGACGAAATACCTGCTGACACCCATTGAGCGGCTTCGCCATGGGTTGAAAATGCTGGCAGAGGGCCACTTCAGCATCCGCATCCACGATCCTGTCAAAAATCGAAAGGATGAAATCGGAATTCTGACTCAGCATTTCGATATCAGCGCCATGCGCCTACAGGAACTGCATGAGAGCCGAGAACGACTGTTTCATGATATTTCCCACGAACTACGCTCACCCTTGTCACGCCTGCAAGCCGTTACCGGTATCCTGAGGAAGAACCCAGGGCGCCTACCCGGCCTGCTGGATCGCATGGACCATGAAATCGAGCGGCTGGACAGGCTGGTCGGTGAGATCCTGACCATGGCCAGGCTGTCCTCCAAGACAGATGAAGAAAATCAGCTCCTGGTTATCGATATTCTCGACATTCTCGATGAGATTGTTCAGGACGCGACTTTTGAGGCACAGGAAAAGGCTGTATCAATTGATTTTCAGCGGAGTGGCAGTTTTGTCGCCGCTGTCAATGGAGAGCTTATCTATCGCGCCATCGAGAATGTCTTGCGAAACGCGATCAAATATACCGGAGAAGCGACAGTAATCCGGATTTCGGCAACCGTTTCACCGAATGGCCTGACACTCACCTTCACGGACGAAGGTCCTGGCGTCAAAGAAGATGACCTTGAAAGTATTTTTCGCCCATTTATCAGTTCAGGCAGCAGCGGCAGTGCCTCCGGATACGGTCTTGGCCTGGCAATTGCCAAGACGGCCGTCGAACGGCATGGCGGCAAGGTCTTTGCCGGCAATGTCAAGCCGAAAGGCTTGCGGATCACCATGATATTGCCTGGCGATAGCGACACACGGTCAGAATGCCACAACGCTATGCGGCAGACCTGATACCAAGGGCCATTTTCAATGGCCCTTGGTATGACGCAAAGCATTTTTGTCGTTGGAAAAGCCTATTCTCCGAAGACCATGCCCTTGGTCAACTCCAACGCCTGGCGCTCGAAAAGACCACGGTAAATGCCTGACTTCATCCTGATCAGGCTCTCATGCGTCCCCTCCTCAGCGATCCGGCCGTGATCGAAGACCAGCAGCCGGTCGAGCGCCCGCACGGTCGACAACCGATGCGCCACGACCAAGGTGGTTCTGCCTTGCATAAGCCGTTCCATAGCTTCCTGGATCAGCATTTCCGATTCCGAATCCAGGCTTGACGTTGCCTCGTCCAGAATAAGAATCGGCGCATCTGCAAGGAAGGCACGGGCGATCGCAATCCGCTGGCGTTCACCACCTGAAAGCTTGATGCCGCGCTCACCCACCAGCGTGCCGTACCCCTTCGGCAAGGCCTCGATAAAGCCATGGGCGCTGGCAAGCCTTGCAGCGGTTTCGATGTCCTGCTGGCTGGCCGAGGGCCTTGCATAGGCGATGTTTTCCGCAAGCGAGCGATGGAACAGGATCGGCTCCTGCTGCACGATGGCGATCTGCTGGCGTAACGAGGTTTGGGCAACGAGTGCGATATCCTGACCGTCGATCCGGATCGCCCCACCGTTGACGTCATGCAAGCGCTGAATGAGCTTGATGAACGTCGTCTTGCCAGAACCGGAATGGCCAACCAGCCCAACCTTCTCACCGGGCTGGATCACAACGGAAAAGTCCTTGTAGAGCGGCGCAAAATGATTGCCGTAATGAAAGGACACCCGATCGAATTCGATCTTGCCGCGTTCGATGACAACAGGTTTTGCACCGGCCACATCCACGACGCCAAGGGGTTGACCATGCAGGAAAACCAGTTCCTCCATATCATTGACTGACCGTTGCAAGTTACGGATATGCATACCAATTTCCCGCAAGTAGCCCTGCAGGATGAAAAAGGCTGTCAGCACGAAAGTGATGTCACCAGGGCTGGCCTTTCCAGCACTCCATAGCCAAAGGGCCAGACCCAAAACCCCACCGCGCAGTACCATCAGCAAGGCCGCTTGCAGGCTGCCATTCAGTGTGCCGCGCGTCCAGGTGCGACGCGTCCGGTCCTGCCATTTTTGCAGTACCCAGCTCAGGCGGGTTTCCTCGCGGCTTTCCCCACCGAAGGCCTTGACCACTGCATTACAGGTCACCGCATCGGCCAGAGAACCACCCAGCTTGGTATCCCAACTATTGGCCATGCTGGCCATTGGCGCGACGTAACGCAGAGCCATGATTGCCGTAAACAACACGAAGCAAACGGACCCGACCCCGACCAACAGGCCCATCATTGGCCAATGCCAGGTCATCAGCACTGTGGAACCGATCAGCATGACCAGCGAGGGAAACAGCGCCACGAAAACCGTATCGTTCAACAGGTCGAGTGCCCACATGCCGCGCGTCACTTTGCGCACCGTCGAGCCAGCGAAGCTATTGGCATGCCAATCGCTGGAAAAGCGTTGAATGCGAGAGAAAGCATCGGCGGCAATGTCCGACATGGAGCGCAGCGTAAAGCCGATGATGGCCGTAAACGTTGCATGGCGCAGCAAGACGGCTCCGGCAGAGAGCGCCATCAACCAGACGAAAGCGGCAATGGCACTGTCCCAAGCTAGGCTGTCATTGGCGCGACCGGAGACGACCGCGTCAACCAACCGACCGGAGAACAGTGGCGTTAACACATCTGCCAAAGTGGAAAGCAATACGGCAAACAGCATGAAAACCACACGCCCCGGCTGCCGGCGCCAATGAACCGCACAGAAACCGAAAACGCTGCGAAATGCCCCGCCACGGCGAGATTTATAACCTAAAGCCATAGGAAAATTCCGGCGCGAGCCGGCTCCGACATATGAATAGAATGGAAACCGCGCGGAAACGCGATAAAGTGGCGTTAGAGGGAGAAAATTCTATTCCCGGACAAACCGGATTCAACACAAGGTAACGGACTGACCGTTACGCACACGCAGCTTAACTGCGGATGGCGCCTGCCAACATGAAATTGGCGCTGGCCACCGGGGAGGTGGAAAAATATGCCATAAAGCCTCCCTGATTGGTGTTGAACATAAATGGTTTTTAGATCGACTCGATTCTGAAGCCAATAAGTGATTTGCAATTTTGGGATAAAACGCACTGACTGCGGTATTTCCGCAACAGCCAACCTTTCTACAAGGAGGACTGTTGCGCCGTGATTGTATGATTTCAGAAACGTCATTGACAAAGAGCGACTGCACGACAATGCATTGTTTTCGCTTATATATCTGAAATATCTACTTCTAGCATCTCGCTCAGATGCTGAAAGAAAAGATTACGGATTGGTTTGGCTGGAGCTGTTGAGTGGGTTTTCTGGTTCCACTTCACCGGGATGGTAGCCAATCACATAGTAGCCACCGATAAGGCAGCCAATGATGAAAAGGGAGCCGACGAAAATCTGCATGCGACGTCTTGGTTTGCTAGCGTGTTGAGTCATGTCACCTCAAAATTGTGTTTGGATTTATTGGTTTTTGTCGGGCGCGCTTACCCACGCTCTGAAACGCCACCATCCTCTCGGCTACGCCTCAAGGAAATGCATCAGAGCTGTTACTTCCTGTTCATCAACGCCTGCATTTCCTCGAAACGGCGGCGGCGGTCGTCGGCGCGCTCACCTTGCGAATAGCACGTGCTGGAGATGCAGAATTTGGTCAGACCGAAAGGTGCGGCCGCTTTTTGAAACTCGCAATCGATGACGTCATCCATCTTCGTGGCGTCGACATCCTGTCGCTCGGAAAAGCTGATTCGTGCTCCTGGAGGGGTCAATTCAGGAAAGCTCTGTGTCTGGCCGATTTTCACATCCGGCTTCATCAGAAAATTTTGCAGCACCATATGACAAGCCTGCTCGAGCTGCGGCGATTGGGCCATGGCCGGCATGGCTGTGGCCAATAGAATTGGGAGAACATATTTCATCGAGAACCGCTCGCGTTTGTGAAGTCCGCAATAAAGCCTCCACAGAGGATTTTGTTCCCGAAAAGCTGAGTTTTACGCACGCTTTTCACCTAGAGGTAAGACGCCATCCCTTATGCATCGGCATATTCCCTAAAATGCGAGACCCTAAACTCGCAGACCAAGGAACTTTTCTTGCTGGCAAACAGTTTACGGGTGAAATCAAAGACGGAAACAGGTGAGGAAATGAAAAAAATTGCCGCAATTCTGCTGTCAGCCGCGACACTGCTGACAGGTATGGCGCCGGTTGGCGCATCCGCCGCACCAACAGCGCTTTCGCAACCCGCACAGACGCAGAGTGTTCCCGGTGCCACAGCACAGGGCGGCGTCCAGGTCGCGGAAAATAGTTGGGCTGACGATCGTCGCCAGCGTCGCTATGTTCCTGGTCCACGTCGCCATAGCGATCGCAATTGGGATGGTCGCCGTAACTATAACCGCTATGATCGTGACAGATATCACCGTCGCCATAACCGTAGCAATGCGGGCGCAATTATCGGTGGATTGGCCGCAGGTGCCATCATTGGCGGCGCTCTCAGCGCACGGCCACAGGGTGGAAACTCGCACACTCAATGGTGCTATAATCGCTACCGGTCCTACCGGGCCTCGGACAATACGTTCCAGCCCAATAACGGCCCACGCCGCCAATGCGTGTCACCGTAAACATCTCCTAATAACTGGAAAATGGCGCGAGACTCGGTTTCGCGCCATTTTTGCATGAAAATTCCTATCGCATCGCGATGGCTTTGCTGATTTTTCAGAAAATCGCGCTAATACTTCCCAAGGCATAGCATAGCCGGATGGCTAAACGCCGGGGGGAAGAGATGACACAGCATATCGCAAGGTGCCGGCATACCGGCCTGATCATCGCCATCCTCCTCCTCACAAGCCTCTCCATTGGATTAATGTCAGGGGTTGCCGCGCAAGACAGCGCTAAGGGTCCGGCCAAATCTGCAGCGGAACAGAACAATCTAGTGCACCAGCAAGCCCTACCCGCAATCACCCCTGTATCGTCCCCATCACCCGAAGTAACCACTGCCCAAACTGCGCAGACGGGTTCCGCCACCATGGAAGCAGACATGATGACGGCTGCCTACGGGGAAGTGGCAACTGCCCTTCGGCGCGGCGGGACCGTCGCATTGACCGGCCTGCAAAGCTTGCCCGCGGCGTTTAGCAACAGCATGCAATCTTTGCATGAAGAGCAAACGGGTATGAAGGAACTCAGCCTGACGGCCGCTGGCGCCATCGTTGCCGGGCTCGCGACATCAGCCGTGTTCCTGATGGCGTTCGCAAGGCTCATGCCCCGTCTTAGGCCGGACCGAGGGCTACTTGCCAAGGTCTCATTGGCAGGCCTGCGGCTCGCGGGAGATCTACTTGCGGTGGTCATCTTCGTGGTTTTGGCGCGCAATGGCGCCCATATGGGCATGGTCTCCGGCTCATTTGGCAAGGAGGTCACCTCTAGCTTCATTCATATTGCCATGACGACCGCGATTTTTGCCAGTTTCGGACGCCTGCTCTTTGCCAGGATCAATGGTTTGGAACCGTTATTCGATATTGCCGACCCGTCCTGGCATTTAAAAATGATGGTGGGCTTCGGCTTTCTGTCCGGCTTTACCCATAGCAGCCTCAATCTGGCCGATGCCCGCGGGCTTGCCCCGATGGCGGTTGATGGCTGGCTGTTCCTCAGCTCCACCATCATCACCGCCTATCTGCTGGTTTGGTTTATCGTCGGACGGAGCGACATCGCCAATTCTCATTCCGGCCATGCCAACGGATGGCAGCGTATTACCGGCAATCTCATCGCCAATTTCTACATCGTCTCCACAATTATTATATGGCTGCTCGGTCTTCTGGTCGCCGGAACGGCTCAAAACGTCCTCTGGGTGCGCGTGTCGGGCATCAGCCAGATAGTGTTCATACTGATTCCCATCCTGCATCGCGGTGTCTCTGGCTTGTTTCAATATCTGGCAATACGACGGGAAGCCGTCTATGGTCCGGGCTTCCATTCGGTCCTGCTCTGGGCCTTGCGCATCCCATTTACCGGTGCGATCTGGCTGATCGGAATTCACATCACCGTCATCTTGTGGCAACCGCTTCTGGCCAATGCCGGGGTGGATGCCTCCTACTGGCTGAACCATTTACAGCAATTTGGCATTACCATTGTCTGTAGCGCCTTTGTCTGCGGCTTCCTCTGGAAGTTTTTCGAGACCATATCCCCGGTCAATACCGTCAAACTGCCGGGTCACGAGGATGATGGGGAACAGAAAACCACCAGCCGGTTGTCGACGGTTCTGCCTGTCGTGCGCAATCTGGTTATGGGTGCGGTGCTCGCCGTCGCACTTCTGGTCATCCTGTCCTCGCTCGGCGTCAATGTCGCGCCGCTTCTCGCAGGCTTCGGCGTGCTTGGCCTTGCCGTCTCTTTCGGATCGCAAGCGCTCGTCAAGGATGTCGTTTCTGGCATATTCTTCCTGGCGGAAGACGCCTTCCGGATCGATGAATATATCGATGTTGGCAAGCTACAGGGCACTGTCGAGCAGATTTCCCTGCGCTCCGTTCGTTTGCGCCACCACAATGGTCCTGTGCATACTGTGCCTTTTGGCCAGATCGCCGCCGTTACCAACTACAGTCGCGATTGGGGCACGATTAAATTCGAATTGCGTTTTGACCGCGACGCCGATCTGGAAATGATCCGCAAGACAGCCAAGAAAGTCGGTCTGTCACTGTTGGAAGAGCCTGAATTTGCAGGCGATTTTCTCATTCCTCTCAAAATGCAGGGCATTCAGGAGGTTAATGAGAATTCCATGGTTATCCGCTTCAAGTTCACTTGCCGGCCCGGCAATCCCAGCCTGATCAAGCGCGAAGGTATCAAGCGTCTGCTCGCCGCCTTCAAGGCCGCAGGGCTCAATCTCGCTTCCAATGCTGTCGTCGTACGCTCTGATGGAACGGCGATCAATGATGCCGCTGCGGCCTCAACCCTATCCGCAAAGGCCGCCAACGCGCCTTGATAGGCGTCTGGATTGGCCCTCCCCAATCAACGTTTCCGTTCTCCACATTACAATTCATTGTGATCCGGAACGCAGAACCGGTTGCACCCATAGTGCGATAACCTGCGATGAAACGGCCTCTCGCCCTTCATTCCCATGCCCATAGGCGTATCCAACAGTCGTTTTAGGCGCTGGATACAGCTAAGCCGTTCAGTGGCCACACACTTCCCAACCGAGAGTAACTTGACTTTAATACTCAGCTTACCTAACCAAGGTCCAGATTTGTAACTTCCTTCTGCCCTTCGACAAGGAGACTGACTTGAAAATCTCTCGTATTTCCGACCTCCGCGCTATGGCTGTTCTTTCCGCCCTCTTCGCGACGACTGCAATTGTGCCGGCTTTCGCCGCCGACGGCGACGGCATTGTGGTCTACAATGCACAGCATGAAAGCCTGGGCCGGGAATGGGTCGAAGCCTTTACCAAGCAGACGGGCATCAAGGTAACGATGCGCCAGGGCAGCGACATGCAATTTGCCAATCAGCTCTTGCAGGAAGGCGAAGCCTCACCAGCCGATGTGTTTTTGACGGAAAATTCGCCAGCCATGACGTTGGTCGATCAGGCTGGCCTGTTTGCTTCTGTTGATGCCGATACCCTGGCGCAAGTACCGGAAGAGTTTCGTCCAGCCAATGGCCAATGGATCGGCATTGCTGCCCGCTCCACAGTGTTTGCCTATGACAAAAACAAGCTCAGCGAGGACAAGCTGCCAAAATCCCTGCTCGATCTTGCCGATCCGGCGTGGAAAGGCCGTTGGGCAGCCTCTCCATCAGGTGCGGATTTCCAGGCGATCGTCAGCGCCCTCCTGGAGCTGAAGGGTGAGGAAGCGACCGCCAAGTGGCTGAAGGCCTTGAAGGAAAATGCGACCTTCTACAAGGGCAACAGCGTTGCCATGAAGGCCGTGAATGCCGGTGAAGTCGAAGGCGCGGTGATCTATCATTATTACTGGTTCGGCGATCAAGCCAAGACCGCAGAAAACAGCGGCAACGTGGCACTGCATTATTTCAAGCATCAGGACCCGGGCGCCTTTCTCAGCATTTCCGGCGGCGGCATCATCAAGTCCACCCAACATATGAAGGATGCCCAGGCATTCTTGAAATTCGTCACCGGCAAAGAAGGCCAGGCGATCCTGAAAACCGGCACGTCTTATGAATATGCCGTCGGCAAGGGTGCTGAATCGAATGACAAGCTTGTCCCGATCAAGGATTTGGATGCACCGAAGGTGGAGCCGACCAAGCTGAACAGCAAGAAGGTCACGGAAATGATGACGGCTGCCGGAATTCTGTAATACGGGAATTCTCTAAAGCAGTCTGCATGCGTTACGGCAACCGGCCCGGTCGGTTGCCAGACGTCGCCTTCACTTCGAAACTATTGTCTTTCCCTCAAGAAAGGCTTAGGGCAATCGCCAATCGGCGATTGCCTTTTTTAGAGTCAATTTGGCTTTTCCGGAAACGCCCGCATCGATATTGCCATAACAAGAAGATCGAATACCGTTGTTGCAGGACAATAGGCGAACAGCGCCCAAAGCGCAGACAGGGATGACGGCAGGGCGCCAGCACCGGCCTGCCGGGCATATCGGTCTTCTGGCGATTGCAGGATTCGTCGCCGCCTTCAGCCTTGTGCCACTTGGTTTTATCGCCTGGGTGACTGTCGATGTCGGCTGGGAGACCGTGAAAGCCCTGGTCTTTCGTGGTCGTGTCGGCGACCTACTGATCAATACGGTCTTGCTGGAAGCGGCAACCATTCCCGTTACCATCGTGCTTGCCGTTGCCCTCGCCTGGCTGATTGAGCGGACACGCCTGCCCTGGGCCGGGCTTTGGTCTTGGCTGATGGTGACGCCGCTTGCTGTTCCAGCTTTTGTGCACAGCTATGCCTGGATCGGCATTTCCCCCGGTATGCATGGGCTGTGGAGCGCGGTGTTTATTTCGGTGCTCGCGTATTTCCCGTTTCTCTACTTACCCGTCGCCGCCTCTCTTCGCCGGCTCGATCCGGCCATAGAGGATGCAGCAGCCTCGCTCGGCCTTGGACCGTGGCAGGTCTTCTTCCGCGTGGTCTTGCCGCAATTGCGTCTGGCCATTCTCGGGGGCGCATTGCTAGTGGCGCTACACCTGTTGTCCGAATACGGCTTGTTCGTGATGATCCGGTTCGACACCTTTGCGACCGCCATCGTCGACCAGTTTCAATCGGCCTATAACAGCCCCGCCGCCAATATGCTGAGTGGCGTTCTGGTGTTCTGCTGCTTGCTGCTCTTGGGTCTTGACGGAGTTCTGCGCGGCAGCGAACGCTATGCACGCGTCGGCTCTGGCGCGATCCGTCCCTCTCTGCGCCACGACCTGGGCGGATTTGTCGTTCCAGCCTTGCTGCTGCTGCTCACCGTAACGGTTTTGGCGCTTGGCGTGCCTGTCTATACGCTGCTGCGGTGGCTCTATATTGGCGGTTTGCGTGTCTGGCAGAATGACATGGTCGGCGCAGCCTTCTTTGAGACCATCGTGCTGGCACTGACCGGCGGCATCCTCTCGATGCTAGCCGCAGCGCCGATGGCCTGGTTGTCGGTGCGCGCACCGGGACGCCTGCAAAAGCTGCTGGAGGCCTGCCATTATTATGTCGGCTCTCTGCCCGGCGTCGTCGTGGCGCTGGCGCTGGTGACCATCACGGTGCGGGTAGCGCTGCCTTTCTACCAAACATTCGCCACGCTCATCGCTGCCTATATCCTGCTTTTCCTGCCGCGAGCCATGGTAGGTTTGCGTTCCAGCATTTCGCAGGCTCCGATGGAACTGGAAAGGGCCGCCATGAGCCTTGGTAAAAGCCCGACCCGAGCGGTCTGGCTGACAACGATGCGGTTGGCAGCACCGGGCGCCGCCGCCAGTATCGCGCTGGTTGCCATGGGCATCACCAATGAACTGACCGCAACGCTGATGCTGGCGCCCAACGGGGTCGACACACTTGCCACCAAATTCTGGTCACTGACCAGCGAAATCGACTATGTGGCAGCGGCTCCCTTCGCTTTGATGATGGTGGTCCTCTCCCTGCCCCTTACCCTGCTTTTGCAGTCGCAATCCAAACGCACGGCTGGCCAATGACCTTTCTCGATATCCAATCCGTCAGCAAACAGTATGGTCATGTGCAGGCGTTGACCGATGTCTCGCTGGCTATTCCCGCCGCTAGTCGCACCGCCATCGTCGGCCCTTCTGGCTCAGGGAAAACCACACTTTTGCGGTTGATCGCTGGTTTCGAAATGCCGGATTCGGGGCGGATCATCCTTGACGGGGCTCTTCAGGCCGAGCCGGGATACATGCAGCCAGCCCATAAGCGCGGCATTGGCATCGTCTCTCAGGACGGCGCGCTGTTTCCTCATCTGAGTGTCGCCGACAATATCGGCTTCGGATTTGAACGCGGGCTGAAGAACCGCGAGGAACGGATCAGGAATTTAGCCGAAATGGTCGAGCTTGATCCTAGCATCCTGGCCCGGCGTCCTCATCAACTCTCAGGCGGGCAGCAGCAACGGGTGGCACTGGCGCGCGCCCTTGGCCGTCAACCGCGACTGATGTTGCTGGATGAACCATTTTCCGCACTGGACACGGGTCTGAGAGAAACCATGCGCAAGGCAGTATCCAAACTGCTGGCCGCCGCCGGGATCACCACCATTCTCGTCACCCACGACCAGACAGAGGCCCTGTCCTTCGCTGACCAACTTGCTGTATTGCGTGATGGCAAGTTGGTGCAGGCAGGCGCGCCCAGAGAGCTTTACGAGCGACCGATTGACCGCCAAACAGCACTTTTCCTGGGCGAGGCCATCATTGTTCCCGCAATATTTGCAGCTGGGAAAGCCAATTGTGCGCTTGGATCGATCCCGATGGAAGGCGCCAACACTGGCAACGGTGACATTATGTTGCGACCGGAGCAGATCTGCATCAAACCGGCAATGACAGATGCAAGCAGACCAGTGCGGGTGCTGGATGTTGAGTTTTCGGGCGCAAGTGGAACGGTCACCTTGCAATTGCAGGGTAACGATGTGGCAATGCCGCCCCTTTCCGTGAGGATGTCGCGCCTTGATCTGCCAAGGCCGGGCGACCTGTCTTATGTGACCGTCATCGGCAGCGCCCACGTCCTGCCGCCCGAATAATCCGTATGATTAGCTGTTAAAATGCAAAACGCCGTGCCTCTGTCAGATGCACGGCGTTGATATGCATTCTGCGCCTAGGATCTGTCAGGTTCAGATTGAACCAGACAGATCCTAGGTTGTTTTGTCTTCGTTTGTCTTTTCGGGAAAACCGGGTTCCACTTTTCCCTGACAAACTCTCATCATCTCCATCATCAGGAATGACGCAGTCGTCATCGGTCTCTCACGTCAATCGACGTCATCAAAACCAATGCCGCTCCCGACTGGATCGGATGAAGAACCGGCAATGATTTCCCGCTTGCCGACATGGTTTGCCGGACCGACCAGACCTTCTCGCTCCATCCGTTCTACCAGTGAAGCGGCGCGGTTATAGCCAATCGACAGGCGACGCTGGATATAGGAGGTCGAGCATTTTTGATCCCGCAGCACCACCTTGACAGCCTTTTCATAGACCTCGTCGCTCTCATCGCTACCACCGCCAACCGGGGCACGATCATAGGTCTCTTCAATGGCCGGTGCGCTGGCCATGGGTTCGCCGCCGTCTTCCTCAGTCACCGTGCCGAGATATTCAGGGCGGCCCTGGGTTTTCAGATGCGCTACGACTTGTTCGACTTCGGCATCCGAGACAAACGGGCCATGGACGCGGCAAACCCGGCCACCGCCAACCATGTGCAGCATATCGCCCTGGCCCAGCAGATGTTCAGCACCCTGCTCGCCTAGAATCGTACGGCTATCGATCTTGGATGTCACCTGGAAGGAAATCCGGGTCGGGAAATTCGCCTTGATCGTACCGGTGATGACATCGACGGACGGCCGCTGGGTCGCCATGATCAAGTGAATGCCCGCCGCGCGCGCCATCTGCGCCAGACGCTGGATCGCGCCTTCGATTTCCTTGCCCGCCACCATCATCAGGTCGGCCATTTCGTCGACGATGATGACGATATAAGGCATATGCGACATGTCGAGATCCTGATCCTCATAGAGAATCTCGCCCGAATGGCGATCAAAACCGACTTGAACGCTGACGGTAATCACCTCGTTCTTTTCGCGAGCCTGGGCGGCGCGAGCGTTATAACCATCAATATTGCGCACGCCGAGCCGCGACATCTTGCGGTAACGGTCTTCCATCTCGCGAACCGCCCATTTCAACGCCATGACAGCCTTTTTCGGATCGGTCACGACGGGGGTCAGCAAATGCGGAATGCCATCATAAACAGACAGTTCCAGCATTTTCGGGTCAACCATGATCAACCGGCATTCCTCCGGCTTCAGCCGGTAGAGCAGCGACAAGATCATCGTGTTGATCGCCACGGACTTGCCTGAACCCGTCGTGCCTGCCACCAGAAGATGCGGCATCTTGGCGAGTTCGGCGATAACAGGTTCGCCGCCAATCGATTTGCCGAGGCAAAGCGCCAGCTTGAACCGGCTTTCCCAATAATCCTCGCATTCGATCAGTTCGCGCAGATAAACGGTTTCGCGCACAGCATTGGGCAATTCGATGCCAATGACATTGCGACCGGGTACAACAGCAACACGGGCGGAGAGCGCCGACATTGAGCGGGCGATATCGTCTGCAAGACCGATGATCCGAGAGGATTTGATGCCCGGGGCCGGTTCGAATTCATACAGCGTTACGACAGGGCCGGGGCGCACGTCGATGACCTCGCCGCGAATGCCGAAATCCTCCAGCACGCTTTCCAGCAAACCGGCGCTCTGCTCCAGCGCTTCCGGCAACATGGCTTCGGCGCGCGCAGCCGGCGGTTCCTGTAACAGGCTGATCGACGGGAAAACGAAATCACCATCGAACGGATGATGACGGTTCATTTCCAAGCCGCCAATGGCACGATTGGCCCGAATGGTTTCCGAAATGGGACGAGCAATTGCCACCGGTGCCAAAACGATCGGTTGAGCTTCAACAAACGACAAGGCTTGAACAACCTCAGCGGGCTCGACCGGTTCTTCCCAAGGGACGAGATCGACAGGAGCCGCTTCCGTTACATCAACGACAATTTCAGGCTCTGCGGCGAGTTCGACTGTCTGCTCCATGACTGGCGCAGCCGGAACGGGCTGCTCGGCATTCTCTTCGATAACCATTGTCGGACCAGGCACCGAAATCGCCTGTTCCGCGCCATGGCGCACCCGGATTTCACGATAAAGCGCTGCCACCGAGCCGCTAACCGGCTGCGATACAGGTTCCACTGCGGGAATGGGCGTCCATACCGGCGCCAAAGCAACCTGGGGAGCCTCCACCTCGACGGGAAGATCAAAGGGATCGGCGAGCATTTCAAAAAATGCAAAATCGGACACCCACAACTGGGCTGTAGCGACAACAGGCGCCGCCTGCCCTCCATCAGCTGGAATTTCGGCAGCAGCAGCCACCGACAGGCTTTCATTGCGCAGGTTCAACTCGATATTCTCTGCCATGCGCATGGCTGCCGCAGCCTGACGCAAACGCAGCGCCTCAGGCAATTGCGGCAGGTCCGCACCGATAGATTCGATTCTCTGTGAATTCGACAAGGGCCGCACCAGCGTCTCCGGCGAAAATTGCGGGGCGATAACGATCTGTGGCACTTGAACCATCTCAGCCTGGGCAGCTTCATGTTCCTGAACAGGTTCAGCCACTGACACATCGGCAACGGGCTGCGGCGGGCGCGCATTCACCGGCCTTGGTGGAGGCGCACGGCGCGGGACGATGAGCGGACTCCCCGTCTTTGGCAATCCGAAAAAGCCCGTGTTCTGCGCTGCGGACTCGGGAGGGATAGAGGCAGGCATCGCCGTGGTCGACGCCAGATCGGGGGAAACGGAGACCATAGGCGTAGACACGCGAGCCTGATCGACAGCTTTCTGCAAGGCGGCGACGACTGCCGCCTGTTCGGCTGCCGCCTCAGCTTCCCGGCGCTTGTTGATGGCGGCTTCCGGTGTGCGGGTAAAGCGCACATTCGGGCCCAAGACGAAGGCCGATTGCCAAGGCTCCAGCGGTCCGTTCGGACCGGAATGGCGGCCCTGATCGGATGAAGACACCGCGCCAGACTGCGGATCGTCATGACCGGACTGATCGGAAGAACGGGGACTATTCTGTGTTGGAACGCGCATGATGCCTAACAGTTCATTTGGAATGGCTCTTGTCCCCTATAGAAGTAAAAAATAAAGGTTAATCACTCCTTTCCAAGCCGCATCATAACTGGGCGAAACCTCGCGAACCCCTGCTTATAACCCATTGTTTTTCAATGCGTGACTGGAAGAGCACAGATCAAAGCCCGCCCTCAGCGCCTTGAAAACAGGGGATAATCGCAGTCAGAAATTTTTTCGCCTCGGATAGGCCTGCGGACGCATTTTATTCGTCCGGCGAGAGGCAGAGCGATGGGCCACACCCCATTCTTCATCGTTCTCGAAGGAATGCCGCTCGTTTGCCCATTCACGCCCCAACCAGCTTAGACGAATCGACAGTAGCCAGGCCGGACTGGACATGGCAGATTCCACGGCACTGATAGTGAGGAGACAATCATGACCGAACCATTCACCGCAATCGTCATCGATACCGTCGACGGCAAGCCAAAAGGCGTCTTTCGGCAATTGACGCAGGCGGATCTGGCCGATCACGATGTGCTGGTGGAAGTTGCCTATTCGACCTTGAACTATAAGGACGGATTGGCCTTTACGGGCGCCGGTCGGATTGCCCGGCGCACCCCCATCATCGCAGGTGCCGATCTTGCCGGAACGGTGGTGGAATCGCGCTCGCCGGATTGGAAACCCGGTGACCGCGTGGTCGTCAACGGGTTTGGCATGACCGAAACCGAAGGCGGCGGCTATAGCCGCTACCAGCGGGTCAAGCCGGAATGGCTGCTGCGTTTGCCCGAAGGGTTTTCCTTGCAGGAAGCAATGGCCATCGGCACAGCTGGCTATACCGCGGCCCTCGCCGTGCTGGCTCTGGAGGATTGGAGCGCAATCCAGCCGGGGAATGGCGAGGTTCTGGTGACGGGGGCTGGCGGTGGCCTTGGCTCCATGGCCGTCAGCCTTTTGGCTTCGCGGGGTTATCAGGTGACGGCGTCCACTGGCAGGCCTGAGACCCATGATTACCTGAAAGCGCTTGGGGCCAGCCAGTTCGTGGATCGTGCCGATTTGGCGCAAAAGGCCGGCGCCTTGCAAAAAGAGCGTTGGACCGGTGCCATCGATAGCGTTGGTTCAACCACACTTGCCAATGTCATCGCCCAAACCGTTTACAATGGCGCTGTCGCAGCCTGCGGCCTGGCGGGCGGCGCCGACCTGCAAGCAACCGTCATGCCGTTCATCCTGCGTGGCGTGGCGCTGCTGGGTATCGATTCCGTCATGACGCCGATGGAAAAACGCATCCGCGCCTGGGAGTTTCTCGATAAAACCCTCAACCGCGACCACCTCGCAGCCATGACAACCATCGAACCAATGTCCAATTTACCCGCGCTGGCTGAGGCGATCCTTGCTGGAAAAACCCGCGGTCGGGTAGTGATCGATGTGACGAGATAATCGCCCTTGCAATCGACGGACATCGTTTTTCCGCTTGATATCAGGCCAATTTGCCAAGCCGGGCAATGGCACCGATCAATTGCAGACCGGTTTTTGTCGCGGCACCCGTCGCCACAACCATCTGCGGCAGCAGCAACCATTCCAAGGCCCAGGCAGCGCCGGACCGCTCCTGTTCATGCACAAGACTTTGATGCAGGCCAGCGATCTGGACGGCATTGAAGCGGGCAAGCGTCACCAGCGTTTCAGCCCCGACCGGGTTTTGCTTATGCGGCATGGCCGAGGAGCCGCCGCCGCCGGTCAATTGAATTTCTCCACCCATTTCCGCCAGAAGCGCCACGTCCTGCCCGAATTTGCCAAGGCTGCCTGAGATCAATGACAGGAGATCGGCAAAGGCAACGATCCGGTCGCGCTGGCTATGCCATTGCGGCGCATCCTCAAGGCCAAGCAGTTCAGCCAGTCGGGCGCGCACCGCTGGGCCTTTATCGCCAAGCTTTTCCAATGTTCCGGCAGCACCGCCAAATTGCAAGGCAAAACCATCGTCGAGCAAAGCCCGCAGACGGGCGCGGTGTCGGTGCAAAGGTCCAGCCCAGGCCGCGATCCGGTCTGAAACGGTAATGGGGATGGCCGCTTGCATGCGGGTATGACCCATCAGCGCATTTTGTCCAAATGCCGCATCGAGCTGTTCAAACCCGACAATCAATGCCGCCAACCGCTCATCAAGGTGTTCCGCCGCCATCTTCAGGCGCAGCACGAGGCTGGTATCGATGACATCCTGACTGGTGGCACCGAAATGCAGCTTTGCAGCGCTTGTCCCGCCGACAGCTTTGCGCATCTGGCCGACCAATTCGGGAATGACCACGCCATCGCGTGCCGTGGCCGTTTTCAAGGCATCGAGATCCGCTGTGAAGCGGGCGAGGCCCGCCTGGATCGCCGTGGCATCCCCCACTTCGATCACCCCGGCCTCACCTTGAGCCGTGGCCAGCGCCGCCTCAAAGGACAACATGGCCGCAATATCTGCCTGCTCGGCAAACAAGGCAGAAAAGGCCTCATCGCCAAACAGGCCGGACAGGAAGGAATGGTCGAAAGGAGAAATGCTCATGTTACCAATCAAATATCGAAGAACACAGTTTCGTTTTCACCTTGCAGGTGAATGTCGAACACGTAGTCATTGCCCTGCTTTTTGGCAATCAGTGTGGGAACCCGTACCTTGTGCTCGATACGCGCCAGAAGCGGATCTTCAGCATTAGCTGCCTCTTCCTCCGGGAAATACATGCGTGTCTGCAAGCCGATATTAATCCCGCGTGCCACGACCCAGAAGGTCACATGCGGCGCCATCCATCGGCCTCCGGCAAAGGGAACCTTGCCCGGCTTGATGGTGTGAAACACGAATTCTCCGGTTGCCATATCACCTGGGCAACGAGCCCAACCGAGGAAATTCGGATCGGCCTTACCGCCGGTTTCCGACGGACTGTTGTAAAGCCCATCACTATCGGCCTGCCAGATTTCGATCAGCGCATCTTTCAGCGCATTCCCGCCGCCGTCATAAACGAAACCGCGAATGGTGATGCGTTCACCACGAGTTTTGTCGTTATAAAGCGGACCAGACCCGAGATCTTCTTTGAAGACCCCTTCAATGCCGGAGAAATTCGGTGTGCAACCGATATGCACGTACGGACCCGCCGTCTGCGAAGGCGATTCCTTCAGATAACCGAGTGGCTGCACCATATCAGTTGCCCTCCTTGCGATTCTCAAACAGTGTCGAGCGGCGTCCGCGCAAGACGATATCGAATTTATAGGCGCGCATGTCCATCGGGATGGCCGCATTCATATCGAGCGGCGCCACCAGACGCTTGATCGCCTCTTCATCCGGAATGGTTTTGACGATCGGACACAGCCAGATCATCGGATCACCTTCGAAATACATCTGGGTGATCAACCGCTGGGCAAACCCATGGCCGAAAATGGAAAAATGGATATGCGCCGGACGCCAGTCATTGACGCCGTTCGGCCAGGGATACGCACCGGGCTTGATGGTCTTGAACCAATAATAACCGTTCTCGTCGGTGATGGTACGCCCTACCCCGCCGAAATTCGGATCGAGCGCCGCCAGATAGGTTTCCTTCTTGTGGCGATAACGCCCACCGGCATTGGCCTGCCAGAATTCAACCAAAGCGCCGTTTACACCGACACCACGCTCGTCCAGCACCCGGCCATGCACCAGAATGCGCTGGCCAATCGCCATTTCACCTGGTTTGGCATAGTTGAGGATCAGATCGTTATCGGTCTCATTCAACAAGCCGTGCCCGAAGACCGGTCCGGTAATTTCGCTCTTGGTACCCTCAAGCGAAATCAACGCCCGCTGTGGCGAACGCAGCACACTGGTCTTGTACCAGGGGGCATAGGCTGGCGGATGCATATCCCGGTCACGGGCAAAAAATGGCCCGGTTTCCGGCAGGGAATTCTTCATATCTTTCCTCCTCAAGTTTCTCCGTTGCAGTCACCCTGATCCCGGTCAGGCTCAAACTGCTTCGGCATCCATCTGCGCGTAAACGGCCTTGGCAATCTTGAACGCATGGTTTGCGGCCGGAACGCCCGCATAGATCGCCACATGCATCAGCGCTTCGCGTATATCCTCGCGGGTTGCCCCGGTATTGACCGTGGCGCGAATATGCATGGCCACTTCCTCATCCTGGCCAAGGGCGGCCAGCAGCGCGATGGTCACCATCGACCGCTCGCGTTTCGTCCACTGTTCACCCGACCACACCGTTCCCCAGGCGCTTTCGGTAATCAGCGTCTGGAAGGGTTGATCGAAGGCGGTTGCCGCCGCTGTTGCCCTATCCACATGGGCGTCGCCAAGCACGGATCGCCTGGTTTTCATACCGCGCCGATGTGCCTCAGATGCTGTGTCTGTTTTATCCGTCATGTCCGCTCTGTCTCCGCGACGATCTCGTTTGTTGTTTTTTGGTTAGGCCAACTCATCCAAAAACGGCAGCAAGGCCGCCACATAGGCGTCCGGTTGCTCAACGCAGGGAATATGGCCCGCATCAGCCACCACAGAAAACCGGCTACCGGCAATCAAGGCGGCAAGCGATTGCACCAGAGCCGGCGGCGTAGACCCATCCTGGTCGCCAACGACACAAAGCGTCGGAACAGCGATAGCCGTTGCCTGCTCCGTGAAATCGGCATCGCGCAGCGCAGCGCAAGTGCCGCAATACCCTTCTGCTGACTGGCGCAGCAACATGGTGCAGCAGCCCGAATAGACCGAATTATCCGTCGTGCGGAACGGTGCCGTAAACCATCTCTCCATGATCGGTTCAAGCAAGGCTCCGATGCCGTTGTTTTGAATGGTCGCGATGCGGGTGTTCCACATTGCGGCAGAGCCGATCTTATGGGCGGTGTTGCTGAGGATAAGCGCCCGCACCAAATCAGGACGGCTGGCGTAAAGGCCTTGGGCAATCAGACCGCCGACAGAAAGACCGACGACAATCACCTGCTTCAACGAAAGATGATCCAGCAGTGTGGCCATGTCATCGACATGGGCGGCCATCGAATAGGGAGGATTTCCGAGATCCGAAAGGCCATGACCGCGCTTGTCATGCAGCACAAAGGCGAACCGATCCTTGAGGCGTTCGATCACCTCGTCCCAGATCCGGAAATCGGTGCCGAGTGAATTGGCAAACGCAATCACCGGCTTGCCACTCTCCAGGCCAATCGCGTGGTAATGAATAACTGCGTCCGTCGTCTTGAGAAATTTCATCACTTATCCTCCGAAAGCGATCTTGCAGCAGCCGATCGGTTAAGTAAAATGACATTATCGCCACTAATGATAACCTGTGGGTTATGGAAAATATGATCGATCAGCGCATTAAGTTTCGTCATCTTCAGACCTTTGTCGAGGTTGCGCGGCAGAAAAGCGTGGTGAAATCCGCCAATCTGCTGCATGTCAGCCAACCCGCTGTAACCAAAACGGTTCGTGAGCTGGAAGAAATCTTGGGCGTCAGCCTGTTTGAGCGCGAGGGCCGCGGCATCCGCATCACTCGCTATGGTGAGGTCTTTCTGCGTCATGCGGGCGCAACGCTGGCGGCTCTGCGTCATGCGGTTGATTCGGTTTCGCAGGAGGCCGCCAAAGCCGGGCCGCCGGTGCGGGTCGGCGCGCTACCAACTGTTGCCACCCGCATCATGCCCCAAGCCATGACGGCGTTCTTGGCGGAGAACACCGGAAGCCCGATCAAGATCGTCACCGGCGACAACTCGGTTCTGCTCGAACAATTGCGGATTGGGGAACTGGATCTCGTGGTCGGGCGGCTGGCCGCACCGGAGAAAATGGCAGGATTTTCCTTCGAGCATCTCTATTCAGAACCCGTGGTTTTCGTCGTCCGGTCGGGCCATCCATTGCTGACGGGAGAAAGGGCACCGTTTGAGCGGATGCGTGAGTTTCCGGTGCTGATGCCGACCCGCAACTCGATCATCCGTCCCTTGGTTGACTATTTCCTGATCGCCAACGGCGTCGCCACCCTGCCCAACCAGATCGAAACGGTCTCCGATTCCTTCGGTCGCGCCTTTCTGAAAATCAGCGATGCCGTCTGGGTGATTTCCGAGGGTGTCGTGGCGCGCGACATAGCAGAAGGGACGATTTGCGCCCTTCCGATAGACTGCTCCCCGACGCGCGGCCCGGTCGGATTGACCGTCCGCGCCGATGCCATGGCAACGCTGCCGCAATCACTGCTTATGCAAGCAATCCGTGATGCGGCAGCAGCCATTATGCCTTGATCCCCTGATCAGTAAGGCAGGCCGACATAGTTTTCTGCCAATGACGTAGACGCCGCACGAGAATGAACAAGATAATCCAGCTCGGCTTCCTGAATGCGCTGTCCGAAATCGCCGGTATCGGGAAAACGGTGCATCATGGTGGTCATCCACCACGAGAACCGCACAGCCTTCCACACGCGAGCCAGCGCCCGTACCGAATAATCATCAATCCCGGCACTCGACTTATCGCCGTAGAATTCAATCAGGCCTTCGCTGAGATAATGGATGTCACTGGCCGCAAGATTAAGCCCCTTGGCACCGGTCGGCGGCACGATATGCGCGGCGTCCCCAGCCAGGAACAGTCGGCCGAACCGCATGGGTTCGGTGACGAAAGAGCGTAGCGGCGCAATCGATTTCTCGAAGGATGGCCCAGTCACCATGGCTTCGGCATGTTCTGCGGGAAGCCGACGGCGCAACTCATCCCAGAACCGGTCGTCGCTCCAGTCTTCAACCTTGTCTTCCAGCGGGCACTGCACGTAGTAGCGGCTACGGGTGTTGGACCGCATGGAACACAGCGCAAAGCCACGCGGATGGTTGGCGTAGATCAGTTCATGGGCCACTGGTGGCACCTCGGCCATCACACCCAGCCAGCCGAAAGGATAGATCCGCTCGAATTCCTTGATGGCGCCCTGGGGCACGGATTTGCGGCTAACGCCATGGAACCCGTCACATCCAGCGATGAAATCGCAGTCGATCCGGTGGCTTACGCCATCTTTTTCATAGGTGACGTAGGGGCTTTCGCCCGAGAAATCGTGCGGTTCAACGTTTGCGGCATCGTAGATGGTCAAGGCACCGGCAGCGTCGCGCTGGTCCATCAGATCGCGGGTCACTTCGGTTTGGCCATATACCATAACCCGGTCGCCGCCGGTCAGATTGAAAAGATCGATGCGGTGATCACGCCCATCGAATGCCAGCGAAAAACCGTCATGCGGAAGGCCTTCCCGGTGGAGGCGGTCGGCAGCACCGGCCTTTTCCAGCATGCCCACCATGCCCTGCTCCAGCACGCCGGCGCGGACCCGACCAAGAATATAGTCGCGGCCAACACGGTCGATTATGACGGTCTCTATGCCTTTGAGATGCAACAATTGTCCCAGCAACAAGCCAGAGGGGCCTGAGCCAATAATGACGACTTGAGTACGCATGAATTCCTCCCGAATTTGCTCGTGGTCAAGAAATTGATCGTTTTGGGTCGTCAGCTCAATGGACTTTTCAATCCAAAACTTGCACTATTTGACCATCAACGAAGGATGCTGCGACCATGGCTGCCATACCGACTTACAAGCTATATGGCGAAAAAACCGAGATTTCCGGTGAGTTTTTGCTGCATTGCGAAACACTTTTTTCCCGCAGCAGCCTCTATCGCTTCGAGATCGACCTCCACCGCCATGAGAATTTTCTGCAAATTCTGTACATTTCAGAGGGTCAGGGAGATGCAACACTGGACGGAAAGGTGATAGCCATTACCCCACCCGCCGCCATCGTCGTTCCACCGCTTTTTAGCCATGGATTCCGGTTTTCGCGTAGCATTAAGGGCATGATCATCACCGTTTTGCCAGCCGCCCTGCCGCTTGCCGTTCGAACCAGCCTGAAACAGGCTTTGCCCCTGCCTCTCCATATGCCTTTGGAAGGCGAGCCGTGCGCAATCGAAATCGGCCTGTTGATGGAGCGGATCGCCGAAGAATATGCTGGCGCAAAGCCGGGCCGCAACGGATTGCTTGAGGCTTATCTTGCGACCGTCGTGCTTCTGCTGGCAAGGCAGGCCGCGCCGGACGCATCCCAAGACCTGATGACACTGACGGCCAATGACCGGCGGATGGAAAAGCTTGCTGCACTGATTGCTGCCAATTTTCGCAGCCACAAGACTGCTGCTTTCTATGCACGGGAAATGGGCCTTTCGCCGACCCATCTGAACAGGCTTGCCAAAGCGGGAACCGGCGCAACTCTGCAACAATTGATCGCTCGCAAGCAGTTGGAAATCGCCCAGCAGGAGTTGATCTTCAGTCAAACCAGTATTCAGGCTATCGCGCTCAACCACGGCTTTACCGATCCCGCCTATTTCACCCGTTTTTTCACCCGGGAAACCGGCCTCACACCACGGGCCTGGCGCCTCGCCGAACGGCAAAAACTCCAAAACCTGAGCGACCGCGCGCAGGCAGAGATCAGCGCAGCAACGGCTTCAGAATAGCTTGTGCCGCCAGCAGCGCTGGAAGGTAACGCTCAGCCATTTCCGATGCAGGGATAAGAGCGGCTGGCGCGCCGATATTGATCGCCGCTGCCATCTGGCCGCGACTGTCATAAACCGGTACGGCAATAGAGCACAGGCCGATTTCCAGCTCCTGATCGATGATTGCATAGCCTTGGCGCCGCACATGGGCGATTTCGGCAATAAGGTCTTTCGGGTCCGTTCGGGTGAACACCGTATTGGCCTTCAACACCGACGCCTCCAGAACGGCCCTGACCTCTGTATCGCTCATTCCGGCCAACAGAACCCGCCCCATGGAGGCGGAATAGGCTGGCAATCGGCTTCCCGGCATGAGGTTGATGGACATGACGCGCCGTTGTGACGCTCGGGCGATGTAGACGATCTCCGTCCCATCCAGAACGCTCGCCGACGCGCTTTGACCGACTTTCTCACTGAGCTGATCGAGATGCGGCTGTAGAATGGCAGGCAATGGGGTCGCCGAGAGCCAGGCATGACCGAGCCGCAGGATCTTTGGTGTCAGAGAGAAGAATTTCCCATCATAATCAGCATAGCCCAGTTGGGAAAGCGTCAGCAAACATCTGCGAGCTGTTGCCCGGTCCAGACCCGACAGCTTTGCTGCCTCTGCGATGGAAAGGCGTGGGGCTGCCTCCTCGAAAGCCTCGATGATCTTCAGGCCTTTGGCAAACCCGCCCATGATATCCGTTTCGCGCATCATGCCCTCCTCGTTGACATGCAGATTGTGCGTTATTCGAACAAATGTCAATTATCGCACAAACCTGTTGCGAGGTCATCGGTCCGGTCCTATCTTCCATGTCGGAGGCGCGCCTGACTTTTCTCTGGCGCAATCGCAAACGGGAGAATCCCATGGATAAGACTATCGCCAGCACGGCAGACGCCGTTGCCGGTATACATGATGGTGCCGTCGTCATGATCGGCGGCTTTGGCGGCTCCGGCGCGCCTATTGAACTCATTCACGCCCTGATCGACAAGGGGCCGAAGAACCTGACGGTCATCAACAACAATGCCGGTAATGGCCGGATTGGCATCGCCGCAATGATTGATGCGGGCATGGTCAAGAAGATGATCTGCTCCTTTCCGCGCTCTTCCGATCCACGCGCCTTTACCGACCGGTATCTGGCTGGCGAAATCGAGCTGGAACTGGTGCCACAAGGCACGCTCGCGGAGCGCATTCGGGCTGGCGGGGCTGGAATTCCGGCTTTCTATACGCCAACCGGTTACGGTACGGAACTGGCCGAGGGTAAGGTGATTGCCGAGTTCGATGGCCGCCATTACGTACAGGAACGCTGGCTGAAGGCGGATTTCGCCATTGTCAAAGCCCATCTTGGCGATTTGCATGGCAACCTCACCTACAGCAAGGCGGGTCGCAATTTCAATCCGCTGATGTGCATGGCTGCGACCAAAACCATCGTGCAGGTCTCCAAGATTGTTGCACCTGGCGAGATCGATCCCGAAATTATCGTCACACCCGGCATTTTCATCGATGGCGTCGTTGAAGTCGCCAATCCGCAACAGGAAGAAGCGCTGATCCGCGCCGGAGTGGCCTACGCATGACAATAGACACCCGCGAAGACATCAAGCTCTCCAATGCCCAGATCGCCTGGCGCGCCGCCCAGGACATTGCCGACGGCGCCTATGTCAATCTCGGCATCGGCTTTCCCGAAATGGTGGCGCAATACCAGCCGCCGGGCCGTCAGGCGATTTTCCACACGGAAAACGGCATCCTGAATTTCGGCGAAGCCCCTCCGGAAGGCGAGGAAGACTGGGACCTGATCAACGCAGGCAAAAAGGCGGTCACGCTGAAACCGGGCGCTGCGTTTTTCCACCATGCCGACAGCTTTGCCATGGTGCGCGGCGGCCATCTGGATGTCGCCATTCTCGGTGCCTATCAGGTCGCGCAAAATGGTGATCTCGCCAATTGGCGGGTCGGCAGCAAGGGTGTGCCTGCCGTGGGCGGCGCTATGGATCTGGTGCATGGCGCAAAACAGGTTTTTGTCATCACCGAACATGTCAGCAAAAAGGGCGAGTTCAAGCTTTTGGACAAATGCACCTTCCCGTTGACCGGCGTTGGCTGCATTACCCGTGTCTATACCAGCCACGCCGTGATCGATATCGCCAAGGGTCACTTCGTGGTACGCGAAATGCTCGCCGCCATGACGCTGGACGAATTGCAGGCAATGACTGGCGCAAAGCTACACGTGGATGGGCCGATTGCCGATCTCACTGTGCCAGCGCTTTGAGGAGATCCCGATGACCGAAGCTTTTATCTGCGATTATATCCGCACGCCCATCGGCCGATTTGGCGGCGCACTTTCCTCCGTTCGCGCCGATGACCTTGGCGCGGTACCACTCAAGGCTCTCCTTGCCAAACACACCAATCTGGATTGGGAAGCCGTCGATGACGTGATCTTCGGCTGCGCCAACCAGGCCGGTGAAGACAATCGCAATGTGGCGCGCATGTCGTTGCTGCTGGCAGGCCTACCGGTTTCAGTGACCGGCACGACCATCAACCGGCTTTGCGGCTCAGGCATGGATGCCGTGATCGCGGCGGCCCGCGCCGTCAAATCCGGCGAGTCAGAATTGATGATTGCCGGTGGCGTCGAAAGCATGAGCCGGGCGCCTTTCGTCATGCCAAAGGCAGAGACCGCCTTTTCCCGCAATGCCGAAATATATGACACGACCATCGGCTGGCGTTTCGTCAATCCGCTGATGAAAAAGCAATATGGCGTCGATTCCATGCCGGAAACCGGCGAAAATGTTGCCGAAGATTACAAGATCTCCCGCCAAGACCAGGATGCGTTTGCCGTCAGAAGCCAGAACAAGGCATCGGAAGCGCAGGCCAATGGTCGTTTGGGTCGGGAAATCACCCCAGTGACCATTCCCCAGCGCAAGGGCGATCCGGTCATCGTGGACAAGGATGAGCATCCCCGCGCCACGACAATTGAAACGCTGGCAAAGCTTGGCACACCTTTCAAGAAGGAAGGCGGCACAGTCACCGCTGGTAATGCCTCCGGTGTCAACGATGGAGCCGCCGCGCTGATCATCGCCTCTGAAGCTGCCGCTCGCAAATATGGCCTGACCCCGATTGCCCGCATTCTGGGCGGCGCTACCGCCGGTGTGCCACCCCGGGTGATGGGCATTGGCCCTGCCCCCGCCAGCCAGAAGCTGCTGGACCGGCTCGGCCTCACTCAACAACAGTTGGATGTGATTGAGTTGAACGAGGCCTTTGCCTCTCAAGGGTTGGCAACCTTGCGTCAACTGGGGATTGCCGATGACGATCCACGCGTCAATCGCAATGGCGGCGCCATCGCCCTTGGCCATCCGCTCGGCATGTCCGGCGCACGCATTACCGGCACGGCGGCGCTGGAATTGTCGCTGAGCGGTGGACGCTACTCGCTGTCCACCATGTGCATTGGCGTCGGCCAGGGCATCGCAGTGGCGCTGGAGCGGGTGTAATCCGGTTTCTAACCAGCAAGACGACAGATTAAGGTGGAGGAGGATTTCTCCACCTTTTTCGTCTTTAGCGTCGTTTGATCAGATGTTACGAATGCCTATCTGCGCGATGGTTGTTTGCATTTACACAACAGCACTTGACCTTGCTCGCATGGCTGGTAGTTAACATATGCTGCCGCATTGCCAGACATCGGTCTCTGCGGAGTGAACTTATGGTGCCGGGCCCCTCTGGCGAGAGTTTACGGCGCTCTCGTGATGTCGGTACCGCCAGCAATCATGGCCGGCGGATTATAACGCAATGACAATTTCATCCACGTGTTTTTCGCGTGATCGGTCCGGCATGGCCGGTGCTCGTTCACGCACCACCCCGCGTTTCCATCGTGTTTTGGAGGTGCGGGCATGAGCACGGCAACCCCTTCCAATTCCGTTCTCAGCTATTTCAAATGGGCCTTCATCGTCACCATCGCCGGTCTTGCTCTCGGCGCTTGGCTCGGCTGGAACATGACAGGCACGCTTGGCGGCATGGCCAGCGTGTTCTTCATCTGCACGGTGCTGGCCGTTCTGGAAATCTCGCTTTCGTTTGACAATGCTATTGTCAATGCGAACAAGCTGAAGGAAATGACCCCGGTTTGGCAGCAACGCTTTCTGACCTGGGGTATCCTGATCGCCGTGTTTGGTATGCGGATCATTTTTCCCTTGGCAATCGTCGCCATCGCGGCCAAGATTGGTCCGATCGAAGCCCTGAAACTGGCAGCCGCTGAACCGGCGGAATACGCCAGAATCATGAATGAAGCGCATCTGCCGATTGCAGCCTTTGGCGGCACATTCCTGATGATGGTTGGCCTTAATTACTTTTTCGATCAGGAAAAAGACGTCCATTGGATCGCCTTTATCGAAAAGCATATGGCAAGATATGCGAGCATCAAGGGTATCGAAGTGGCCTTCGTCCTGGTGCTGATCCTGCTGTTTTCGTCCTTCCTGGATGGAGCGGAAGCGATTACCTTCCTTTACAGCGCCATCTATGGCCTGTTGACCTTCCTGGCGGTCGAATTGGTCGGTGGCCTGCTCGACGCGTCGCAGCAGACGATGAGCGCTGCGGCCAAAGGAGGCCTAGGCGCTTTCATCTATCTCGAAGTGCTCGACGCCAGCTTCTCCTTCGACGGTGTGATTGGTGCGTTTGCGCTCACGCAAAACCTGTTCGTGATTGCCATCGGCCTTGGCATCGGTGCCATGTATGTCCGCTCGATGACGATCATGCTGGTCGAGAAAGGCACACTTGCGGAATATCGCTATCTGGAACACGGCGCTTTCTACGCGATCCTGATCCTCTCGGTGATCATGTATTGCCAGACGCTGGTGCATATTCCCGAAGTGGTTACCGGTCTCGGCGGTGCGGCACTGATCGGCATCTCGCTTTGGTCATCGATCCGTTACAATAAACGCGAACACCAGAACGACTGAAAAGCCTTTACGGAATAAATAAGAGCTTTTCACGAACCAAAAAGCCCGCCAGTTTGAACAACTGGCGGGCTTATACATGCGGATATGAAAAAATTCAGTCAGCGCGCTTGATATTGCGGAAGCTCAGGGGATCGATACCCAGAAGACGCAGGTCGCGGTCACGCGGCTGGCGATGCCCATCTACAGCCGCGGCAGCGGCGGTTGCTGCGCCGAACACGGCGATGGCACGACCGATAAAGCCTTTACGGGGGAGGGAAGCCATTTTCGTTCTCTTTCCTTGTTAAATCTTACAGACGAAAGATGGGCCTTCCATTAGCTTGCTTCAATGCACACAAACGCACTGTAGCCATGCAACCTGAACAGATCGAACTGATTTACCCCTCAGATTTTATGGGTATAGCCAATAGCATCGCTTCTTTCGCGCCTGGAAAAGCCTGAACTCGCCCATTTTGAGAGAGATTTGCAGAGAATTTGCCCGAATGAAACAGAACAGCCCCCTGCGCCATAATGGCGCAGGGGGCTGTTGGTTGTTCATTTTTGCCCGGACTGAAACTCAATCTTCGTTGGCAGCAAGCTGCGACAGAACCTGCCCACGCCCTCTGATTCTCATAATCAACGGAATGAAGAAGGCCGCCGCGGCCACGAGGAAAAGGCCAACAGCAATCGGTGACATGAAGAGCACCGTGAAGTCGCCCTGCCCTATTGCCAGCGCCCGGCGCAATTGCTGTTCTGCCAGTGGTCCAAGAATGAGGCCGATAACGACAGGCGCAATCGGATAACCGAAGATGCGCATGACATAGCCGAGAATTCCGAACGCCAGCAACATGCCAAGCTCAAACACCGACGGATTGGCGCCAATCGTGCCGAGTGTGGCAAACAGCAGGATGCCAGCGTAAAGCCAGGGCTTCGGGATGGTCAGCAGCTTTACCCAGAGACCAATCAACGGCAGGTTCAAAACCAACAGCATGAAATTGGCGATCAACAGGCTGGCAATCAGGCCCCAAACCAGCTGTGGATTGGTCGCAAATAGCAAGGGGCCGGGCTGAAGGCCGAACTGCTGGAAACCGGCCAGCATGATGGCCGCCGTCGCCGTGGTCGGCAAGCCCAGCGTCAGCAGAGGCACCAATGTTCCGGCAGCCGACGCATTGTTGGCCGCTTCAGGACCAGCCACACCCTCGATGGCACCATTGCCAAATTCCTCAGGATATTTGGTCAGCTTTTTCTCAGTGGCGTAAGACAGGAAGGTGCCAATCTCAGCGCCGCCAGCTGGCATGGCCCCAATTGGAAACCCGATAGCCGTGCCGCGCAACCAGGGCTTCCACGACCGTGCCCAATCCTGCGCACTCATCCACACGGAGCCTTTGACCGCTTCGACCTTATCGGGGCCAAGATTGCCCTGGGCGACAATGTACAAGGTCTCGCCAATGGCAAACATGGCAACCGCCAGCGTCGTGACCTCGACCCCATCCAAGAGATCCGGCACACCGAAACTCATCCGGGTCTGGCCCGTCAATTGGTCAATGCCGATAATCGCCAGCGTGAAGCCAATGAAAAGTGAGGTCAGTCCGCGCAATGCCGAGTCACCGAATGCAGAGGACACGGTTACGAAAGCCAGAACCATCAGCGCGAAATATTCGCGTGGGCCAAACACCAGTGCAAGCTTGACGATGGTCGTGGCAACAAGCGCCAAGGCAATTGTTGCCAGAAGCCCGGCCACGAACGATCCGATGGCAGCCGTTGCCAGAGCGGGGCCACCGCGCCCGGCCCGAGCCATCTTGTTGCCCTCCAATGCCGTGACAATCGAAGCGCTTTCTCCCGGCGTGTTGAGTAGGATCGACGTGGTTGAGCCGCCATACATGCCGCCGTAATAAATGCCAGCAAACATGATCAGCGAGCCAGCAGGATCCAGCTGATAGGTCACGGGCAGCAGCAGCGCCACGGTCAGGGCGGGTCCGATACCCGGCAACACGCCAACGGCGGTGCCAAGCGTCACCCCGATCAAGGCATAGAACAGGTTCATGGGTTGCATTGCAACGACAAGACCCTGCATCAGGAATTCGAAAGTACTCATGAAGTTAAGTCCCTGTCGGGTATCAGAAAAACAGATTTTCCAGCGGCCCGGCGGGCAGCGACAATTGCAACAGGCCAGCAAAGACCAGCCAAACAGCAAGGCTGAGCGCTATGCCTATTGGTATCGAGAACCACAATTTGCGTTTGCCGAAGGCCCTGGCGGTAGCAGCAAAAAGAAGACCGGTCGCAATAGAGAAGCCCGCAACATCGAGCAGAAGCATCTGCGCGGCCAAACCACCCACGACCCAGATCACCGGGGCGATTTCCTGCTTTACGCGTTCAGGAAACTCACCGCGCCATGCCTCAAACACGGTCCAGATCGCCAGTCCGATCAAACAGATCGCGATTGCATAGGGAACGGTCGCGGGGCCGACGGGCGAGTAGCCTGCCACAGCGCCAAGCCGGGCAGAGTCCCACAGAATGACACCGGCGATGGCAACGAGAAACACTGCGATTGCAAGCGCCGCCCAGTCAGGGCGGCGCTTCTCATTGGTCAAGGGGTTAGGGCCGGTGCTCATTTCACCAGACCGATATCTTTGAGGATTGTCGAGGTCGAGGCAATGTCCTTGTCGAGCTGCGCGTTGAAAGCATCGCCCGCCAGATAGGTATCCTGCCAGCCCTTGGTCTTCAGCAGGTCTTTCCAGCCTTCGGACTTGGCCAGTTTATCAATATCGGCCGAAACAGCCGCTTTCTGTTCGGCCGACAGCCCAGGAGCGGCAGCCACCATACGCCAGTTTTCGACCACGACGTCGAGACCGGATTCCTTCAACGTCGGCGCATCGATACCGGCGATCCGCTCCGCGCTCGAAATGGCGATCAGCCGCAGCGTTCCCGATTTGACCTGGGATTCGAATTCCCCGTAGCCGGAAATACCCGCCGTCACCTGCGCACCGAGAATAGCGGCCAATGCCTCACCACCACCGGAATAGGCGATATAGTTGATCTTGGTCGGATCGACCCCAGCAGCCTTGGCGATCAGGCCAACAGCGATATGATCGACACCACCGGCAGAACCACCTGCCCAGGAAACCTTGGCCGGATCTGCCTTCAGTGCAGCCACCAGATCCGCAGCATTCTTGATCGGCGAGGAAGCTGGCACAACGACCGCCTCATATTCGCCGGTCAGGCGGGCAATCGGCGTTACGTCCTTCAGCGTCACCGGCGCATTGTTGGTCAGGATTGCGCCCACCATGACATAGCCGCCGATGATCAGGGCATTGGATTTGCCCTTTTGCTGGCTTGCGAATTGCGCAAGACCGATGGTGCCGCCAGCACCTGGCACATTCTGAACCTGAACCCGCTTCGAAATGCCTTCCTTTTGCAGGACGGTCTGGAGCGAGCGGGCCGTCTGATCCCAGCCGCCGCCGGGATTGGCAGGAGCGATAATGGTGTAATCGGCCGCTGCGACCGGCAGCGCCATGGCCCCGGCCAGGATGGTTGCGAGAATGAACTGCTTCAAAATAATGTCCTCCTTCGAGTGCGCCTCTATGCGCAGTGTTCGTCGATGCCGAAGGAAGAGTGTGTCACGGGACCCTCCTGCAAGCCGCGGCAAGACACCGTGCTCGTCCATCCCTTGAGTATCCTCCCTCAAGCCGCAATCATCCGCCTCCACGGATAATCGAGACCTGGAACGCACCATACAAAGCTGTCATCGAGCTGACATTGCACTGCGTTTTATCAAGCGGCGGCGCACGCCCCACAATTCAATGGGTTATTGCAATCGCAAAACCTCGTTCCAGCGGGCGATGAGACGCATACGCTTGACCTGATCGAGATAGACCATCAATCCGGGACTGACGGGCACGGGCCGCAGCTGTGCGCCCAGCAGGGATTGCATGGTATTGGCGGTGTTTTCGCCGCCGACATCGGGACTGACCGCCGCAATATGCAGTTCGCGCGCCATGATGCCCTGTCCTTCCTTCGACATGAAGAATTCCAGATAGCGCCGACCAAGTTCCGGCGATGCGGCCGCCTGTGGCACAAGTCCGATTCGTGACATCACCACGGTATAATCCTTGGGCAGCACGATGCCGACATCGGGATGGCGCGACGCCCAGTCGGCAGCGTAGGAGCCCAGAATATTATAGCCAAGCACGAATCGCCCATCGGCGACGCGCTCCAGAATGGCCGAGCTGTTGGAGTAGAGCTTGACGCCCGCCGTGCCCATGCTGCGGATCACCGACCAGATATCGCCAAATTGTTCCTGGTCGCGGGCCATGAACAGAAAGCCGACCCCTGAACGCTCGATATCGTAGGTTCCAATCCGGCCATAGACGGCATTTCCCTGGCTTTTCAGGTAATCCACGAATTCCGCCCGCGTCGAGGGCGGCTTCTGATTGGCGAAACTCGGCTTGTGGTAGACGAAAACCGCAGGTTCGAATGTGAGAGCATAGGCGGTGTTGCGCCAATTTGCCCAGGCGGGCCAGCTTGCGCTCATCGGCAGGTCACTGCGCTGGGCATAGCCGTCATTGCTGAGCTTGACTTGCAGATCCATCGCCGATGAAAATGCAAAATCCGCTGTTGTCTTGCCCGCATCGGTTTCCTGAACGATCCGGTCGTAGATTTCGCTGGTCAGCATGTCCTCGTAGCGCACCGCGATATCGGGATTTTTCGCCTGGAAGCCCGCAATGATCTGCTTTGCCATCGGCTCATCAAGCGAAGAATAGACAAGCAGCTCGGGAGCTTTCGCATTACCCGACAAGGCAGGAAATAATACGGGGCTGGCAGCCGCTGTCCCGGCCACGTATGGCAAGGCAAGGCCCAGCAGGATTGAAATATACAAGATAAAACGCATAGACGGATCATGCCGCAGCCCAGCGTTGTTCACAAGCACCATGGACGGCACCATAGCATAAATGCTTCAAAAGTCCTCGAAGTGGAATGCGAAGTGTCATTTTCAGCGTTTCATCGTATTCCAGACCAAATATAAAATGCTAGAGCAGTGACTCAGGAGGCATTCCCCAGTGCGCATCTTGCTCGTTGAAGACAATAAGGCTCTGGCCGATGGCCTGTCTGCCATTCTGCGCGGCACCGGCTATGCGGTCGATACCGTCAGCGACGGCGCGTCTGCTGACGCCGCGATTGCGACTGAAAATTTCGATCTTGTCATTCTGGACCTCAACCTGCCGGAAATGGACGGCATAGAGGTGCTGCGCTGCGTACGCGCCCGCCATGACAAGGTGGCAATCCTGATCCTGACGGCGCGCGGCACACCGGAAGACAAGGTCAAAGGCCTGGATCTCGGCGCTGACGACTACATGATCAAGCCTTTCGATATTGGCGAATTCGAAGCACGGGTGCGCATGTTGTTGCGTCGGCAGGCCGGACTGCGGTCTTCGATGGTCAGCTACGGAGCGGTTTCGCTCGATTTGAATTCGCGCAGCTTTTCGGCAGCAGGCGTGCCCCTCGACATTCCCGCCCGGGAACTGGGACTGCTGGAAGTGCTTTTCATGCGGGCGGGCAAAGTCGTGGCGAAAGAAGCTATCATTCAGTCGTTGGCGGCCTTTGACGACGATCTCAGCGCCAATGCCATAGAACAATATGCCAGCCGGTTGCGCAAACGGCTTGCGCCTCACGGCCTCACCGTGCGCACTGCGCGCGGCATCGGTTACTACCTCGAAAAAACCCTGACCGAGACGGCATGACCGGGGTCGCCTACTCGCTCCGTCGCCGTTTGCTGGGCTGGTTGCTGCTATCAACCGCACTCATCGGTGCAGTCGCCCTGATCGATACCTATTACGAGGCCGTCAAAACTGCCGATACAGTCTCCGACCGGGTTCTGGCCGGGTCCGCATTGGCGATTGCCGAACGGGTCATCGTCTCGGAAAATGGAGAGTTGGCGGTCGATATCCCCTATGTCGCGCTGGAAATGCTGACATCAGGAGCGCAGGACCGGGTATTCTACCGCGTCGACGGCCCTGGTGGCCGCTTCATCACCGGTTACCAGAACTTACCGACAGTTTCCGATTTCAAGGGGCAATCGGCTGTGTATATGGACGCAGCTTTCCGCAACGAGCCGATCCGCATCGCGGCCCTGCAACGGTCTGCCTCGACCGGTATCGATTCGCTGCCCTTCGTGGTGACCGTGGCTGAGACGACGATTGCGCGCAATCAGCTCACCCAAGCCATTCTGTTGCGCTCGGCCTTGCGGTTGTTGCTTATGATTGCCGGTGCTGGCGCGATTGTCTGGGTCGCCGTCACCTATTCACTACGCCCGCTTTACCGGCTGGGAGAAGCCATTGCCGAGCGCAGTCCGAACGATCTGCATCCCATTGAGCAATCCGTTCCAAGCGAAGTCGAAAACCTCGTTGAAACCGTCAATTCCTTCATGGTGCGGCTGCAATCGGCGCTGGATGCGCTTCGCCATTTCACCGGCAATGCCAGCCATCAATTGCGCACCCCGCTGGCGATCATCCGGACACAGTTGGCGCTGTCTGCCCGCGCCACAAGTCTTGGTGATGCGCAATCGGCAGCGCGCAAAGGCGATGAGGCGCTCGCCCACGCTGAACACATTCTGGCGCAACTGCTGTTGATGGCCCGTGTCGACGCCGCCAGTTCCAACGAGCCACAAATATCGCCCCGGATCGATCTTGTCCAACTGTCTCAATCGATCACCGCTGATCATGTGCCACGCGCCGCCGATGCCGGTATCGATCTCGGGTTCGAGGGGCAGGATGGCCCTGCTTTCGTGCTGGCTGAACCCTTACTGATCGGAGAATTGCTCAGCAATCTGATCGCCAATGCCCTTGCCTATGCAGGGAATGGCGCGGAAGTCACTGTGCGCATCCGCCACGACATGCGAAACGTTTCCCTGATCGTCGAAGACAATGGTCCGGGTATTGCTCCCGAACGGCGCAGCATCGTGCGCCAACGGTTCGCCCGGGGGGAACACAACCCCTCCCCGGGTTTGGGCCTTGGCCTGCCGATCGTTGAGGAAATCGCCAATCTCTTCAATGCCAAACTCACGCTTCAAGACACATCCGAGGGGCGTGGCCTGACGGTATCGGTCACATTTCCCAATGCCGCAAAAGTAGCGCAGGCATAAGCCTTCCAAGGTCTTGCAGGAGCATCAAAGCACCCTGTCCGCCCTCGACTGCTTGCGGGTCTCTGCCAGTTTACTCGCTGTCCAGATGCAATCTGCAATCAGTCTTGGAGCCAGTTTAACTGGGACAGAGTGAATGACGCTGGCTGGAGCCATGGCGATCTCACCGACTTTCAGCAGGTCTTCCGCTGTGACCGTCTCCAGCCCGAGATCGCCAAGCATTGTCGGCAATTTCAGGTCCTGGCAGAAGTCGATGGCCTCGTTGATCTCATCCAACGGACGGTTTTCCAGCACCAGCAGGCCGATAATGCCGAAAGCAACCTTTTCGCCATGGAAGAAATGATGGGTCGGTTCCAGCACGGTCAGTGCATCATGGATGCCGTGCGCGCCGGAGACACCGCAATTTTCAAAGCCAAGACCGCTCAAAAGCGTATTGGCCTCGATGATATTTTCAACCGCCGGTGTCAGCTTGCCATCGATGGCGGCAGCGTAAGCGGCCCGGCCGTCGCGCATCAGCACCTCATGGCAACGCCGGGCAATGGCTGCCCCCGCCGCCGTGGTTCCATAGCCATCGCCGATATAATTGTTTGACTGGCTTTCAAAATTGGACCGCGCCTCATACCAGGTCGATAGCGCATCGCCCATGCCGGAAACCAGAAACCGAACGGGCGCCTTGATAATCAAGGCACTATCGACCAGAACCACATCCGGATTACGGCCACAACGCACCACCCGGTCATAGACGCCATCCTCGCTGTAAATTACGCCCAGCGCACTGGTCGGGGAATCGGTCGAAGCGATTGTTGGAACTGTTACCGTGCGTGCACCAATATGAAGCGCAGAAATCTTGGCCGTATCGAGCGCCTTGCCGCCGCCGATGCCAATCACAACGCCAGCACCAGCAGTTTTGCCAAGGCTGACGGCGCGCTCGACCTCTTTATCCGTCGATTCGCCTGAGAATTTCAGGAAATGGCTCTTCACTCCATGAGCCGCCAGGTTTTTCTCCACGTCGGGCCGCAAAGTATCCCAGAAAAACGCATCAATGACGATCAGTGCCGAGTTTGACAGCGGCGCGATATAAAGCCCGATCTCATCGATGACGCCCGGTCCCTGAACATATCGCAGCGGTCCGCCATAGCCTCTTGAAGTCATGGTTTTATCCTTTTTCTAAAAATGCAATGATCAACGCAGCGTCAAGCCGCCATCGATCGTGATGATTTCGCCTGTGGTGAAGGAACCGGCATCGCTGGCCAGATAGACGACCGAACCGGCCAGTTCCTCGACGGAACCGATTCTGTTTTGCACGGCACCTTTTGCCCAATGATCCCTGACCACATCGGGATGCTGCCGCAGCACGTCATCGGTCAGTTCCGTGCGGACATAGCCCGGCGCAATCGCGTTGACGCGGATATTGTGTTCAGCCCATTCCGTTGCCAGCGCCTTGGTCAACATATGGACGCCCGCCTTGGAGACGTTATAGGCGGCATGGCGGAAAGGCCAATTGACGATCCGCCCTGACATCGAACCAATATTGATGATTGAGCCACTTTTCTGCGCGATCATTTGCCGTCCAACATGTTTGGAGACAAGGAAAACGCCATCCAGATTGACCGCCATGGTCTGGCGCCACTGGTCGAGGCTGCAATCTTCCGCTGCTGCGGGCAGAACAATACCAGCGTTGTTGATGAGAATGTCGATACGCCCGAAGCGATCAACCACCGACTGGGTCATGCGCTCGACATCTGCCTCCTGTGCGACATCGGCCTGCAAGGCAAAACTTTCGCGCCCTTCCGCGCTCAGTCTGGCGGCCAGTTCTTCGGCGCGGTCCAGCGTCGAGCGCACAACGATGGCGACATCTGCGCCATGGGCCGCAAGCGCCTCGGCCAGCGCCTTGCCAATGCCCCGCGACCCACCGGTCACAATGGCCTTGCGTCCGGTCAGGTCGAACATTTGACGGTAATCTGATGCTGTGTTTGACATGTAGGCTCCTCCCTATCTGTCTTGTTTTTGCCGATCAGGCCACGGTTGGTGAAGCCTGTGGCGTAACGGTGGTTTCGCCCCATTGGGCCAGAATATGTTCGGCGGTCCGCTGCGCCTGCGCGACAATGGTCAGCGACGGATTGACGGCGGTGGAGGATGGCAGGAAGGACGCATCGACGACATAGAGATTATCGACATCCCAAACCTTGCAATGCGTGTCCAGAACCGAGGTTTCCGGTGCCTTTCCAAAGCGCGCGGTGCCGCATTGATGCATGGACACCTTGATATCCATCTTGTTGGTGATGATCAGCGGATAGCCCAACGCGCGCATATGACGTGACCAGACCTTCACCAATTCATTGTGCGATTTGAGATTGTTGGCCGTATAGCTCAGGCGAATGCGGCCATCCGGATCGACGGTGACGCGGTTTTCAGGATCGGGCAGATCCTCCGACATCAGCCACCAATCGACACTGCGGTCGGCGAAGATCGACATCAACCATTCAGGTGCCCAGGCCGCCCCAGCGGTCAGCATGCCGCCCTGCAATTTGCCAAGCCCCTGGATATTGCCGAGTGGGTAGGGTTTTTCGGTATTGGCGAGATAATAATCGTTGATCGCCATGGATTTCTGGAAGATGACCCGGTTCTTCTTGAAGGGCGAAATCGCCATCAACGCCGTATTGTTATGCGCCATGTAATTGCGGCCGAGCTGGTCGGACATGCTATTGCCGATGCCGCGCTTATGGACCTGATTGGCTGATCGCAAGAGAAGGGCAGCCGAATTGATCGCACCTGCACTGGAGACGAACAGGTCGGCTTCGATCCGCTTTTTCTCACCCGCATGGGTCAGTTCAACGCCCGTCACCATCTTGCCAGTCGGATCGGTCAGCAAGCGATGCACGAAAGCTTCTGTGACAAGCTCGATTTTACCTTTGCCACGGGCGAGCGCTGGATTGACGAGACGGACTTCCGCATCCCCCTTGGCGCCCAGCTTGCAGGCAAAACCATCACAGGTCCGACATCGGATACAGCTGCCGCCTTGGTGGTAATCGATAGCAATCGGCAGCGGAAAGGGATGAAGCCCCCTTTCCTTCAGTTTCTTTTCAAAGAAGGCAATTTCCGGTTCATGGCCAATGGCCGGATGCGGCATGGGGCCGGAGCGTGGCGGCTCGGTCGGGTCGATGCCCGCCGTTCCATGCGTCCCCATCAGCCGTTCTGCCACAGCATAATAGGGCTCAAACTCATCGTAGGAAACCGGCCAAGCCGGGGCAATGCCACCTTCATGCGGCAAATCCTCGAAATCCTCCCGGCGAAAGCGAAGTGTGGCGGCACCGAAGAATTTGCTGTTGCCGCCGACATAATAAAACGTGCTGGGCCTGAAGGACTGACCATCCTTGTCGCGCCATTCTTCCGTCGTTGCATATTTTTTCTGGTGGAAAACCGCATCGACGCTCCAGTTGTCGTCTTCGCGTGGCAGCCGTGGGCCACGTTCGACCATCAGGATATTGCGGCCCGACTCTGCTAACCGGTTTGCCAGCGCGCCGCCGCCGACACCTGATCCAATAATGATCACGTCGTAAAATCGCTTCAACTCACTCATGTCTCTCTCCCGTGCCTGCCCTTGGCTGCACCTGCGTCTGAATGAATGCCTTTCTCCTCCGAAAGGCGCTTTTCTACCAAGGCTTGAAGATGCTCCAATGCTCGTTGGTGTTACATGATCGCGCCGACCTGCCAGGGGACGAATTCGTTGTCGCCGTAATTGTAGATCTCGCTCACGGTCCGTTCTCCCGAGGCTGTAGCGATCACAGCCTCGAAAATCCGTTGCCCGACCGCCTCCACCGTCTCATCACCGGTGACGATGGTGCCGCAATTGAGGTCCATGTCTTCCTGCATCCGCTCATACATCGGTGTGTTGGTGGCAAGCTTCAGCGACGGCGCCGGTTTGAAGCCAGACACCGAACCGCGCCCGGTGGTGAAACAGATGACATTGCAGCCGCCCGCCACCTGGCCGGTCACGGCAATCGGGTCATAGCCAGGGGTATCCATGAAGACGAAGCCGGGTTCCACGATGCGCTCGGCATATTCATAGACGGCGTTGAGCCTGGTCGTGCCGCCTTTGGCCACCGCACCCAGCGACTTCTCCAGAATTGTGGTAAGCCCACCGGCTTTATTGCCATGGGATGGATTGTTGTTCAGCTCGGCCCTGCCCCGCGCCGCGTAATCACGCCACCATTCGATGCGCTCCAGCAGCTTTTGTGCCACATCAGGGCTTTTGGCCCGCCGGGTCAACAGATGTTCAGCGCCGTAGATTTCAGGTGTCTCGGCCAGACAGGCGGTTCCACCATGGCGCACCAGCAGATCGGCGGCATAACCAAGCGCCGGATTGGCGGAAATGCCGGAATACCCATCCGATCCGCCGCATTCGAGTGCCAATTTCAGCTTCGACACCGGTTGCGGCGCGCGCTCCAAGGCATTGACGGCGGGCAGCATTGAATCGATGGCCGCAATTGCGGCTTCAATGGATTTGCGGGTGCCGCCGGTCGCCTGGATGGTCAGCGTGTGAAATCTATCGCTCTCGGTGAGGCCATGAGCGGCAAGCAAAGCCGGAATCTGGTTGGTTTCGCAGCCAAGGCCGATCATCACCACGCCGCCGACATTGGCATGGGTGGCATATCCGGCCAGCGTGCGGGTGAGATAGAGATACCCCTCCGTCGCGGTATTGATGGCACAGCCACCTGCATGGGTGAGTGCAATCACACCATCGACATTGGCGAAATCGTCAAGCCTGCCCGGTTGTGCATAATGCTGCGCCACGGCCTTGGCCACGGTGGCGGAACAGTTCACGGAAGAGACGATGGCGATGTAATTGCGCGTACCAGCCTCGCCATTCTCTCGCAGATACCCCATAAACGTTGCGGGCTGTGGCACAAAAACCGGCTCCTGCGCATCCACGCAAAATTCATGGGCCAGTTCCACATCCCCCATCGCCATATTGTGGGTATGAACATGATCGCCAACGGCAATGGGCTGTGTGGCAAAGCCAATGATCTGGCCATATTTGATGATGGCCTGCCCCGGCTGAAGGGCCGTGATGGCAACCTTGTGTCCCTGGGTGATCCGGGTCGAGAGCTGCGCGCCGCCAAGTTCGGGCAGCGCCACCGGCTCCAGCGTCAGCCGGGCAACGGCAACATTGTCGCGCATATTGAGCCTAAGCAGCGGCGAAGAAACCGAAGTCACTGTCATGAGCCTTCCTTTCCATCAAAGAGCGCACCCTGGTCCTCATGCATTTTGGCCATGACCGCGAAGGATGAATCGAGGTGAATGCGCATGGCCAACTCGGCCTGATCGGCATTGCGGCTGGCCAGCGCCCGCACGATCGTGTCGTGCTGCTCGGTCACCACAGCCAGATGGCCCGGCACAGGTGCGCTGAGCTGGCGCATCCGGTCGAGATGAACCTTGGCGAGCGTTATGAACTTCCAGATACGCGGATAGCCGCTGATCGTGGCAATGGCACTGTGAAAGGCATCGTCACAATCCAGGTATTTGTCCAACTGGTCGCTATCGAGGATGGCCTGCATCTGCGTAATGATCGACTTCAGCTGCGCAACGTCGCGATCTGTTACATTGGCCACAGCCTTTCTGACACTTTCGATTTCCAACGCACGGCGAATGACAAAACCCTCTTCCGCGACGGTGAAGGAAATACGGCTGACATAGGTGCCGGAATGGGGAAACACATCCACCAGACCCTCATCCGCCAGCCGCTGCAACGCCTCTCTAACCGGGGTACGCGACACCCCGAACTCGGCGCAGAGGTCCTTTTCGGAGATAATCGCGCCCGGTTGCATCTCTAGATGGACGATGGCTTGCCGCAACAACCAATATATCTGTTCAGCCTTGGGAATTGTCTTCATTTTTTCCGTACGCATATCAATCTCGTTATTATCAGGGCTTTTAGCACGAGAAGAGAAGTTTTCGAAAGCCTGTTGACAGGCGAATAATCATCTGACTTAGATAACTCATATATTGGTTGAGGGCGCAAGTGAAATTTTCAGCCCGCAGCCAGGAGGACTAAACCGAGCTGGCGAGGAGGCCGGCAGGCGCTTTCAAAATTTGGGAATGACGATTCTGGCCGACACTGTTTGCGCGTTGCGTGATGCAATGGCGACGGGAGATCTGTGTCTCACCTCGGCTGACAAACAATGGATACAAGCGATCATGGCGACAATCAATTATTTGACGCGGATTGAATTCAACGAGGGCGCAATTTCCACATTGCCTGCGTTGCTGGCTGAACTTGGCGTGAAAAAGCCGCTGATTGCAACCGACAAGGGACTGGTTTCGACTGGCCTTGTTGCGAAAGTCCTCGACCTGTTTGATGAAACACCGGCGGTGTTTGGCGGCACTCCGGCCAATCCGACGGAAGAGGCTGTTACCCAAGCTTATGACCTCTATAAAAGCGCCGGATGCGACGGCATTGTCGGGCTCGGCGGCGGGTCATCGCTGGACCTGGCAAAAGCCGTCCGGCTTTTGACTGGCCACGCCGCACCACTGGCGCAATATACGGCGGTAGAAGGCGGTGCCTCAAAAATCCATGGGCGCATATGTCCGATGATAGCTGTACCGACCACCTCAGGCACCGGCTCGGAAGTCGGGCGCGCTGCCGTCATCATCACCAAGGAAGGCCGCAAACTTGGCATATTGAGCGGCCACATGCTGCCCTCTATTGCGCTCTGCGATCCTGAACTGACCTATGGCCTGCCGCCCTTCCTGACGGCGGCAACCGGCATGGATGCCCTCTCCCATTGCCTGGAAACCTATATGGGGCCATCCGTCAATCCTCCTGCCGATGCGATTGCGCTCGACGGATTGAAGCGGGGCTTTCCGGCCATTCGCAAGGTGGTTGCCAATGGAGGTGACCGGCAGGCGCGCTGGGACATGATGATGACTGCGCTCGAAGGGGCCATGGCCTTTCAGAAAGGTCTCGGTGCTGTCCATGCCCTGACCCATCCGCTGGGCGCCATCCGCGAGCTTAATCTGCACCATGGCACGCTGAATGCGGTGCTGATGCCCGCCGTGTTGCGCTTCAACCGTTCGGTCATCGGCGCGAAATGGGAGGTGATGGCAGACATCGTGGGTGGCGCGCCGGATGAGGTCACCGCAGCGCTGAACCAGGATATCGGCATGCCCTCCGGCCTGAAAGCCATGGGTGTGACGGACGCGATGATGGAAAAAATCGCCGGAGAAGCCCTGAAAGACCATTGCCATGCCACCAATCCCCGGCTCGCCAGCCGTGAGGATTACCTGGCGTTGCTCCAGGAATCGGCCTGAAAACCGAGGAAAACGACAACAATCGAGTGGGAGGAGAACACAATGTCTGACTTTGAGGAAACCAGGGATCGCGGCCGGTTTATGGGCGATCTGAAACTGAGCCGTCGTGGCGTGTTGAGCGCCGGTGCGGCACTCACCGTGGCCGCCGCCCTGAGCAGGCCACGGCTAGCCGGTGCAGAAGACCTGAAATTCTGCGCCTCGCTGGGCTGGACCGTCTGGGAATCCGGTCGCCATATCGTCAATGGCTATAAGGATGCCGTCTCGCGTCTGGGCGGAACCTTGACTATCGCCGATGCCAATTACGACATCAAGAAACAAGCCGATCAAATCGCCTCCTTCGTGGCGTCCAAGCCAGCGGCCATCTTCATAACACCAGCCGATGCCGCCGCGATCTCGCCTGCCGTACAGGCTGCGGTTGCCTCCGGCATTCCGATTTTCTGTGGTGACAGCTATGTGCCCAACACCACGGTAACATCCACGGCCATGTCGAATAATTTCGGCCTCGGGGCCGCTGGCGCGGAATATATTGCCAAACGGCTGAACGGCAAAGGACAGGTCGCGCTCGTCAGCCTGCCTTCCAACGAATCCTGGGACCAGCGCACCTTGGGCGCAAAATCGGTCTTCGTCCGCTTTCCGGATATCAAGGTCGTTTCAGAAATCGCCTTTGCCTTGGGCGGTACGACAACGCCCCGTCAGGTGGTGGACAATATCCTGACGGCCAATCCTGAATTAAATGCCATCTGGTGTGCCTGGGATGGCGCAGCCTCCGAAGGCACACTCGCCATTCGCGCCGCAGGCCGCAAGGTGTTCATCACCGGTATCGATGGTGGCCGCCAATCCTTTGAATATATCAAGGCCGGTTCGCCCTTTGCCATGACCATGGCCCAGAGCTTCTACGAAATGGCCTATATGAATGCCTTTTATGCCCATGAGGTCGTCGCAGGCCGCAAGGCACCACGCTTCGTCATCACCCCGTCCTATGCGGTGACCGAGGACAGTCTGAAGCCCCTCAAGGACATTCCCGACAATTACGACCAACCGGGCGAAGCCATCAAGCTTGGCTGGGCGCGCGCGCTTTAATCTGTCACTCCGGCAGGCCACCAGGCCTGCCGGCTCCATAAAGAAAGCCGGCCAGAAATACAGCCGGAAAGGCGTGGGTGCAGGATATGACAGCAATTCTCGACATGAAGGGAATCGAAAAGCGGTTCGGCGTCGTCAAGGCGCTGGACAACGTCGATTTCTCGCTGGACGCGGGCGAAATCCACGCGCTGCTGGGCATCAATGGCGCGGGCAAATCGACCTTGATCAAGATCCTTTCCGGCGTCTATTCCAAGGATGCTGGTACAATCGTCATCGCCGGGGAAACGGTGGAACTTGGCAGCCCGGCAACAGCAATTGCCTGCGGCATCGCGTCTGTGCAGCAACATCCGGAACTGGTCGATGATTTTACCGGGGTGGAAAACATTTTTCTTGGCCAGGAATCGAACAAGGCGGGTCTTGGCCGCCGTATAGATCGCAAAGCTCTGAAGACCGAAGCGGCCTTGCTGCTGAAACGCTTTCCCATCGACGTCGATCTTGACCGGCGTGTCGGAGAAATGCCCGCCGTTGACAGGGAAATTGTCGCCATTCTGCATGCGCTCCGGCGCGAGGATATCCGCATCCTCATTCTCGACGAGCCAACCTCGACACTGACCGAGCGCGAAAAGACCTCCCTGTTCCAATTGATGCGCCATCTGAAGGCGGCAGGCATCGCCATTATCTACATCACCCACCGGTTGGAAGAGGTTTTCGAGATCGGCGACCGCTTCACGGTGTTCCGGGCAGGCAAACGTGTCGCCACCTTCACCTGCCGTGAGGCGCGCGACAGCAATATATCCATCCCCGAACTGATGCTGGATGAAAAGCCGGGCAATATCTTTCCTCCCAAGGCCGTGAGCGCCGCAGGGGAAGCACTTCTGGAAGTCGAAGGTCTTGAACGGCCTGGCCTGTTTTCCGGCGTAAGCTTCACCCTGCGGCGCGGCGAGATCCTCGGTATTTTCGGCCTGGTCGGCTCCGGTGCCGATGAATTGTCAAAGGCGCTGTTCGGCGTCATCCGGCCAGACGCAGGCACGATCCGCATCAAGGGCAAGCCGGTGACGTTGAAAGACCCGCATGACGCCTTACGCAAGGGTATTTTCCTGGTTCCCGGTGATCGCCGCACGGAAGGCCTGACACTGTCACGCAACGTGATTTTCAACATGACGCTGGCCCATTTGAAAAAAGCCTCGTTTTTAGGCGGGCTCCTGAAATTCTCCTCCAGCCGCAAGGTTTCCGAACAATTGGCCCGGCGCGTCGCTCTTCATCCGCTGACGCTGGACCGCCCGGCCAGTGCCTTTTCCGGCGGAAACCAGCAGAAGATCGTGATCGCCAAGGGCCTCTACCGCGATGCTGACATCTATATTTTCGTCGAGCCGACGGTGGGCGTCGATATCGGCGCAAGAGCAACGCTCTATGCGCTGATGCGGGAATTGTCGCAGCATGCGGGCGTGCTGGTGATTTCATCTGACTGCGACGAAGTGCATGGCGTCGCCGACCGGATGATCGCCCTTTACAAGGGCCGCCCCGTCGCCGTCGCCGACCAACGCCCCAGCCGCGATCAGCTTCTGTCTGCCGGAATCATGGGAGCACGTACATGATTGCCTCGTTCAAATCCTCACCACTTGCCTTGCGGCTTTCCGCCTTCCTGATCCTGCTCTGCGTCATCGCTGCGGTCTTCCAGTCTTTTGCTCCCACCTATCTCAGTGAAAACAATCTGCATGCCCTGCTGCGCCATATGTCGGTCAATGGCCTGACGGCGATAGGTCTGACCTTCGTCATCGTCGTTCGCCATTTCGACCTCTCCTTTCCAGGTGTTGCCTCGTTGGGCGCGATGACACTCGGCTGGCTGCTTGCCAATGACTACAGCCTGTCTGCGAGCGTGCTGGGCGGCATCGGCGTCGGGCTGATGGCCGGGTTGATCAACGGCACGGTCATTTCCTATCTGCGCCTGCCCGATATTGTCACCACCATCGCCACCGGCGGCGTGGCAGTCGGATTGTCCTATTTCTACAGCAACGGCACATCGATTTCGGAAAACTTCTTCATGTCGGGCATTCTCGACCTGAACGATTCGAAATTCCTGGCGCTCGACATGCCCGTGGTCATCCTGCTGGCAACGGCGATCGTGGCTTTCGTTATCCTGCACTGCACCCGCTTTGGCAGGGCGTTTTATGCCACTGGCGAAAACCGGCGTTCAGCGGTGTTTTCCGGTATCAGGGTGAAGACCTATATCCTTGGGGCTTTCGGTATTTGCGGCGCGCTGAGCTGTCTTGCCATCACGCTGCTGGTTGCCTCATCGGGGGCGGCCAATGTCACAGCGGGCAACCAACTGATGATGCCAGCCTTTGCCGCCGTTTACCTGGGGGCTGCCCTGTTTGGTTCCCCCTCCATTTCGGCGACGCTTGCCGGAGCGCTCTTGATGTCGGCCATGCTGAACGGCTTCACCCTGCTTGCCATTCCCTACTACTATAGCGACGCCATTGTCAGCACCGTGCTGATCCTTGCCATTGGTATTTTCGATCCGAAGCTCACCACACTGCTTGGCGACATTTTTGGCCGCAAGACAGCGAGCAAAGACGGGAGATAGTGGATGAAAAACGCAACGGATATCACCATGACGACTGTGCAAAGCGCGGCAACTCCTGGCCGTTTAGACATTCAGGGATTTTTCCTGCGCTACGGACTGTTCCTTCTCTTAGTATTGCTCATCCTGCTATTTGCTTGGCTGCGGCCAAGCTTCGTCAGTGGTGGTAACATCAATGACATGCTGCGCTCGGCCAGCATCGCAGCACTGATGTTTTTGGGGCTGACCTGGATCATTGCGGCAGGTGAAATCGATGTCAGCTTCATGTCCGTTGCAGCGCTTGCCAATATGGTCGTGGCAGCGCTGGTTGCGGCAGGCCAAGGCTGGGCGGTGGCCTGTCTTGCGGGCCTGTTGGTTGGTCTTGTCTTTGGTCTCGTAAACGGATTGCTTGTAGCGATCTTCAAGCTTCCGGCCCTTGTCATCACCATTGCCACGGGCGGGCTGGCCGGATCGATTGCCGCCGCCATCGGGCTTGGCACATCGATTTCCCTCTCATCCACCGGCTTTGTCGGCTCTCTCCTGCATGTCAATTTCGGCATCATACCGCTGCTGACGGTGATCGTCGCGCTTCTCTATGCCGGTGCCTGGTTTATCCAGGAAAGGCTGACCTTCGGCCATTATCTCTATGCCATGGAACAGAACCGCGCCGCCGTGATCGAAGCGGGCGTGCCAGTCAACCGGTTATTGCTGATGCTCTATGTGCTGTCTGGCCTTGTGTCGGCGCTGGCGGGTATCCTGCTGACAGCCGATCTCTCGTCCGGCCAGCCCTATATCGGCAGTTCCTATTTCATTGACGGCCTGACCTCGGTTCTGCTGGGAGGCATGGCGCTGAAATACGGCAAACCCAATGTCATCGGCACCGTCACCGCCGTTCTCCTACTGGCCACGCTTTTAAGCGGTGCCGCCCTACTCGGCTGGACGGATGCGCAACGCCAGATCGTGCGCGGCCTGCTCCTGCTATGCGGTGTCGCCACGGTTGTCTGGGCAAGGCGCAAGACACGCGCCCACATTTAAAGCCAAGGAAAATAGTATGAAAGCGACTGAGAAACGCCCCATCGGCAAGACCGGCCTGACTGTCACTGCGCTTGGCGTCGGCACGGCCCCTCTTGGCGGACTATATGCAGCGGTCTCCAAGGACGATGCCACCGCCATGCTGGATCATGCCTGGGAAGCTGGTATCCGCTATTTCGATACCGCCCCCATGTATGGCAATGGCCGTTCCGAACATCTTGTTGGAGCGTTGTTGCGAGAGAAAAATCCCGAGCAACGAGACTGGACGATCAGCACAAAGGTCGGACGCTTGATGACAACGGAGCGCGCAGGCCGAAAGCTTCCCCCCGCCCCGCCGAAAAACCCGCTTGATCCCGGCTGGTGGAACGGCTTGGATTTCCGCGAGGTGTTCGATTACAGCTATGACGGCATCATGCGCAGCTTCGATGACAGCCAGCAGCGCCTAGGCTTTCCAAATCCCGACATTCTCTATGTGCATGACATCGGCAGAGTTACTCATGCCGATTTGCATGAGCATCACTGGTCGACCTTGACCAAGGGCGGCGGCTTCCGGGCATTGACGGAATTGCGCGATGCAGGTGACATCAAAGGCTTCGGCCTTGGCGTCAACGAATGGCAAATCATCCGAGATGCGCTGGAAGAAGCTGACCTCGATTGCTCCATGCTGGCGGGCCGCTATACGTTGCTCGACCAAGACGCGGAACAACAGTTCCTGCCAATCGCCCAAAAGCGCGGCATGGCGCTGGTGGTCGCAGGCGTCTTCAATTCCGGCATTCTTGCCTCCACGACCGGTCGCCGCAAGTTTAACTACGCCGATGCTCCGCAGGAGATTATCGATAAAGCGGAAAGGCTGAGGGCAATCTGCGACAGTTTCGCCGTGCCGCTGCCTGCCGCCGCCATCCAGTTTCCGTTGCGCCATCCGGCTGCGACCTGCGTGGTGATCGGCGCAAAAACCGCAGAGCAGATCTCCACCAATATTGGCTGGTTCGAACAGGACATTCCCGAGGATCTTTGGGCGCAACTGCGCGCCGAAGGCCTTATAAACTCCTAGCATATCCTGGAGGACGACCATGCTGAAAACCATCAACCCGCTTTTGACCGGCGATCTGCTCGCTATCCTCGCCGATATGGGCCATGGCGATGAAATCGTTATCGCCGACGCCAACTTCCCCGCCATCACCGCCGCCAACCGTCTGGTGCAAATGCCGGGCATCGATGCCTGTGCTGTGGTGGAGGCCATTCTCACGCTGATGCCGCTCGATGACTTTGTCGACTATCCAGCTGGCGTCATGGACGCGCCGGGCGAGCGGCCCTCCATCTATGCCGAGTTCGAGACACTGATTGAACGCGCCGAAAATCGGAAAATCGAACTGGATCTCATCGACCGCTTCGCTTTCTACGACCGGTCCAAAGCCGCCTTTGCGGTGGTCTCAACCGGCGAGCGTCGGCTGTACGGAAATATCATCCTGAAAAAGGGCGTGGTTCGTCCCGCATAAGCCAGAGTGGAAAGTTTCAGATGCTCGACAGTCATCAACATTTCTGGAAAGTTGAGCGTGGCGATTACGGCTGGCTGACGCCCGATCTCGGATCGATTTACCGCAATTTCCTGCCAAAGGATCTGGAACCCGAAATGCGCCGGGCCGGAATAACCCGGACCATTCTGGTCCAGGCGGCGGAAACCCAGGCAGAGACCGATTTTCTGCTGACGATTGCCGCGAAGACTGACTTCGTCGCAGGTGTTGTCGGCTGGCTCGATCTGGAAGCCGATGATTTTGCCACACGCCTGAAACACTATCGCGCAAATCCACACTTCATCGGCATCCGTCCCATGCTGCAAAGCTTGGCCGACGACGCCTATATCCTGCGCGCGAAGGTGATCGATAGCCTCAAAGCCATCGCTGACAGCGGTCTGCCTTTCGATATCCTGACCTTCCCACGCCATTTACGGCATGTGATCGCGGCATTGAAACAGGTGCCGGATCTGAAGGCTGTGGTCGATCATATTTCCAAGCCGGACATTGCCAAAGGCACACTTGATCCCTGGCGCGAGTATATGACGGAAATTGCCAGTTTCGACCAAGTTTACTGTAAGGTTTCCGGCATGGTCACAGAAGCCAGTGCCGATTGGACGCTTGACGATTTTCGTCCCTATGTGGACCATGTTATCAAATGTTTCGGTCCCAACCGGCTGATGTTTGGCAGCGATTGGCCGGTTTGCACGCTGGCCGCCAGCTATGGCGAAGTTGCCAATCTGGCCCGCACCTTGTTGTCCGCCCATTTCGGCCCTGATGATCTCACGCTGATTTTCGAGACCAATGCGCGCCGTTTTTACGGTGTCTGAATGGGATGTCTCAGCGAAGGGGCAAAACGTCCCTTAACGTCAAACGCCCACCTTGGTCTTATAAACAGACCGAGGTGAGCATTTGATTTTACGTATTAAAATCAGAACGGTGCATCAATATCAACGACATCGATCAACTTGTGGTTGACGAATTCCTTGATGCCGAGGCCCAGCAATTCGCGGCCATAGCCCGAACGTTTGACGCCACCGAACGGCAGGTCCGCCTTGACCATGGTCGGATGGTTGATGAACACCATGCCCGTGGTGATCCGGTGGGCAAGAGCAACCCCGCGCGCGGTGTCACGGGTAAAGATCGAGCCACCCAAACCATAGGGCGTATCATTGGCGATGCGGATCGCGTCATCGTCATCCTTGGCGCGAAACAGCATGGAGACCGGGCCGAAAAACTCCCAGTAACGGGCCGGATTGTCATCGGCCAGATCGGTCAGGATGGTTGGCTGCACGAAAGCGCCCTGGTTTGGCACCGGCGGCCCGACTTCCGTGGCCGTTGCCCCATAGGACACGGCTTCGGCAATCTTTTGACGGATCTCGTCGGCAGCACCTTGCGAGGACAGCGGCGCAAGCGTCGTTTGCGGATCGAACGGATCACCGGCTTTCAGCCCGGCCACGCCGGTTTTGTATTGTTCCAGAAAGGCATCGTAGACCGCATCAACGATAATCATCCGCTTGGACGAGACGCAGACCTGACCGCCATTCCAGTGGCGACCGAAGACTGCCCATTTCACGGTCTTTTCCATATCGGCATCGGCCAGAACCAAGAAGGCATCAGCACCTCCCAGTTCCATGGTGGATTTTTTCAGCGCCTGCCCTGCCTGCGCGGCAATGGTGGCGCCCGCGCCTTCCGAACCGGTCAAAGCCACGCCATGGACGCGCGGATCATTGAGGATCATTTCCACCTGGGTCCGCGTCGCATAAAGATTGGTGAAGGCACCCTTCGGCAGACCGGCCTCCAGCATCAACCGCTCAAAAGCGGCTGCGCATTGCGGCACATTCGACGCGTGTTTCAACAGCATGGTATTTCCGGCCGACAGCTGCGGCGCGATAATCCGGGCGATCTGGTAATAGGGGAAATTCCAGGGCTCGATGGCCAACAGCACACCGAGCGGCTCATGCACCAGGATCGCCTCACCTTCAGCCTTGTCGGCGACGGGAAGCTGTTCCGGCTTCAACAGGCGCTCGGCATTGACAGCGTAGTAATCGAGGATGTCGGCAGAAAGCCCCACCTCGGCGCGTGCTTCAGACATCAGCTTGCCCATTTCCAGGGTCAGCAGCTTGGCATAATCATCCGTCTGTCCGCGCAGGATTTCGGCGGCAGCATGCATGACCTTGGCGCGCTCGGCAAAGGATGTCTGTCGCCATTGCTGAAATGCGGCATCCGCCGCCGTGATGGCCGCCTGAACGGCCGCATCGGTTGCTTCGGGAAAAGTGATAAGAGTTTCGCCAGTATAGGGATTGGTTGTTGCGTAAGCCATGGAACCGTCCTTTGCAGTCATTGCTGCGGCGCGCATTAAACCGACATCGGTCGCGTCGATGAGGCAATGATAGCGCTAAAGGTGGTTCTGACTGTTGATCCTAATCAAGATCGTAAAAGTTGTAGATTATAGCATTTCCAGGATATGGTTCTCCCAAAACGCTAGTCTGCGAAAACATGCGCTGATGCCGGATCGAACCCCAGCGCCACCGGCGCACCGATCGTCAATCCATCCAGTGCGGCATGGCCGAAGGGCAGACGCACGGACAGGCCATGCCCGCCTTCGCTCAATAGCGCGATATGAATCGTGTTGCCGAGAAACGTAATGTCCTCAATCTTGGCAGCAAGCATTCCCGGCTCTTGAGCAGAAACCAGCGTCAACCGCTCCGGGCGCAGCATCAGCATGGCATTGCTTCCATTCTGCGCTTTCCCATGCAACGGAATATTTCCTATGGTCAAATCACTGCCGAGCCGAATTTCAGCCTTACCGTCCCTGGCACCCGTCACCACGCAGGGCAGAAAATCGCTGTCCCCGATAAACTCCGCCACAAACCGCGTCGCCGGATTGGCATAAAGCTCGGCACCGGTGCCGATCTGGTCGATCACCCCTTTGGAAAACACCGCAATCCGGTCGGAAAGCCGCAGCGCCTCTTCCTGGTCATGGGTGACGTAGAGGATGGTGACATCCGTCTGGTGATGGATGCGGCGGATTTCGTGCTGAATTTCCTCGCGCAGTTTCTTGTCCAGCGCCGAAAGCGGCTCGTCCATCAACAGCACAGGCGGATCGTAAGCCAGCGCCCGTGCCAGTGCGACACGCTGCTGCTGACCGCCCGACATTTGCGCCGGTTTGCGATCCTCATAGCCTTCCAGCCGCACCAATTGCAGCATCTTGCGGACGCGCTCGGTGATGTCAGCCTTCGACCAGCCGCGCATTTTCAGCGGAAAGGCGATGTTCTGACCAACAGACAAATGCGGAAACAACGTATAGCGCTGGAAGACCATGCCGATATTGCGTTGGTGCGATGGGGTCTGCAAGACACTCTTTCCCGACAGCAGCATATCGCCCGCACTCGGCTGCTCGAAACCGGCCAGAATATAAAGTGTCGTGCTCTTGCCGGACCCGGATGGGCCGAGAAAGGTCATGAACTCGCCCTTTGCCACCTCAAGATTGACATCCTGCACCGCGACCACCGGGCCATATTGCTTGCGGATACCGCGAATTTCCAGAAAAGGCGTCATGCTTTCAGTCCTTTGCGCACCAGGGCGGTGATCAGCATCAACGCGATGGTGACGACGATCAGAAGGGTGGAGGCCGCGGCAATCACCGGTGTCAGATCCTGACGCAGCGTTGCCCAGATCTTCACCGGCAGCGTTTGTAGGGTCGGGCTTGCCATGAAAATTGCCAGAACGACCTCATCCCAGGAAGTTAGGAAAGAAAACACCGCCGCCGAAAACAAGCCATGACCAATGCAGGGCAGCGTGATCAACAGCCGCGCCTTCAGCGGCGAGGCCCCGCACAGCACCGCCGCATCCTCGATGGATTTATCAAAACCTTCCAGCGCATTGGTCAGCGCCAGAATAGAGAACGGAAGCGCGACAACCAAATGGGCGATGACGAAACCGAGTGTCGTGCCGTTCAGACCGATGCGCAGGAAAAACGCATAGAGCGCCACGGCCAGCACCACAACGGGCAGGATCATCGGTGTCATGAACAGAGCCCGCAGCGCGTCCCGCCCCAGAAACCGTCCGCGCACCAGGCCGAACGACGCACAAAGCCCAATGAGCACCGACAGGATGGTGACGATGACAGCGATGCGAAAGCTGGTCCAGGCGGCATCCAGCCAGCGCGGATCGGCAAACAGCTGGCCATACCATTTGATGGTCCAGGTCGGTGGCGGAAAAATCAGCCATTGCGAGGAGCCGAAGGACAAGGCGGCGATGAACAGGATTGGCAGCAAGAGAAACGCCGCTGTCAGCAGCGTGATGACCAGCAAAATCCATTTCCAGGCACCAAGGCTGTTGAAATTCAAAAGCATGTCAGCGCCCTCCCTCACCGGCTGCACCGAACAGCTTCAATTGCAGGGCGTAGAGGCTCAGCGTCACCACCAGCAGCACCAGCGCCGCCGCACCGCCCATGCCCCAATTGACCAGGGATTGCACGAATTGGGCGATCAACTCGGCCAGCATCATATTGGATGTGCCGCCAAGCAGCGACGGCGTAACGAAATAACCAAGTGACATGACGAACACCATCAACCCGCCCGACACCATGCCCGGCATGGCGAGCGGCAGCAGTACCGTCACCAGCGCCTGCCAGCGCGTCGCGCCGCAAAGTGCTGCCGCCTGCAACAGCGCCGGATCGATCTTGCGGATCACCCCATAGAGCGGAATGATGATGAAGGGCAGCATGATATAGCTCATGCCAATAGTCACGCCGACGAGGTTGTTGACCATCACCAGCGGTGTATCGATTACGCCGAGACTGATCAGCGTCTTGTTGATGACCCCGGTGCGCTGTAACAGCACCATCCAGGCATAGGTGCGGGCCAGAAGGTTGGTCCACATCGACAGCAACACGATGGCAAAGATCACGGAGGCCAATCGTTGCGGCATGATCGCCAGCGCCCAGGCGACGGGAAAGCCGATCAGCAGCGAAATTACTGTGACCAAGGCCGAGACGAAGAACGTGTTGAAGAAGATTTTCAGATAAGTCGCACTTCCCAGCAATGCGGCATAATTGCCAAGGCCGAGAACCGGCTCCGTCACCGAGCGCGTCAGCAGAGCCAGCACCGGCAGGACGAAGAAAATCAGGATCAACACCAGCGCCGGCAGGGTCGCGGCTTTATTGCCGAAACCAAACCGGTTCCTACTGGGCTGCTCAATGGTCGAGGTCGGGGACGACATACCGTTTCCTTGCGAAACCAGTCCGGCATTTTGCATTGTAAACATGCATCATGCCGTAACGCTGAGGACGCTCCGGCACCGGATGTTTACGGTGCCGGAAATGCCTTACTTTAGAGTTTGTCAGGGAAAAGTAGAATCCGGTTTTCCCGAAAAGACAAACGAAAACAAGAGAATCTAGAGTCTGCCTGGTTCAATCTGAACCTGACAGACTCTAGAGTATGGCTTATTTCGACTGCCAAGCGTACCAACGCTCACCAATCTCGTCACGGTGCTTGGCCCAATAGGCCATGTCGGCATTGACCTGTGACGCGGTCTGCTGGTCCGGCAAGGTCTTGGCGATAGCGGGGTCCATCAGCGCTGGTGACTTGGTATTCACAGGCGCATAGCCTGTCCCTGCCGCCATCTCGGCCTGACCAGCAGGCGAGGTTGCGAAAGCGATGAACTTCATCGCTGCTTCCTTGTTCTTGGTGCCCTTCGGCACGACCAACGCATCGGCTGCCGTGATATTCTGCGCCCAGGAGGTTTCAACCGTAACCCCGGTCGCGGCCAACGCCGTCAACCGGCCATTCCAGAACGAGCCGAACGGGGCTTCGGCAGAGGCCAGCAATTGCTGCGACTGCGCACCTCCCGACCACCAGATGATGTCGGATTTGATCGTGTCGAGCTTCTTGAAGGCGCGGTCGAGATCGAGTGGATAGAGCTTGTCCGGGGTCACGCCATCCGCCAACAGCGCGGCTTCAATCACGCCCGGTGCAGACCATTTGTAGAAGGTTCGCTTGCCGGGAAATTTCTTGGTGTCGAACAGGTCCGTCCAGCTTTTCGGGCAAGCGGCGACAGCGTCCTTGTTGCAGCCGACCACGAAGGAATAATAGAAGCTGCCGACCGAATAATCCGTCACAAAACGCGGATCGAGTGTGGTCTTGTCGATGGTCTTGAAATCAAGCTTTTCCAGCAGGCCCTTGTCGCCAGCCTGAATGGCATAGTCGCCTTCGACATCGACGACGTCCCAGCTCACGCCCTTGGCCTCGACCATGGCTTTGATCTTGCCGTAATCGGTCGGGCCGTCCTGAAGAACGTTGATGCCTTCTTTAGCGGTGAATTTATCCGCCCAGGCGGATTTTTGCACGTCCTGCGTGGTGCCGCCCCAACTGGTGAATACCAGGTCGGCAGCGAGTGCCTGGCTGGAGACGCCTAAGAGCAAAGCCAGCGATGCGATAATGGTTGTGTTTTTCATGTTCCCTTGTCCTTGTTTGATTGTGCCTTACCCGGATGCCGGTTGCTTCTTTTGGGCCATCCATCCGGGGCATGTTCTTTTCACCGCATCACGAACGGATCGGGAAACGGGTCATCTGAGGTTTTCAACCAGACCGTCTTGGTGCGGGTATAATCCAGCACCGCAGCCATGCCGCCTTCCCGTCCATGGCCGGACAGACCAAAGCCGCCAAACGGTGCAATCGGCGAAACGGCACGGTAGGTATTGACCCAGACGACGCCAGCGCGAAGCCCGCGTATCATCCGATGCGCGCGTGCCAGGTTTTGAGTAAACACGCCGGATGCCAGGCCATAGGCTGTGTCATTGGCCAGATGCAGCGCTTCCGCCTCACTCTCAAAAGACACCACGGACAGAACCGGTCCAAAAAACTCCTGCGCCAGAGACGAAGAGTTGACGCCATCGCAATCGAGAATGGTCGGCGGATAGAAATTGCCCGGACCATCCGGGCGCTGCCCTCCCGTCACCAGCCGCGCACCTGCGGCGACCGAGGCCATGACCAACGCATCGACATGATCCTGCTGGCGACGGGTGGCCAGCGGTCCCACCTCTGTTGCCATATCCAGTGGACTGCCGATGCGGATTGCTTCGGCCTTGGCCTTCAACCGGGCCAGGAATTCATCCTTCACTGAGCGGTCGACAATCAGCCGTGATCCGGCAACGCAGGACTGGCCGGTCGCGGCAAATATGCCGGAGACCTGCGCATTGGCAGCACTTTCCAGATCCGCGTCGGCAAAGACGATGAACGGCGACTTGCCGCCAAGTTCCAACGAGGTGGAGGCCAGATTTTCCGCCGAATTGCGCACCACATGCCGCGCTGCTTCTGGCCCACCGGTAAAGGCAACATGAGCGACCCTGGGATGGCGGGTCAGCGCTGCACCGCAGGACGGCCCAAATCCGGTGATGATATTGATGACACCAGGCGGGAACCCCGCCTCATGCACCAGCCGGGCAAATTCCAGCATTGGGGCCGGACCGTCTTCCGAGGCTTTCACCACCATCGTGCAGCCAGCAGCCAGCGCCGGGCCGATTTTGACCGCCGAGAGAAACAGCTGGCTGTTCCACGGAATGACCATAGCAACCACACCGACCGGCTCACGCCGCAGCCAGACATCCATATCCGGCTTATCAATTGGCAGCGTCGAGCCTTCAATCTTGTCGGCGAGCCCCGCATAATAGCGATAGTAATCCGCAACATAGGCAATTTGCGAGCTTGTTTCGCGGATGATCTTGCCGGTATCGCGGGTTTCCAACTCCGCAAGTTTTGGTGCATTGGCGGCAATCAGGTCGGCCAGTCGGTAGATCAGCTTGCCACGCTGGGTGGCTGTCATTTTTGCCCATGGCCCGTCATAGAGTGCGGTATGGGCCGCCTCGACAGCGCGGTCCACATCGGCTTCGCGCGCTTCCGGCATATCCGCCCAGACCTCGCCAGTGGCCGGATCGAGGCTTTCAAACCGCGCCTCGCCGTCACTGAAGGTACCATTGATGTAAAGCTGGAAACGTTGCATCGCTTTACTCCGCAAACGCCGGCATGACATCAGCAATGAAGCGCTCCAGCGAGGCTTTCTTGCGCTCGAAGCTCATGCCTGTGTCGATCCAGAAGGAAAATTCGTCATAGCCCAGCGCCTCATAGCGTTTCAGCCGGGCGATGACCTCATCCGCCGTGCCAACAGCCATATTGGCCCGCATCACCTCGGGTGCCAGCATGGCATTGGCGTCGATATCCTCCTGGCTCAACCGCTCGATCAGGCCCTGGTGGATTGGACGCTCGTTTTTGAACCATGCGAAAAAGTAATTGTAATAGGTGCTCAATTCCTTTGCGGCCTGGGCAATATCGGCCTCATTGGAGCCGACATAGCTATGCAGCAGTAACATGATTTTCGGACGCGGCAGGTCAGGCGACTTCTCGCAGGCGGCATTGAACCGCTGCATCAGAGTTTCGATTTCGCCGTCACCATTCCACAGCGGCGTCACCTGCACGTTGCAGCCATTGGCCACGGCAAAATCATGGGAATTGGGATCACGCGCCGCCACCCAGAGCGGGATCGGTTCCTGCAAAGGTTTCGGTGCCGAGGTGGTCGCCGGGAAGGACCAGAATTCGCCCTCATGGGCATAGTCGCCAGCCCAGACGCCTTTGACGGCTGGAATAAGTTCGCGCATCCGCTGCCCGGCGGTCCAGGCATCAAGGCCCGGCATCAAACGCTCATATTCAAAGGAATAGGCACCCCGGGCGATGCCGATATCCAACCGGCCATTGGTGATCAGGTCGGTCATCGCCGCCTCGCCTGCCAGCTTGATCGGATGCCAGAAGGGCGCAATCACCGTTCCGGTTCCAAGGCGGACGTTTTTCACCCGGTTGGCCAGATCGGCAATGGTCACGAACGGGTTGGGCGCAATGGTGAAATCCATGCCATGGTGTTCGCCGGTCCAGATCGCATGCATGCCACCCTTATCAGCGATCTCACAGAGTTGCAGAAATTCCTCATAGAGGCTCTTGTGGCTCTGGCTGGCATCGAGCCGTTCCATATGGACGAAGAGAGAGAACTTCATGGATCAAGCCTTCCTGGCAATGGAGTGAACCCGGCCTGCCGCCTCGTTGCCAACATAGACGCCAAAATTGCCAATGGAGCTTTCCGCCGAGAACCGGTTGAGAATATCCGCCGTGGCCGAGCCGCCCGGACCAGCAAGCTGGTCAACCGGAACGAAATTGCCGTATTTTGGCGCGCCGGGACCCGCAAAAGCCCGGTAAACGATATGCTGGCATCCCTCGCTCTTGTCTTCGTAGACGGAATACAGAAACCCGATGGTAATGCTGAGCCCTGTCACGTGTTCGAGATGGGCTTTCAAATCCTGCAAAGGCTCACCGCTAATCGCATGGCAACCCGGCAGGTTGCGGCCACCCTCACCCACCACAAGAACCTCGCCGTCACGCTCAATGACGGCACTCAGATGCAGCGGGCCATCGCTAGCGGCGCTGACAGCTTTTTCGGCAAGAGCAGGCGTAAAGTAACCGCCGCGCACATAGCCAAGCCCGTTCAACTCGCTCTTATCAAATGCCTGTACCCGTCCCAGCAGCACGACATGATCACCTGCCTCGATCACCTGTTCCAGGCTGCAATCAAACCAGGCAGACGTGCCGGAAAACACCGGAAAACCATGTGGACCAGCCCGCCAGTCCACAGTTGCAAATCGGTCTTCGACCGGCCTTGCAAAGGTATTGGACACATCCTTCTGTGCATCCGACAATATATTGACGGCAAAGCCTTTGGCCTTGGTCATCACCTCAAAATTGCGCGAGGTTTTGGCGAGACAGACCAGCAGCAGAGGCGGATCGAGGGAGACCGAGGTGAAGGAATTGGCGGTAAAGCCGATGGGAGAACCATGAGGGTCAAGCGTGGTGACAACGGTGACGCCGGTGGCGAAAGCACCGAAGGCATCGCGCAGGCTGCGGGGGTCGATTATCGCTTCGCTCATCCGCGCACCTCACTATTGGTTTTCTCGGCACTCATGGATGTGCCTCCGGTAAAGCCAGCCACGCGGCCATGATGTCATGCACCTCTTGCGGTGCCGTAAGGTTGGCCATGTGGCGATGGCCGGGAACGATCCTCGCAACACCCTGCTGCGCCTGCCCCGCCATGGTCTGCGCCATTTCAGCCGTCGAGTTCGGATCACCGGCACCCGTCAGGAACAGCGCCGGACAGGAAACCTGCGGCCAGCAGTCGGCGTAGGTTTCATCCCCATTGGCAAAGGCACGATAAGCGGTGGCATAGGCATCGATATTCATCTGCCGCAGGCATTGCTCGGTCAGGGCGCGGGCGGCAAGGCTTACCGCATCAAGGTCAAACCAGCGCTTCAACGGCCCTTCAACATCAATACCATCAACGGCAATCGATTCTGCCCGGGCAAGAACCGCCGCCTTGGCCGACACATCACGCCGGTAGACGCCGTTGACCAACGCCACGCGCCGGATTTTTTGCGGAAAGCTGGCGACGGCACCGCCTGCAATCAACGCGCCCATCGAATGACCGGCCAGATTGACCGGCCCAAGGTTGATTTCCTCCAGGAACCGGTCAAGCCAGGCCACGAAATCCGGCAGCTCACTGCCTTTCGGCAAGGCAAGACTCTGGCCATGGCCTGGCATATCGACGGCGATCACCCGATGGCTAGCGGACAGGCTTTCTATCTGCGGCCACCATGCTTCCAACCGCATGCCGACCCCATGAACCAGCACCAGCGGCTCGCCGCTGCCTTGCTCCACATACGCGATTCCATCAGGGGTAATCTGGCGCTCAACCGCCGGAAATGGCGATGGTGCCGTGCCTCCCATTGCTACCATCTCCATCTCGCCGCCCCCCGTTTATACGCCGGCCGGGTTGGCGACATCCTGGCCCAGGTCTTTCAGGTCCTGATAGCGGTCACCAATCCGGTGATGGGGCCTTCCGCCGACAGACGCCCCAAGCCCGACGACAATTTCGTCAGCGGCTGGTGCATCGGCAATCGCCGCCTGGATCGTCAGGTAATGGGAGCGGCGGCCTTCGTCATTCTTGTCCATCAATGGGATCATGATTGGGGCATTGGCCGGACCGCGCGTATTGCAGAAGGCGAGATAGGATTTTGCCCCCACCGCCGTGCGGTAATGGTTGCCGAAACGCAACGTATGGATCAGCGCCGAAGCATGCTCGATCTCGCCATCAAGACCGACAACGGCAACTTTGCCATAGGCCTCGACCGCTTCGCCAGAGCCGACGGCTTCCAGAATCATGCCTGTCAGAAGCTCACCGAGAACCGGGGCGCATTGATGAATTTCCGGTTTCAGATCCTCGACAAAGCCGCGTCCAGCCCAGGGATTTTTAACGACAGCAAAAGCCGCGTAGAGCTTCAATGGTGTCGGCGCTGCCTTGCCGCCTTCCACCAAGGTGGTTTCCACATGGAGTAGGGTTTTGCGGATGTGCAGGGCCATGGCTTACCTCAAATATCAATCTTGGTATTATGGTATGCCAAGCTATTTCAGAGTCAAGTGACTTGTCGAGCAGGAATTATTTTTTCTTTTAAGGAATATACCTATTCGACCTCAACGGCGGATCGGGCCTGCTGCGCAAGCACCGCGACGGCAATAGAGGAGGCGCGCTGAACATGATCAATTGCCGCCTGCTCGGCAGCACGTCCATCGCCATTGCGGATCGCCTCGACAATCCGTTGCATCTGGGCTGGTCCCTCCGTCGCCCGGCCATCGGTCTTGATGGTCATAGAGCGCAAATGGTTGATCCGCACGGTCATTTGCCGCACCACGCCCCAGGCGACCTGCCTATCAATCCGGGTAAACAAGGTCTCGTAAAATCGCGTCGTTTCCCTCAAGACATCAGCCATGTCCTGGCGAGCATAGCCACCCTTGATCGCGTCGAGCGCCTCTGACAAGCCAGCCACAATAGCCGGATCCCCCCTCTCCGCACAAAGCCGCGCCGCCATGCCTTCCAAAGCCGCACGGATTTCATAGATCTGCCGGGCTTCATCGACATCCAGCAGCGCCACCATCGGCCCCTTGCTTTGGGGATTGCTGACCAGCCCCTCGGACTCCAGATGCCGCAGCACTTCGCGCACCACCGTTCGGCTGACCCCAAGCTGCGCGCAGAGATCACGCTCGACCAGCCGGTCGCCCGGCTTGAAATAACCGCTGATGATCGCATCGCGGACTTTCTCAAGCGCCAACTCTCTGAGCGTCTTGGTGGGGCGTTCCACCTTTATGGTCTCTGTCATTCCCTCAAGCCTTCCCGGCAACCAGACCGCTCATAAAGAGCAGGCAATTCACCCGTATTATGGTCTACCAGAAGCCAAAATGACAAGCAGGAATGACACCATCACGATTTCGGTTTGGCATGGCGGGTTTTCAGTACATTGCGAATGGAAAAGCTGGAGTGGATGCGCGCTACGCCCGGCAGTTTGGCCAGGATTTCCTTGTGGATGCGTTCAAAGTCATGGGCGCTTTCGACTTCCAGTTTCAAGAGGTAATCCGATCCGCCGGTCATCAGGAAACATTCCTGGATTTCCGGATATTTCCGGATCGCCGCCTCAAAGCGGTTGAGATGGTCCTCGGTCTGACGGTCCAGTGTGATGTTGATGATGACGGCAATACCATCGTCCTTATCAGACTTGCCGAGAATGGCGGTATAGCCGCTGATATAACCCTGCTTTTCAAGCAGCGCGACACGCCGCAGGCAGGCTGAGGCGGAAAGCCCGACAGCCGCCGCCAGACTGGCATTGCTGATGCGCGCATTCAGCTGCAATTGGCGCATAATGGCCCGGTCGATGGCGTCAATACCACTCACGCAACAATCCTCGTTTTCTTCGTATAAAATTGCGCAGAAATTCACAAAGCACAAGAGTTGCCGATAAACCGCCCGGAAATTTCGCGAATCTTTCAATATCATCGAGAAAAAACGGGGTGCAGTTATGGACATGTCTATCAGCCAGGATCTGAATGCCGATGCGTTTTCCGCCCGCCTCGTGATCGACCTCGACGCGCTTGCCGACAATTACCGCCAATTGGCCGCTGAGGCCACCCCGGCGGAAACCTCCGCAGTCGTCAAGGCCGATGCCTATGGCCTTGGAGCCGCCCGCGTCGGCCCCGCGCTCTACCGGGCTGGATGCCGGAAGTTCTTCGTGGCGCATGTGCAGGAAGCCGCCGGGCTAAGGCAGCATTTGCCTGGGGATGCCGAGCTATTCATTCTCAATGGCTTGCAGCCGGGCGCAGAACCCTTTGCCGCAGCAAATGGCTTCATACCGGTGCTGAATTCGTTGGAACAGCTTGCCAATTGGTCGAAAATGGCAAGCGAGTTCGGACGAACCCTGCCCGCGATCCTGCAATTTGATACCGGCATGTCGCGGCTAGGATTTTCACCGGAAGAAGCCAATGTTCTCGCTGGCGACCCCGCCCTGTTGTCCGGCACTTCCATCCGCTACATCATGAGCCATCTCGCCTCAGCCGATGACAGCGCCAGCCCCCAGAACGCCGCGCAATTTGCTGTCATGCGCGAGCGACTGGCGCAATTTCCAGGCATTGCCTTGTGCTTTTCCAATTCGGGCGGCATCTTTATCGACAAGCAGTTTCACGGCGCGCTGGTGCGCCCCGGCGTTGCCCTTTACGGTGCGGTCCCCAGCGATCTGGCGGGAGGCCGTATGAAGCCGGTGGTGCGGGTCGATGCGAAAGTCATCCAGACACGAACGGTGCCAGCCGGAGCCTGCGTCGGCTACGGCGCGACCTATGTGGCCACCAAGGAAACCAGGCTGGCCACAATCGCTATTGGCTATGCCGATGGTCTGCCGCGTTGCTTGAGCGACCGGGGTGCCGCTTACTATGGTGACATCCGTTTGCCGATTGTCGGGCGGGTGTCGATGGACAGCATGACACTCGATATATCGGCCTTGCCACCCGGCACGTTGAGGCTGGGAAGTCTGGTGGAGATGATTGGTCCGCACCAGAGTCTTGAGGATGTGGCGCAAGCGGCGGGCACCATCGCCTATGAAATTCTGACCAGCCTTGGTCATCGCTATCACCGCGACTATATTTCAGCATAAGAATATTGGGGAACGACATGAAAGTTACCATTCTGGGCGCGGGCGTCATCGGGGTCACCAGTGCTTACTATCTCGCCAAAGCTGGCCACGAGGTCACGGTCATCGACCGGCAGACGGGTCCGGCCCTGGAAACCAGCTTTGCCAATGCAGGCGAAGTGTCCTTCGGCTACTGCTCGCCCTGGGCAGCGCCCGGCATTCCGCAAAAAGCGTTGAAATGGCTGTTCATGGAACATGCCCCGCTGATCCTGCGGCCAAAAATCGATGCTGCCATGTTGGGTTGGATGCTGAGAATGCTCTCCAACTGCACCTCCGGGCGTTATGCGATCAACAAGAGCCGGATGCTGCGGCTGGCCGATTACAGCCGCATTGCGCTGGCGCAACTGCGCACAGAAACCAATATCGACTACGACCAGCGCATGCAGGGGACTTTGCAGCTGTTTCGCACTCAGGCGCAGCTGGATGCCTCGGCGAAGGATGTGAAAGCACTGGCGGCAGACGGTATTCCCTATGAAGTGCTGGACCGCGAAGCCTGCATCCGGGTCGAGCCTGCCTTGGCGGCAGCCCGCCACAAAATCGTCGGCGGCTTGCTGACGCCTAAGGACGAGACCGGCGACTGTTTCAAATTCACCAACCAGCTCGCTGAAAAGGCCGCCTCGCTTGGCGTGGTGTTCGACTATGGCCGCAGCATAGAGCGGCTGGTGGTATCGGGTGGCAAGGTGACCGGCGTTGTTACCGACAGGGGAACCGAAACCGCCAACGCCTATGTCGTTGCACTCGGCAGCTATTCGCCGCTGCTGCTGAAGCCGCTCGGCATCACGCTGCCGGTCTATCCGGTCAAGGGCTATTCGCTGACCATTCCGATTGTCGATCCGTCGAAATCCCCCGAATCCACCGTGATGGACGAAACCTACAAGATCGCCATCACCCGGTTGGGCGACCGGATCAGGGTGGGCGGCATGGCGGAAATTTCCGGCTATACCAATGATCTGGGTGCCGCGCGTCGCCGCACACTCGAACATTCCGTCACCGACCTGTTTCCCGGCGGCGATATGGCGCGGGCCGATTTCTGGTCCGGCCTTCGCCCGATGACGCCGGATGGCACGCCAGTAATCGGCGCAACCGGCATCAGCAATCTCTATATCAACAGCGGCCATGGAACATTGGGCTGGACAATGAGCTGCGGTTCAGGCCGTTTGCTCGGCGACATCGTCAGTGGTCGCCAGACCGAAATCGACAATGCCGATCTGGCGCTCAGCCGCTATGCTGCCGGTCGCGCCGGATAAACAAGGTGCTGGCCTATTTCAAGGGCCGGACATGTTCCGGCCTGAAGCCAAGGCCGATCAGCCGCCCGGCAATATGGGCAAGCAGCGGCCAGCGGGCAATGGTCTTCAGGAATGCGGGCGGGCCGGAGGGCTTGGCCGGTGCTTCGTTCGCAACCGTCTCATCCTCGGGCTTCGGCTTGCGGCGCATCATCAATTGCAGTTTCTGCGTCGCCTTGGTTGGGAACAGGCGTCGTTTCTCGATGGCGGCAAGATGGGCGTCCAAAGACTCGCCTGATAGTAGTGGTTTTGCCAGTCGGTTGGCCGCCGCCACGGCATCCTGAATGGCCAGATTGACGCCGACACCACCAATCGGCGACATGGCATGGGCCGCATCGCCAATGCAGATCAGTCCGGGCTTCCACCAGCGTTTCAGCCGGTCGATACGGATGCTGAGAAGATAGAGATCGTCAAAGGAGGTGATTTCCTCCATTCGCTTCGGCGGCAGGGGTGAAACCTCGGCAGCGGCCTGACGGAAAGCTTCGATCCCCCTGGCTTTGACCGTATCGAAACTGCCTTTGCGGACGATATAGCCGCATTGCCAATAGTCACCGCGATCAATCATCACGAAACCCTGCCTTGGGCCGCCATGGCCCATTGTATAGGGCGGATCTTGCGGTTGATGCGACAGCTTGAACCACAGCACATCGCTTGGGCTGCCGAAGCTTTCCACCTCTAGGCCCGCCTTGGCGCGGGTGACGGAATGACGGCCATCGGCACCGACGACCAGCCGGGATCGCAGTTTCACCAGCCCTTGCGGGGTGGAAGCCGTCAAGCCCGTCACCCCATTGGGATCTTCCAGCAATGTCTCCACCCTGGCATTCATCAACAGCCGAAAATTGGCGTATTTACCCGCTTCACGGGCGAGAAAGTCGAGAAAGTCCCATTGCAGCATGAAGGCGATGAACCGGCATCGGGTCGGCAGTCGGGAGAAATCAGCCATCGTCACGTCGCGCCCGCCGATTTCTGCATGTAGGGTGGGTGCCTGCACATGCGGCAATTTTAACAGATCTTCCAGCAGGCCGAGCTCATGCATCACTTCCAGTGTGGAGGGGTGAAGTGTGTCGCCGCGAAAATCGCGCAGGAAATCGCCGTGCTTTTCCACCACCGTGACATTAACCCCGGCGCGGGCCAGCAGCAGACCGAGCATCATCCCGGCAGGCCCGGCACCGACAATGGCGCAATCGCAGTCAATCGTTTCCTCGATGGGGAGAACAGAGGCGAGGTCTTCCTGTTCATTCATGATCCATGCCCCTCATCATCGCTCATGTGCCTGGATAACCTCCAGGAAAGCATCGCCATACCGTTCAAGCTTTGATTGGCCGACGCCAGAAATACCCAGCAGCGCCTCTCGGCTATCCGGCCTTTCCGTTGCAAAGGCAATCAGCGTCGTATCTGGAAAGACAACATAAGGCGGCACGGAAAGATCCTTGGCAATCGCCATTCGCGCCGCCCTGAGCGCCTCGAACAATTCCATATCGGCCCCCTCCAGCGCCGACTTCGCCCGTGCGGCTGCGGGAGAGGCGGTGCGTGCCGCCTTGCCCTTGGTCGGACGATCCTTGCGGAATCGCACTTCACGCTCCCGCTTGAAGACGGCGCGCGCGTCCGGCTCCAGTTTCAACGCGCCGAAAGCGTCATGATCGACCCGGACCAGACCGGCGGCCAGCAACTGCCGGAACACCGATTGCCAGGTTTTTAACGGCAGATCCTTGCCCGCACCGAAAACCGGCATATCAACATGGCCAAACTTTACTGTCTTGTCGTTCTCATTCCCCAATAGCACATCGATGAGATGGCCGGTGCCGAAACGCTCCCCGGTCCGGTAGATCGCCGCCAGCGCCTTGATCGCCGCGTCGGTCCCATCCCAGGTTTCCACCGGCTTCAGGCAGGTGTCGCAATTGCCGCAGGCACCGGGATGCACTTCGCCAAAATGCGCCAAGATTGACTGACGACGGCAGCCGGGGGTCTCGCAGATCGCCAGCAGCGCATTCAACTTGGCCCGCTCGACCCGCTTGACCTCCTCAGCCGAGGTGCCGCCATCGATCATCCGCCCGCGCTGGATGACATCCGCCATACCATAGGCCATCCACACATCCGACGGCAGCCCATCACGTCCGGCTCGCCCGGTTTCCTGGTAATAGGCCTCGACGGAACCAGGCAGATCAAGATGCGCAACATAGCGCACATTCGGCTTGTCGATGCCCATGCCGAAGGCGACGGTCGCGACCAGGCAAAGGTTTTCCTCCTTCAGGAACGCATCCTGATTGGCATCACGCAACACCCGGTCCATGCCAGCATGATAGGCGAGCGACCGCACCCCTTGCGTGTTGAGCCATTCCGCCGTTTCCTCGACCTTGGCACGCGACAGGCAATAGACAATGCCGCTCTCGCCTTCATGGCGGGCAAGAAACCGCAGCAGCTGCTGGCGCGGCTGGTCGCGCTCGACGATTTCATAGGCGATATTCGGACGGTCGAAGGAGGTGGTAAACACCTTGGCCGATTGCAGGCCGAGCTTGTCGATAATATCATCGCGCGTATGGGGATCGGCAGTTGCCGTCAGCGCCATGCGCGGCACGCCGGGATAGGCCTCGGCAAGCCTGCCCAGTTCACGATATTCCGGGCGGAAATCATGGCCCCATTGAGAGACACAATGGGCTTCATCGATGGCAAACAATGCAATTTTCGCAGAGCCGATCACATCCTTGAAGGCAGGCGTGACGATCCGCTCCGGCGTGACATACAGCAGATCGAGCGTGCCATCTGCAATGGCGCGCCGCACCTCGACAAACTCCTCCCGCGACAGCGAGGAATTCAACGCCGCCGCCCGCACCCCCACCTGCTTCAGCGCCTCCACCTGGTCGCGCATCAACGCAATCAGCGGCGACACCACAACGCCGACCCCATCGCGGCACAGAGCCGGGATCTGGAAGCACAGCGATTTGCCAGCACCGGTCGGAAACAGCACGACCGCGTCGCCGCCAGCCACCACCTGCTGAACCACCTCGGCCTGCTTGCCGCGAAAGGCCGGATAGCCATAGACCCGCTTCAGAATGGACAGCGGATGTCTTTCGCCATGCTCGAATGTCGGTTCGTGGCGGGGCTGGCTTGACGGCATGGCATTGCTTTCGAGACATTAAGGATGCCCAACAGGGCTGTTTAATTGGCTGCCGGATGGCAGCGAAAGCTAAGAGATAGAGTTATATCAGGCCCCGTGCAACCTGGATGACCTTAGGCAGCGTGGGATGAAAACAGCTAAGGTCAACAAACCCGAAACACAACCAAAACGAGATTCACCTTCACAACGCAAGCAAAACCTCTGAACACGGCAGCCAGACCGGCTTTGCGCGGTGCAGCAGACATCAGTCTTCGACACATGAGTCATGCAAACTCGCCTGAGGTATCGGGCGTCTGTCTTTGATACAATTTTCCATGAGCATGCATTTGGAAATGCTATCAGAAATGTTAAACGGGGCGACTAAAAATCGTGAAAACTGTCCTTGGCTTGGCGATGACATCAGATACTGAAACAGCACGCCGCCCTTCAGGACATTGGGTTCGCCGCATTGCGCGCTGGCTGGAACTGCGTGCAATCGGGTTGACGCCTGAACATCTCGACATCATCGATGGCCTGCGCTCGGCCTTTATCGTCGGCGTTCCCGTCCTCATCGTCGCGGCAGGGCAAAGCCAATTTGGCTGGTCGATTTTTGCGGCTTTCTGGACCTGCCTTGCCGATACCGGCGGCGAAAAACGGTTCCAGCGGCGGATGCTGGCGACCTTCGCGCTGCTTGGCAGCCTTACGGCTTTCCTCGCGTCCTGGCTTGCGGGTTTCGGGTCCATAGCAGGGCTTGCCGCCGGCTCAATTCTCGTCGGTTTGACCGCATTGCTGCCGCTACGCTGGCCTGTCGTGCCGCTTGTCGCCACACTCCTTGGCGTGGTTGGCGTTGTGGCGGCGGGTTATCCTCACACGGCACCACAGGCCGCCCTGCTCGCCTGTTCGTTTCTGGCTGGCAGCGCGTGGGCTGCCCTGGTGCTGACTGTCCTGTGGCCAACAGATGCCTGGCGCCCAGCACGGCGCGCCATTTCCGCCGTTTACGCCCGGCTGGCCGATATGGCACTTGAGCTCGACACCATATCTCAGCCCGCAGCCATGCAAGCCTGGACCTTCAAAAGCAGCCAACATCGGCGCGCCGTACGCAATGCGATGGAGCGCGCGCGGTCTCACCTTGCCCGCGCAGCTCGTCCCTCGGAGCAGAGCGACAAGACCGCCCTCCATATCGCGCTTTTGGCGGCAGATGATATTTTTCACGCGCTGCTGGCGCTTGACCATCTGCGTTCATCCGAGCGGCAGACAGATATTGGCCAGCTTTGCGCCGAGGTTATCCGGCCGAGCCTCATTGCGGCTGCCCAAAATCTCACCCTGCATACGGAGCCAGTGACCGAGCTGCAAAATCGGCTTTCAGTGCTGGAACAGAGCGTTTCGGACCGCCATGACGCTGTCGCGGGCGCGGTGCGGAACATTGCAACAGCGCTCCAATGGAAAGCCGCACCAGACGTTCCCGAAACGGCGGGACCGGAACAGGCCGCTTTGGACAAGATGGCACAGGCCCGGCAGCGGCAGCATTTTCTGCGTGGCGCGGTTCGCAGCGCCGTAGGCGTGACCGTTGTCACCGTCGTCGCCCATCTGCTGGACTTGAACTATCCCTATTGGGCAGCCATGGCCGTCGTCGTGGTTTTGCAGCCGGACCGGCGGATGAGCTGGAGCCGGGCGCTGGAGCGTATCATCGGTTCCGTTGTGGGCAGCGCCTTGGCTCTGGCGTTACTAACCGGCATACCGGCATCAGGACTGCTTACCGCCATCATCATTCCCCTGGCCGCAGCAACCATTGCCCTGCGCTCCGTCAGCTATACGCTGTTCGTCACCGTGCTGACGATGCTGTTCGTTCTGACCATGGACATGTTGCATCCAGGCGCTGGCATTGCATCGGCGCGAATGCTCGACAATATCATCGGCAGTCTCGCGGCAATCATTGTCACCTTCCTCGTCTGGCCCGACAAGGCGCCGTCCCTTTCAGAGCTGGCAGCCCGGGCGCTGGACGCCAATCGCGCTTACCGTGATGCCGCCGAACGCGGCGACGCGGCGCAGATCGCTCTCACGCGTCGCGCTGCCGGAATTGCCAGCACGGAGGCCGAAATTGCCTTCCATGCGCCGGACCGATACCTTGGGAAAACGCCCCCTGCCACCGATGTCGAGACACTGGCAAAGGCGCGGCAACTCGCTGGGGAAGCGGCGGTTCTGTGGCATAGCCGGTAGCGGCACAGGGGCCGGAGTCATTCAGACCCTGTTCCTGGAAACGCTCTCCTTTGCACAGCATCTTTATGAAATCCTTATCTCCCGCCATCGCATTCCCTATCGAGATTTAATGTCATTCGGGTGGATTGTGCATGTCTGACCATAGACAGGAGCACAATGTGACTGACTTGATATTCATCGCCATCGGACTGGGGAGCTTCGTGGCTCTCGCGGTCTATGCCCGCGCCTTAAACAGTTTGTGAGGCGACCATGTTCGAACCCCTGCTCGGTCTTGCCGCTGCCCTGTTCATCTGCATCTACCTGCTGATCACGCTGATCAGGCCCGAACGTTTCTGAAGCGACACCCGCTTCAACCATTATCGTCTCGTTTGTCTTTTCGGACATCGGACAACCCTCTTTCCTGCCAAGCACCAGACGTCCCGCACCGCGTCGCTTCATTCTCGTAGCGACGATGATGTGGGACGCAATCCCTCTTTCCGGAGAACATCATGTCTTCCAACGGTTGGCTGCAAATCGGCTTGCTGCTCGCTCTCGTCTTCCTCACCATCAAACCGCTTGGGCTTTACATCGCCTGCGTGTTCGAGGGGCAGCGGACGTTTCTCTCTCCCATTTTAGGCCCACTTGAGCGGCTGCTCCTGCGCATATCCGGCGTTGATGCGCGCCGCGAGCAAGGCTGGCTAGCCTATACGCTTGCCATGCTCGCCTTCAATGCCGCAGGCTTTCTGGCGCTTTATGGCATTTTGCGGCTTCAGGCCTATCTGCCCTACAATCCGCAGGGCTTTGCCGGAATGACGCCGGACCTCGCCTTCAATACCGCGATCAGCTTCGTCACCAATACCAATTGGCAGGCCTATTCCGGCGAACAGTCCGCCAGCCATTTCTCGCAGATGGCAGGCCTTGCGGTCCAGAACTTCCTGTCGGCGGCCACCGGTATTGCCATCGCGCTGGCCGTCACCCGGGCCTTTGCCCGCTCGGCTGCCAACACACTCGGGAATTTCTGGGTCGATATGACCCGCTCGACGCTGTATCTGCTGCTGCCAATGTCGATTGTGCTGGCCCTGGTTTTCGTCTGGATGGGCATTCCTCAAACCCTCGATGCATCTGTGACGGCCACGACACTGGACGGGGCCCAGCAGACCATCGCACTTGGCCCGATTGCCAGCCAGGAAGCCATCAAGCAGCTCGGCACCAATGGCGGCGGCTTCTTCAATGCCAATGCGGCCCATCCGTTTGAGAATCCTTCAGCCATCAGCGATTATTTCAACATCCTCGCAATGATGTCGATCACCATGGCGCTGATCTATGCCTTCGGTAAAATGGTCGGCGACCTGCGGCAAGGCTGGGCGCTGATTGCCAGTGTTGCCGTGCTGCTGATTGCCGGTATCGCCGCCGTCTACATCGCTGAAACCGCAGGCAACCCGATCCATCTGGCGCTTGGGCTCGATCCTTCGTTCGGCAATATGGAAGGCAAGGAAGTCCGCTTTGGTCAGGCGATGAGTGCGGCCTATACCGCGATCACCACAGGCATTTCCAATGGTGGCGTCAACACCATGCATGGCTCCCTCACCCCGCTTGGCGGTCTGGTGCCACTGTTCCTGATCCAACTGGGTGAAATCCTGCCGGGTGGCGTCGGCTCCGGCCTTTACGGGCTGATCGTCTTCTGTGTGCTGACTGTCTTCGTCGCTGGCCTGATGGTCGGGCGCACACCGGAATTCCTGGGCAAGAAGATCGAGGCCCGGGAAATGAAATATGCCATGCTGGCCGTACTGGTCCTGCCCTTTGCCATTCTGGGGTTCTCGGCGATTGCTGCCGTACTCCCCAATGCGCTGGCTTCGCTTGGCAATGCCGGACCGCATGGTCTGTCGGAAATACTCTATGCCTATACGTCTGCGGCTGGCAATAACGGCTCGGCATTTGCAGGGCTTTCGGCCAATACCGCCTGGTATAATTCCACGCTCGGTATTTCCATGGCGCTTGGCCGCTTCGCCTATGCGGTTCCCGTCCTCGCCATTGCCGGTTCTCTCGCTGCAAAGACAAAAGGCACGGCATCGGCAGGTACCTTCCCCACCCATACGCCGCTCTTCGTCGGCCTGCTCGTCGCCATCATCATCATCCTGGGCGGACTGCAATACTTCCCGGCCTTGGCGCTCGGCCCCATCGCAGAACATGTCGGCATGCTCGCCGGAACCCTTTATTGATTGAAAGAGGCTGTCATCATGACACAGTCACAATCCACCACAGAGACCCGGCCTGCCCAACGGCTGTTTGAACCGTCGATCCTCAAGGGCGCGTTCAAGGACGCCTTCGTGAAGCTCGATCCGCGGCAATTGATCCGCAATCCGGTGATGTTCGTCACCGAAATCGTCGCCATGGTCGTTACGATCCTTGCGGTCCGCGACCTGATTACTGGCAATTCAGCGGTATTTTCCGGCCAGATTGCCGCCTGGCTCTGGTTTACCGTGTTGTTTGCCACCTTCGCGGAAGCCGTTGCCGAAGGCCGGGGCAAGGCGCAGGCCGACAGCCTGCGCCGCACCAAGAGCGAGCTTTCCGCCCGCAAAGTGTCAGGCAATGCCGCCAACAGCCGGGAAACAACCACGGTTGCCGCCACCACGCTGAAGATTGGCGATGTGGTACTGGTCGCCGCTGGCGAACTCATCCCCGGCGATGGCGAAGTGATTGAAGGCGTTGCCTCAGTCAACGAAAGCGCCATTACCGGCGAATCCGCACCGGTCATCCGCGAGGCTGGCGGCGACCGCTCTGCTGTGACAGGCGGAACCCAGGTTCTGTCGGACGAAATCCGCATCAAGATCACCACAGCTCCCGGCTCGTCTTTCGTGGATCGGATGATCGCGCTGATCGAAGGCGCCGAACGTCAGAAGACACCGAATGAAATCGCTCTGTCGATCCTGCTTTCCGGGTTGACGCTGATCTTCGTGATCGCCGTCGTCACACTCTGGGGTCTTGCCAGCTATTCCGGCGTGGTGCTGACGGTTACGGTCATGGCCGCCCTTCTGGTGACGCTGATCCCGACCACGATCGGCGGCCTGCTATCGGCCATCGGCATTGCCGGTATGGACCGGCTAGTGCGTTTCAACGTCATCGCCACCTCGGGCCGCGCCGTGGAAGCGGCGGGTGACGTGGATACACTGCTGCTCGACAAGACCGGCACCATCACCTTCGGCAATCGCATGGCCAGCGATTTCATCGCCGTGCCTGGTGTCAGCGCTACCGAAATTGCCGAGGCTGCCCTTCTTGCTAGCCTTTCCGATGAAACACCTGAAGGTCGCTCCATCGTCGCCTTGGCCACCGGCGAATACGGCCAGTCCGCTCCCGATGCGGCACCGGATGCGGTCATCCCGTTCACCGCCGAAACCCGGCTTTCCGGCGTCGATATCAAGGGCAAACGTCTGCGCAAGGGTGCGGTGGATTCGGTCCTGGCCTTTACCGGTCTCGACGCGGCATCGGCACCCCGCGCCTTTACCGACGCCGTCACCCGGATCGCCCAATCGGGCGGCACGCCGCTGGCCGTTGCCGATGGCAGCCGGTTGCTGGGGGTCATTCATCTGAAGGACGTGGTCAAGCCTGGCATCAAGGAACGCTTCGCCGCCCTGCGCGCCATGGGTATCCGCACGGTGATGGTCACGGGTGACAACCCGATTACCGCCGCAGCGATTGCCTCTGAAGCCGGTGTGGATGATTTTCTGGCCCAAGCAACCCCGGAAGACAAGCTTGCCTATATCCGCAAGGCCCAGCAGGGCAGCCGGTTGATCGCCATGTGCGGCGATGGCACCAATGACGCCCCGGCACTGGCCCAGGCCGATGTCGGTGTCGCCATGCAGACCGGTACGCAAGCCGCCCGTGAAGCCGCCAATATGGTCGATCTGGATTCCAGCCCGACCAAGCTGATCGAGATTGTCGAAATCGGCAAACAGCTGTTGATGACGCGCGGCTCGCTGACGACGTTTTCGATTGCCAATGACGTCGCCAAATATTTCGCCATCATCCCGGCTCTGTTCGTCACCGCCTATCCGGGGCTTGCCGCGCTCAACATCATGCAGCTGGCCTCGCCGCAATCGGCCATCCTCTCGGCGGTGATCTTCAACGCGCTGATTATCGTCGCGCTGATCCCGCTTGCCCTCAAGGGGGTCGCCTACCGCCCGGTTGGGGCCGCAGCGCTGCTGCGCCGCAATCTCCTGGTCTATGGTGTGGGGGGCCTAATCCTTCCCTTCATCGGCATCAAGATTGTCGATCTCGCCATTACAACGCTGCATTGGGTGTAATCATGCTGTCCCATCTTCGTCCCGCCATCACCATGACCGTGCTGTTTACCGGTCTTTGCGGCCTCGCCTATCCGCTCGCCATCACCGGCATTGCGCAAGCGGTGCTTCCCGCCCAGGCCAATGGCAGCATTGTCACGAAAGGCGATGCCGTGGTCGGCTCGGCCCTGATCGGCCAAGCTTTCACGTCGCCACGCTATTTCGCCTCCCGCCCATCGGCCACCAGCAATTCGCCCTATAATCCGCTGGCCTCAGGCGGCACCAATCTTGGCGCCACCTCGCAAAAGCTGAAGGACCAGATTGCCGCCGCTGTCACCGCCTGGCAGGCAAACGGTCGCAGTGGGCTGGTGCCTGCCGATGCCGTCACCTCTTCAGCTTCGGGCCTCGATCCGGATATAACGCCTGAAAACGCCCGCCAGCAGGTGGCGCTGGTTGCCAAAGCCCGCAACATGCCGGAAAAGGAGGTGGCGGCGCTGGTGGAAGCCCTGGTGCAACCACGGCTTCTTGGCGTGATCGGTGAGCCAAGGGTCAATGTATTGCGGCTGAACATGGCGCTCGATGCGGCGGGTGCCACTCAATAAGGTCTACTCATGTCCGACGCCCAGCGCGACACCAACCGCCGTCCCGATCCTGACGCCCTGCTGGGGCTTGCCAACCGGGACGGACGGGGAAAACTGACGATTTTTCTGGGAGCAGCGCCCGGCGTCGGAAAAACCTATGCCATGCTGTCGCGTGCCCGTGGTCAAAAGACCGCGGGCATCGATATCGTTATCGGTCTGGTCGAGACCCATGGCCGCAGCGAAACGGAACTGCTGACGGACGGGCTCGAAATCCTGCCGCGCAAGCAGATTGCCTACAAGGATCGCGTGCTGGAGGAATTCGACATCGACGCAGCGCTTGCCCGTCGTCCTGCGATCATCATTGTCGATGAGCTTGCCCATAGCAATGTCCCGGAAAGCCGCCATCCCAAACGTCACCAGGATATCGAGGAGCTTCTGGCCGCCGGCATCGATGTCTGGACGGCGCTGAACATCCAGCATCTCGAAAGCCTCTCGGAAATCGTCACGCAAATCACCGGCGTCCAAGTGCGGGAAACCGTCCCGGACCGGGTGCTGAAGCAAGCCGATGTGGTCGTGCTGATTGACCTGCCACCGGAAGAATTGATCATCCGGCTGCGAGAGGGCAAGATCTATCTGCCCGATAATGCCCGCCGCGCCACCGACAGCTTCTTTCGGCTTGGCAATCTGACCGCGTTGCGCGAACTGGCCTTGCGCCGCACCGCCGACCGGGTCGATGACCAGATGGTCGATTACCTCAAGCAGAATGCCATTGAAGGACCATGGCGCACGGGGGAGCGGCTTCTCGTCTGTATCGGCCCGGATGCGCTCTCGGAAAAAGTAGTGCGCACCGCCAGCAACCTCGCCTCCGGCATGAATGCCCGCTGGCTGGTCGTTTCACTGGAACAGGCCGATCAGGCCGATGAAAATCCCGGCGATCAGACCCGGATCGAAGAGCTATTTCGGCTGGCGGAACGGTTTGGTGCAGAAACCCGGCGTGTGCAGGGCCGCGATTTCGTCCATGAGATCCTGCGTCTCGCCAAGAAGGAACACGTCACCCAGATCGTCATTGGCGCACCGAAGCGATCCCGTTGGCAAAGACTTTTCCGCCGCTCCCTGCCGGATGCCTTGCTGGACGTCAGATCCGGCATGGGCATTCACCTGGTCACTGGTGAAGCCGCACCAGAGAAAACAAAGCGCGCCGGGCTGACGAAAACCTTTTCACTGAAGAGCCTGCCCGTTCGCCCAAGAGATATCATCACCGCTCTCATCACGACCACGGTGGCGGTCATCGGCGCACGCGGCATCATCCATTTCGTGGCCCTGCCCAATGTGTCCATGCTGTTTCTGCTCGCGGTGCTGGTGTCGGCTCTGCGCGAGGGCTATGTCGCCGCCGTTCTGACCTCCGTTCTGTCGGCGCTGGCCTATAATTTCTTTTTCATCTCTCCGGTTTTCACCCTGACCATCGCCGCGCCGCATGAAGTCTTTGCCTTCGTCATGTTCATTGCGGCGGCGCTGATCGCCGGTGGCATTGCCGCACGGATACGCGCCCAGGGGCAGATCGCGGCCCGCCGCGCCACACAGACGCAGATCCTCTATGACGTCTCTTCAAAACTTGCAGGCACGGTGGATGCCGACGGCGTGGTCTGGACCGCCGTCAGCCAGTTGAACGGCATTATCAAGCGGCCCGTTGCCTTGCTCTCACCGCAAAACGGCACGCTCGCCCTACGCTCCTGCTGGCCGCCGGATACCGAGCTTGGCGTGGCGGAAATGGCCGCGGCCCGCTTTGCTCTCGAAAAAGGCGAGACAGCAGGTGCTGGCACCGGTACCCTGCCGAATTCGAAACTGCAATTTCGGCCCTTGCGCAGTCCTGCCGGTACACTGGCGGTCTGTGGCCATGAAATGACTGGGGAGCCACTCGATCCGATGGAGGAGCGGGCGCTGTCCGCCATTCTGGACCAGGTGACAATCGCTCTCGACCGCGCCAATCTGACGATCCGCAGTGTAGAGGACCAGGCGCGCTTGGAGCGGGAACGTTTCCAGTCAACGCTCCTGTCTTCCATCTCCCACGATCTGCGCACGCCGCTTGCCACGATTACCGGCGCCGTCACCAGCCTGAAGGAGTTTGGCGAGCGCATGCCCGTCGAAAGCCGCCGCGACCTGCTGCAATCCATCGAGGAAGAGGGTGAAAGGCTGTCGCGTTTTGTCGGCAATCTCCTGGACATGACCCGGATTGAGGCCGGGGCATTGGAAGCCAAGCACGATTGGGTGGATTTGAACGATGTGATTTCGGACAGCATCGCCCGTGCTCGCCGTGTCGCACCAGCCACAGAGATCAGCGCCAGCATTGCCAAGGACCTGCCCTTGCTGCGGGCGGATAGCCTGCTTCTGGGTCAGGTGTTGTTCAACCTGATCGACAATGCCTGTAAACATGGCGGCGGCGAGCCGGTCACCGTCTATGCCCGCGCCGATGATACAACGCTATCGCTTTCGGTAACGGACATGGGCAAAGGCATTTCGGAAAAAGACATCGACCGGATCTTTGAAAAGTTCTACCGTCGCGGCAAAGGAGCGGATGGCCGCAAGCCGGGGACCGGGCTTGGCCTTGCCATTGCCAAGGGCTTTGTCGAGGCGATGGGCGGCACGATCACCGTCGAAAGCCCGGCAGTGAAACGGATAGGCACGCGGTTCACCCTGCGTTTTCCGTTGGAGAATATGGAAAAGGACCGGACTGAGGCATGAAAGGGCAACGCATTCTCGTCGTCGATGATGAGCCACAGATCCTCCGGTTCCTGCGCCCTGCCCTTGCGGCGGCAGGCTACGAGGTGATTGAAGCTGATACTGGCAAGCAGGCATTGGCGCTGGTGGCAACCGCCGTGCCGGACCTGCTGATCCTCGATCTCGGCCTGCCTGATATGGATGGCAAAGAGGTGATCGCCCAATTGCGACACTGGAACCCGATCCCGATCATCGTGCTGTCTGCCCGCGACCGTGAGATCGAAAAAATCGCAGCCCTTGATCTCGGTGCCGACGACTATCTCGAAAAACCGTTCGGAATCGGCGAATTGACGGCCCGCATTCGCGTCGCCCTTCGCCATAAACCGCAAGCGGAGCCGGCCCCATCCATCATCCGCAGTGGTGAACTCGTCATCGACATCGAGCACCGCCTCGTCACAAGAGCGGATCAGCCGGTCAAGTTGACGCCGAAGGAATATGATCTGCTGCGCCTGCTCGCCACCCATGCGGGTCGCGTCTTGACCCATGGCGCCTTGCTGAAAGAGGTATGGGGCCCGGCCCATGCCCACGACCTTCAATATCTGCGCGTCTTTATTCGCCAGATCCGCGCCAAGATCGAAAAAGACGAAAGCCAACCGGCAATCATCCTCACCGAAGCCGGGGTTGGTTATCGCTTTGTGCTGGCGTAACCGCTTTGAGTTTCCGAGAGACTATGTTGGCATTGTGCGCTGACGCTGCGCCAAATGTGCAATTGCCAGGAAGGCGAGGACCGCAACGCCGCCAATGGCGGTGTTGATTGCAAGAGCCAGGTCCGTACCCATGTTTTCCATCATCCATGCGAAAGCGAAAGGGGCCGTCGAAGACACGACCAACCGAACGGCGGTGACGTGCCCCTGGCGCCTGCCATAGCCGGCGCTGCCGAACAATGCCAGCGGCAGGGTTCCCTGGACGATGCTGCCAAGGCCGGAGCCCAAGCCGAACAGGACCGCAAAAATCAATGCGCCTGAAAAGGATGGCGCCGTCAACAAAAGCACCGCAACTGCCCCCGGCATCAGCAGTGCCGAAACCAACGCCAATGTCAGTTGAGACAGATCGCGGCCAAACATCATATTGGTAAAGCGACTGAGGACTTGCGACGGACCAAACAGGGTTCCGACCAAGATAGCGGCGGAGCCAAGGCCGAGCGCCGTCAACAGCGGCACCATGTGCACGAGCAAAGCCGCATTCACGAAGCTTTCAAGCGCAAAACCTGTCACCATCAGGAGAAAGGCGATAGGTCGCAACCTGTCGGGCAGCCCTCCTTCCATGATATGATGTGACGTGGCGCTGGGAGCGACAACTGGTGCATGACGCCCACCCACCCGGCGTGCCAGCCACAGATGAAGCGGCAAGCAGATAGCAAGATGCAGAAGCGCGTAAACCAGATAGACTTGCCGCCAGCTGAGATTGGCATGAAGGGCCGAGGTCAGTGGCCAGAAAATCGTTGAAGCAAAACCGGCGATCAAAGTCAGATAAGCGATATTGCGTTGCGCACTCTGAGGCCGAAACTGGACAAGAAAGGCAAAAGCCGCCGTATATTGTACCAGGGTCGATGCCATCTCAATGACGATCAGCGCCATTACAAATGTAATCTTGCCCGGCGCAAACGCGCAGGCGGCCAGGGACAGCGCAGCGATCATCGATCCCACCGTCAGGACCCGACCTGCACCATGGTCATCAATGATGCGTCCTACCCAAGGTGCTACCAGTCCGCCTGCCAGCAGAGCAGCGGAAAGAGTTGCAAAAATCCATTCGTTCGACCAGCCAAGATCCGCAGCCATGGCAGGGGCGAGAATACTGAAACTATAATAGAGCGTGCCGTAACCGATGATTTGCGTCAGCCCCAAGGCGAAGATCACAAATATCTCGCTCCGGTTGTTCGACAGCGATAAGCGGCCACGACTGCTCCTATTCAGGCTCATAATGGTGTGTTGCCCGTGAGTGTCTCGAGCTTTTCAGCGGCTTCCTTCCGCTCGCTATAGCGGTCGGTCAGATAGCCGGATGCATCCCGTGTCAGGAGCGTAAACTTCACCAGTTCCTCGCAGACATCGACGACGCGGTCGTAATAGGAGGAGGGTTTCATGCGTCCCTCGGCGTCGAATTCCTGGAATGCCTTGGCAACGGAGGATTGGTTGGGAATGGTGATCATCCGCATCCAGCGGCCAAGAATGCGCATCTGGTTGACCGCATTAAACGACTGCGATCCGCCCGAAACCTGCATGACGGCCAGCGTCTTGCCCTGGGTCGGACGGACCGCACCGATGGAAAGCGGAATCCAGTCGACCTGGCTTTTCAGAATACCGGTCATCGCGCCATGGCGTTCCGGGCTGACCCAGACCTGGCCTTCCGACCATGCCGATAGCTCGCGCAATTCCTGGACCTTCGGATGATTGACCGGCTCCGCGTCGGGCAGTGGCAAACCCGCAGGATCGAATATCCTCACCTCGCACCCGAAATGCTCCAGCAGCCGACCCGCTTCCTGCGCCAATAACCGGCTATAAGACACCGCCCGCAAAGAACCATAGAGGATCAGGATGCGAGGCTTGTGCGTGGAGACAGGCGGCCTCAAGGCCGCCATGTCTGGATGGTTCAAATGCTGTTCGACAGCTGCTGGCAAATCAGACAAGGCGTTTACCCTCGCTGTCCAGCACCTTTTCACCGTCTTCCTTGGTGAACGCGCCCTGATGGGTATTGGGCAGGATATCAAGGACCCGTTCGGAAGGCCGGGCCAGGCGCGTCCCAAGCGGGGTGATCACGAACGGACGATTGATCAGGATCGGGTGTTCCAGCATGGCGTCCAGCAATTGCTCGTCGGTGAGATCAGGATTATCCAGCCCGAGCTGGGCATAGGGCGTACCCTTTTCCCGGATCGCTTCACGCACCGAAAGACCGGCATCGGCAATCATCCTGGCCAGTTCGCCTCGCGTTGGTGGGTTGCTCAGATATTCGATAACCAGCGGTTCGATGCCTGCATTGCGGATCATTGCCAGCGTGTTTCGGGACGTGCCGCAGTCGGGGTTGTGATAGATAGTGGCGTTCATGACCGGACCTTCTCCTGGGTATTTGTTTCATGACTATTGGCTTGGGAAAGACCGGCCGCCTGCACCGCCGTGCCGCGCTCGTACCAGCCCTTGCTGCGATTGACGATCCAGACGACCGACAGCATGACCGGCACTTCAATGAGAACGCCGACGACCGTGGCAAGGGCGGCACCGGAATTGAAGCCGAACAGGCTGATGGCAGCGGCAACCGCCAGTTCAAAGAAATTCGACGCGCCGATCAGGGCTGAAGGACCGGCAATGCAATGTTGCTCGCCCGTCACACGGTTGAGCAGGTAGGCCAGGCCCGAATTGAAATAGACCTGAATGAGGATCGGCACCGCCAACAGAGCGATAATGGTCGGCTGGGCAATGATCTGCTCGCCCTGGAACCCGAACAGCAATACCAGCGTGACCAGCAATGCCACAAGCGACATCGGTTGCAGCACCTTCAGCAAACGGTTGAGCGAGGCAGAAGAGCCGGACGAGGTCAGACTGCGCCGGAGGATTTGCGCCGCGATCACCGGAAGGATGATGTAGAGCACCACCGAAAACACCAGTGTATCCCAAGGCACGGTGATGGCCGACAGGCCAAGCAGCAGGCCGACGATGGGCGCAAAGGCCACGACCATGATCGCATCGTTCAATGCGACCTGCGAAAGAGTGAAATGCGGCTCGCCCTTCGTCAGGTTCGACCAGACGAACACCATCGCCGTGCAGGGCGCGGCGGCCAGGATGATCAATCCGGCAATATAGGAGTCGATCTGTACAGCCGGTAGCAGGGGCCGGAACAGGGTGCCGATGAACAGCCAGCCAAGCAGCGCCATGGAGAAGGGCTTGACCGCCCAATTGATGAACAGCGTGACGCCGATGCCGCGCCAATGGCGGCCAACCTGCCCAAGCGCTGCGAAATCGATCTTGATCAACATCGGGATGATCATCAGCCAGATCAGCACTGCGACCGGGATATTGACCTTGGCGATTTCGGCGGCCCCGATAACCTGAAACACGCCGGGCATGGCATGTCCGAGGACGATACCAATGATAATACACAGGAAAACCCAAACCGTCAGATAACGTTCGAATGTGGACATGATGTTTCTCCGGCTATGTCTTGGTAGCAACAACCGGGCCAGGCGTAGCGCCCTCGACGGTACCGATCTGGCGCAACTGGGTTTGCAGCGCCAATTTTTCGATTGAGGCGATTGGCAGGTTGATAAATAACGTGATCCGGTTTTTCAAATAGCGCGCCGCCAGCGAAAAGGCGCGACCGATTTCCACGTCGGAGCCGGTGGCAGCGGCTGGATCTTCGACACCCCAATGAGCGGTCATTGGATGCCCCGGCCAGACCGGACAGGATTCGCCAGCGGCTGCATCGCAAACGGTGAAGATGAAGTCCATTTGCGGCGCATCCGCCTCAGCAAACACGCCCCAGCTTTTCGAGCTAAACCCCGTGGCGGGATAGCCAAGCGCCTCCAGTGTCTTCAACGCCCATGGGTGAACCTCCCCTTTTGGATAACTACCGGCAGAAAAAGCGCGAAAGCGCCCGCCACCTTCGGCATTGAGTATGGATTCAGCAAGGATCGAGCGGGCAGAGTTGCCAGTGCAAAGAAAAAGCACATTATAAACTTGGTCGGTCGGCATGGCAGGTCCTTAATCGTTGACAGTACAGCAGGCGGCAAGTTCAATCGAGGGCGCACAAATTTCAGGATGTCCTGAGCAGCAATCCTCCATCAGAAACAGGACAAGTCCGCCAAGGGCGGCATAATTGGCGGTATAAATAATCGACCGTGATTGCCGTTGCGCGGCAATCAATCCGGAATGCTCAAGCTCCTTGAGATGGAAGGAGATATTGGAGGGCGACACGTCGATCTTTTCCGCAAGCGCACCGGCAGCCATGCCATCTGGCCCAGCCACAACAAGCATACGGACGATCAGCAGTCGGGTTTCCTGGGAAAGAGCGGCGAAGGCGGAGAGAGCCTGTTTTTGATCCATATTTCAATATTCCTTGAATAGTTGAATTTATTTATTCAAGATTCCCAATAAATGCAAGGGAGAAAAACCAAGAGCTGCACGGCTGCATTGTAAGGCTCTGAAGCGGCAAGACCCGTCTCATCCAAAGGTCTTTTTGAGCAAATTATTCCAACTGGCCTCCACCGGACAGCGCATATGACCTTTGATTTATTATCCACTATTTCTATCGTTTATAAATATTGCGCAATGCAGCCAGCGAGATCGCATGCAATGTTGCAGGTCACTTTTGAAACCCAATGGAGGAGACGGATATGCCCCACCAGAAAAGAGAGCCGCTGAAATTCGCCTATTGGGTTCCCAATGTCTCCGGCGGATTGGTCATCAGTTCCATCGAACAACGGACCCATTGGGGGATAGAGTATAACCGCAAACTGGCACAGATTGCCGAGCAGAGCGGCTTCGATTACGCCCTCAGCCAGATCCGCTTCACCGCCGGTTATGGCGCCGACAACCAGCACGAATCCGTGTCTTTCAGCCACGCCCTACTGGCGGCGACGGAAAAGCTGCGGGTCATCGCCGCCGTGCTCCCCGGCCCCTGGCACCCGGCCCTGCTTGCCAAACAGATCGCCACAATCAGCCACCTCACCAACGGGCGCGTCGATGTGAACATCGTCTCCGGCTGGTTCCGGGGTGAATTTACGTCGATTGGCGAACCGTGGCTGGACCATGACGAACGTTACCGCCGCTCAGAAGAATTCATCCGGGCCATTCGCGGCATCTGGACCGAGGACAGCTATAATCTGCGAGGCGATTTCTATCGCTTCAACGATTACTCCATGAAACCGAAGCCAGAAGGTGGGGTTCCACAGGTCTTCCAGGGTGGCTCCTCTCGCGCTGCACGCGACATGGCGGCCCGCGTGTCGGATTGGTATTTCACCAATGGCAACACGCCGGAAGGTCTGCAAGCCCAGGTCGATGACATCCGCGCCAAGGAAAAGCTGTTCGGCAAGACCTGGCGCACCAGGATTGGCATGAATGCCTTCGGCATTGTCCGCGACACCGAGCAGGAAGCTCAGGACACCCTGAAGGAAATCATCGACAAGGCCATTCCAGATGCCGTCAATGGCTTCAAGCATGAAGTTCAGAATGCCGGCAATGCCTCGCCGGAGCGCGAAGGCAATTGGGCAAAATCCACCTTCCAGGATCTGGTCCAATATAACGATGGCTTCAAATCCAACCTGATCGGCACGCCGCAACAGGTCGCCGAGCGGATCATCGAGCATAAACGCGCCGGTGCGGACCTGATCCTAATGGGCTTCCTGCATTTCCAGGAAGAGGTGGAGTTTTTTGGCAAAAAGGTCATTCCGTTGGTGCGCGAACTGGAAGCGCGGGAAGACGGCGCACTGCAAGCTGCCGAATAACCGATTGTAATACGCAGTTGCCCGCTAACCCAGGGAGATTTACATGAATATCATTGCCAAGCCGGAAACATCAGGAATACCCGCCATCCCGCGTCCCATTGAGCCCGCGCATGTGATCACAAGCGATGCGGAAGCCATCGAGATCGCCCATCGCCTCGCAGCAGATTTCGCCAAGGATGCAGCTCTCCGGGATCGCGACAGAATTTGGCCGGTTGCGGAACTCGACGCTTTTTCCCAAAGCGGCCTCTGGTCGATCAATGTCCCAAAGGAATTCGGTGGCCCCGAGCTTTCTTATGCCACGCTGGCGAAGGTCATCGAAATCATTTCGCAGGCCGATTCCTCCATCGGACAGGTGGCGCAGAACCATCTGGGCGTCGTGGCGGCAATTCGCACCGTGTCCGACAAAGCCCAACAGCAATTGATCTTCGGGGAAGTGCTGAAAGGCTTGCGGCTGGGCAATGCCTTTTCGGAATTCGGTTCGAAACGGGCCGCCGATTTCGAAACGAAATTTACCGATCACGGCGATCATGTCATCGTTAACGGCAAGAAATTCTATTCTTCCGGCGCGTTACTCGCCCACAAAGTGCCAATCGTCGCCCTGGATGAGGAAGGCCGCGCCTGGTATGCCATCGCCGACCGCGATGCCCCCGGCCTGACGGTCATTGATGACTGGTCCAGTTTCGGCCAGCGCACCACACTATCAGGCACGGTCATTCTGGAGAATGTCAAGGTGGACAAGGCCTGGCTGGTTCCGGGCTACAAGGGCTATGAAGTGCCGACTGCCGACGGCGCAATTTTCCAGATCATTCAGGTTGCCGTCGATACCGGCATCGCCCAGGCGGCGATTGTCGAAACCATCGATTTCGTCCGCACCAAATCCCGGCCCTGGGTGGATTCCGGCCTGGAGCGCGCCAGCGACGACCCCTACACGATCCAGGCTGTTGGCAGCCTGTCGCTACGCCTGCATGCCGCCCAGGCATTGCTTGAAAAAGCCGGTAGAGCCATTGATGTGGCTGTTTCCGACCCCAATGCCGACACCGTCGCCCAAGCGCAAATCATCACCGCCGAAGCGAAAATTCTATCGACCGAGATTGCCATTGAGGCGACCAATAAATTGTTCGAACTCGCAGGCACGAGATCGACCCTGGCCGAGCACAATCTGGACCGTCATTGGCGCAATGCCCGAACCCATACGCTGCATGACCCGGTGCGCTGGAAATATTCCATTCTCGGCAAATATTACCTGAATGGCGAGAACCCACCGCTCCATGCCTGGAGTTGAAAAAAGCATCGGCCGTTTCCGGTTTTCTGCACAATGCAGTAGTTTGGCAGTCGTTTGCTGTTGATGAAATCTCGTGGAGAAACTTCCATGCCTGCCGCCAACCTGTCTCAGGCCAAAAAACCGCCAACAATCGCCATCATTGGAGGCGGCTTTACAGGTGCGGCCGTCGCCTGGAATCTAGCCCGCAAGACACAGCCCGGCCATGTGCGCATCGTCATATACGAACCGCGGGCAAGACTTGGCGGCGGCCTTGCCTATGACACGGCTGACCCGGCTCATCGCATCAATGTCCCCGCAGACCGGATGAGCCTCGATCCGGACGAACCTCTCGACTTCCTCGATTGGGTCGGCAAGCACCGTCTGGGTGAGGAAGACAGGCAAGCGGCTTTGGACGATGGCAGGATATTTCCGCGCCGCCGCGATTTCGGTGCTTATATCGCCTCGAAGCTGGTACCTTATCTGGCCAATGGCCGGATAGAGCATGTCAAATCCGATGTCGTTTCGCTGGACCCGTCCACCCGAGGCTGGCGCTTGACACAAGCGGATGGAACAACACTGGAGGCAGATGATGTGGTGATTGCCACCAGTCATCCCTCCCCCAGCCCACCAAAGGCGCTTGCCGCCATTCTGGAAGGACACCCACGCTTCATTCCCGATGCGACCGTACCGGATGCGCTCAACGCCATTCGCCCGGAAGACAATGTATTGATTGTCGGTAATGGCCTGACGGGTGCCGATATCGCTGCGTCCTTGCTGGCGCGAAACCATCAAGGGCCGATCACCAGCATTTCAAGGCGCGGCCTGCGTTCCAGAGGCCATGCCGGAACGATGCAGGAGCCATACGGAGACTTCATCGACCCGCCCAGCCGGTCGATCCGGCAGCTGACCCGCCGCATCCGTGAACAGATCAACCATGCCGCAGCGGAAGGCATCAGTTGGCACGCTGTGCTGGACGCGGTCCGCGCCCAGGCGCAGGAGATCTGGGGCGCACTACCGCTCAATGAGAGGCGGCGCCTGGTGCGCCACCTGCGCCCCTTTTGGGATGTGCATCGGTTCCGCATCGCCCCGCAAGTGGAAGGGGCCATCAACCAGGCGATCGCCCGGGGCCAGATGGAGGTACTGGCAGCGTCGGTACAAATCGCCTCCTATGATGGCTCGAAAATTCGTGTCTCCCTGCGTCTGGCGCGTAGCACGGAAACGGTGTCGCGCGTTGTCGATGCCGTGGTCATTGCTACCGGTCCGGCGCATGGTGCCATCATCGACAACCAGCCCTACCTCCGCAACCTTGCGGCTCAGGGCTTGATCGGCTTTGACCCCACCGGTCTTGGGCTGCATTGCGACCGGCAATCGCGGCTTCTCGACCAGCATGGAGCAGTAACGCCGGGACTACTGGTCGCCGGACCGCTTGCCCGTGGTACCTTTGGGGAATTAATGGGTCTTCCCCAGGTCACGCTCCATGCCCGCGACATCGCCGATCATCTGTATGCGCGGCTTGAGGAAGCGCGTCACGATGCGACAGCAACCGCCGAAGACGCAGCATAAGCTGGAAAACCCGGCTGCCTTCCGTGGACGGCAGCCGGGATCTGTCGATCAAGCCTCGACGGAACCGGCTGGCTTTTCCGGAACTGCTGCCCGCTTGCGACGCCAATCGCCTAAGAACAGCAGGATCGGTGCGGCAATAAACACCGACGATGAGGCCGCAATGGCAATGCCGAAAATCATCGGCACGGCAAAGCTCTCAACCGCGCTACCGCCCCAGATGGCCATGGGCAACAGCGAAAGAAAGGCAGTGGCCGATGTATACAGGCTGCGGGCCAGCGTTTCGTTGATCGACAGATCGATCAGTTCACGCAGCGGCATCGTCTTGTAAAGCCGCATATTCTCCCGCATCCGGTCATAGACCACGACCTTATCGTTGACGGAGTAACCGACCAGGGTCAGCAGCGCCGCGATGGCCGTCAGGTTGAAATCAAGCCCGGTGAGCGCGAAGAAGCCAATCGTCTTGGTGACGTCGAGAATGAGTGTCGCGATGGCACCAACAGCGAAAGGCCATTCGAAACGCACCCAAATATAGGCCAGCATCGCCAAGCTGGCGAGCACGACCGAAAGGAAACCGGCCATCGCCAGTTCCCCCGACACCTTTGGTCCGACAACTTCAGTGCGCTCCACCGAGGCCGTTGCATCGATAACCTTTACCTCGGCTCTCAGCTTCTCCACCGCCGCGGTCTGCGCCTCTTCCCCGCCCGGCTGCCGTTCGACGCGCACCAGGAGGTGACGGACATCGCCGAATTCCTGAAGGGTGACATCGCCCAGCCCAAGTCCGTCCAGACCCGAGCGGAAGGCGGCGAGATCGGCGCGGTCCTGGGTCACAACTTCAAGCTGGATGCCGCCGCGAAAATCAACGCCGTAATTCAAGCCCGGCGTGAAGAACAGGATGACAGAGGCAATTGAAAGAAAGGCAGAAATGCCGATACCAATGAAACGCGCCTTCATGAACCGAATGCGTGTTCCGTCAGGGATGAGCTGAAGCGGAAGCAGAGGCTTGATATCGAGACGCTTCAGCTTGTAGCGCCTGATGATGGCGAGCATGACGACACGCACCACTGAAACCGCTGTAAACATCGATATGGCAATGCCCAGACCCATGGTGATAGCAAAACCACGCACCGGGCCAGAGCCGAACCAGAACAGCAGCAGCGTGGCGATCAGCGCCGTCACATTACTATCGATAATGGTGGAATAAGCCCGGCGGAAACCCGCATCCAGCGCCGCCATGGCACCTCGTCCCTTGCGGGTTTCTTCCCGAATTCGCTCGTTGATCAGCACGTTGGCATCAACCGCAAGGCCAATGCCAAGCACGATACCCGCGATACCCGGTAGGGTCAGCGTCGCGCCAATCAGCGACAGGCAGGCGAAAGTCAGGATGACATTGAGACCGAGGGCCAGATTGGCGACAATCCCCCAACCGCCGTAGAGCACGATCATAAAGCCGACGACCAGGGCAAAACCGATCAACCCGGTATAGACGCCCATCTTGATGGCGTCCGCGCCAAGGTCAGCACCAACCGTCCGCTCTTCAATGACCGTGAGCTTGACAGGCAACGCCCCGGCGCGCAGCAATGCAGCAAGGTCCGTTGCGCTTTCCACCGTGAAATTCCCGGAAATCTGGCCGGAACCACCAGTAATCGGCTCACGGATGACAGGGGCAGACAGAACCTTGTCGTCCAGAACAATGGCAAAAGGCTTGCCAACATTGGCGCGGGTGATGTCCGCAAAGCGCGCCGCACCCGCCGTATCGAAGCGGAAACTGACCAGCGGCTCATTGGTATTCGGGTCAAAGCCAACGCGGGCGTCGGTCAGGCGGTCGCCTGCCAGCTCCACCCGGTCATCAACCGGATAGGCGCGGCCCTCATCGTCCTTCAGCATGGTGACGCCGCGCGGAACGGCTGCACCATCCGTGGCACTGTCCGACAGCATGTGAAAGCTCATCTTGGCGGTAGAGCCAAGAAGTTCACGAATGCGCGCTGGGTCCTGCGTACCGGGAAGCTGCACAAGAATACGATCGCCGCCGATACGCTGGATCGTTGGCTCGGCAACGCCAACTTGGTCGATACGCTGGCGAATGATTTCCAGGCTCTGCTCCACCCCGGCATTGGCGCGGTCGGTAATTCCGGCCTCGGCAAGCGTTATGGATATAGTTCCACCCTCGCCCGTAAACGCCAGATCGGGCGCGCCCGTCAGGCCGACCGGATGGGCAAGCTTACCCAAGGCGGTCAAGGCTGCGGCTCTTTGCTCCGCCGACTGAAGGGTCACGACCAGCGAGGAGCCGCTCTTGCGCACTGTCGCCGCATCAACGCCATCGTCACGCAGCGCCCGGCGCGAATCTTGGATCAGGCTTTGCAGTCTTTCCTGCACCAGATCGGCGCTATCAACCTCAAGCACCAGATGAGAGCCGCCGCGAAGGTCAAGCCCGAGGGCAACCTTGTCCTTCGGGAACCAGGAGGGAAAGCCATTCAGAGCGGTTGGCGAGAGAATATTCGGCAATGCCGTTAGAATGCCAAAGGCGATGATGACCACATAGGTGGCCACAAGCCAGGGAGAGGTTTTCATAGAACAATATCCATGCCTGCGCCGCTGCTACCGATGCGTCTTCACATGCCAAACCCCGCGAAAAGGCTATAGGCTTAAATGATACGCTTGATGTCTGCGGCATAACCCTGGTCACAGGTATTGAACGGCAGACGGTCGGTGCGCGGTCGTGCGTTGATCGAAAAAACGGGATCAAGCCGACAAGGATGGGGGCGCCCTGGCCAGGTTAGCCCGAGAAATCCGCCCGGAAACCCAAGGCGAAGAACGCTCGACACGCTGGACGGAAGACCGCCCGACAAGCAGGAAATGCTCAGCCCCCAAGCTCAGTACAGCCACAGGCGGCGGCACTGGGACTCGTGGATCGGGCCGGGATGCAAGTGCAACAGCCCGGCTGCCATTTTCCCGTGCCGCCAGATGCTGCGTCTGCTGGGGCGCATGCAAAAGCGCTGACCCGTGTGCGCCAAGCGGCGCGGGTAACGGTGCCCCAAACAAGAAGCTGAGATAGGCAACCGCAAGCGCGATAATCGCAATCAGAACGCCGGGCTTCAGACCTTTTGAAAAAGTCTGCTCTTCGTTTGCCGACATCATATGTTGGTTAATCGCCATGGCCGTGATTAGCAGAGCAACACGATGCTGTCGACCCTTGCGCGGTTTGGGGATCGAACGCTACTGCCATCCGGCTGGGTCAAACGACAGTTCACCGCGATGCGTGCTCGACTTCGTAATGAAGCATCATGCCGATGACATGGCTGCGGACAACAGACGAATATCTGTTCTTCGTATTTCTCACAGCAGCCCCACTGTCTAACACAACGACGCGAAGATGCTGATGCATCCTCGCCTTGAAAGCATTCGGTGCAAACGAGATGCGAGAGCTCAAAATGTCAGAGGCGCTCGCCCACCAGGTAGGCATAGCGGAACTTGATCGAATTATTGGGACGTTGCGCATCGATCTTCGGACCATACATCAGGTCCGCCGTCAGTATCCGCCCCGCGTCAGAAGCCTTTGACACGGTACCAAGCAGATAAATATCGCGGCTGAGATAGGTTCGGGTCTCATTGGCGTCAGATTCCATGTAGTTCACTTGAACGACAAAGGCGCCATCGCCGGTTTCCAACAGTTTTGCGAGGATTTTGGTTTCGTTGTTTTCCAGCCACTTCTTTGCCCAATGGGTCAAGGCATAGCTGTTCAGGGCCTCCGATCCCATGCGCAGCGCAGATGCAGCAGCGCCTCCAACGGCGTTGCGAGAGGCAACCTCGCGCGGGCCTGGTGCATAGGTAATATAATCCAGTGACGGACCTCGCCCCATACGGCTCATGGGCTGGGATACATCATTGCTGTTAAACGGCTTCATCTTCAAACTTGAGGAAGACACATCGAAATCAGGCATAGCCTTCTCCTTGAATCACGATAGACGTGCTTGATACCGAAGGCCGAAGTTGCTCACGCACCCTCACCTTGAAGACGCTATCAAGGAACATTCGCTCAAACGGGCGCATCCGAAATATCGGCATCACAACAAATACGGCACCGCCCGAAGGCGGTGCCGCTGCAGGAGAAAGGCGGATTACGCAGCCTTTGTGGTCGACAGATCGTAAGATGCGATCATCGGCGACTTCGGGTTGTTCTGGTCGTCATAAGGCGTGTACTTCACTTCGATCTTGGTGAAGTTCAGCTTGATGGTTTCGACCGGACGGTCACCACTGGAATCGACGGAATAATTGGCGATCAGCGTGTTGGTGAGCGTGTATTCGATATAGGTATTGCCGGGATTGCCGGTGGTGACCATGTGGATCACCGCTTGCTTGCCGGTGCGGCCAGCGCAGGCTTCCTGGAACAATTTCGTGGAAGAGGAATCGCTGACCTTGGTCAGGATCACTTCGGAAATTGCGGGTTCAGAGGCTTCACGGTTGGCGGTAGAACCAGCCGTGGTGTTCATGGCACGGCTGACGTTCCAGTGGATAGCCTCAATGTCCATCCAGTTGCGGTGCTCTTCGTGGGTCGCATCGCCCTGGATACCATCGACCTTCAGATAAATCGGCATATAAATTCTCCTATATAAATTGAAATCACCTCGTTCACGGCGAGGTATGGTTCACCTTTCACTCACTGCCGCATGCGTCTGGATACCCCTTCCGACGCGGCATCCTTATCCACCGATGCACCCGAGGCATCGGCGAATTCCTCTTTTTTCCCAGCGGCCCCGGCGCGAACGCCGAACCCTTTTTCATCATGGGTTACCTCAGCTTCGGTAACCTTTCCGCCAGATGCGACCAGCTCAAGGAAGAAGCTGGAAAGCGGCGGCAACAGATCCCGGCCAATCATGATTTCGATGGCGCGGGCTCCGATCTCACTTGCAACGGCGCGTCCAATCAGCGCATTGCGGGCCTCTTCGGACAGAACAAGATCTGTTCCATAGGCCGAAGAAATCCGCTCCCGAATGCGGTTGATCTGGATATCGACGATCCGCGACAGGGCATCCTTGCCCAGCGGCATGAACGGCAACAGCAGCGTGCGCCCGAGGAAGGCCGGCTTGAACTGCTTTTGCAGTTCCGGCATCAACAATGCTTCCAACGCCTCACCTTCGGGCATGGTGTCTGGATCAAGGGCCAAGGAGGCCAGCAATTCCGAGCCGGTATTGGCCGTCATGAAAATCGTGGTATTGCGGAAGTCAACATCGCGGCCTTCGCCATCGCGCAACATACCCTTGTCGAAGACCTGGTAGAAAATATCCTGAACGCCGGGATGCGCCTTGTCGATTTCGTCGAGCAACAGCACGCCATAGGGCCGACGCCGCACGGCTTCGGTCAGCACGCCGCCTTCGCCATAGCCGACATAGCCTGGAGGAGCACCCAGCAGCATGGATACTTTGTGCTCTTCCTTGAACTCCGACATGTTGATCGTCGTCAGATGTTGGCTACCACCATACATCAGATCAGCCAGGGTCAGCGCGGTTTCGGTTTTACCGGTTCCCGACATGCCGACCAGCATGAACACGGCAGGCGGACGGCGTGGATCAGAAAGCCCGGCGCGCGCCGCGCGCATGGCGTCGCCAATCCGCTCCAGCGCGGCATCCTGGCCGATTACCTTTTCCTTCAACCTCATATCGAGGCTTTTTGCGCTTTCAATCTGGTCGGCCAGCAATTTGCCAAGAGGAATGCCGGTCCACCGCGCCAGGACGGCAGCAACAACATTGCGGTCTACCTCATGCGGCACAAGCTTTTCCTCGCCAGCGGACGTCGGCGCCAGCGACGCTGCGCGACGGGCAAGTCCGCGTGTCCGCAAGGGGGTGATATTGACATCCGGGGCATTTTCAGGCGCCCTAGTATCATTGTCCGCAGGAACTGCTTCATCACTCGCTGCCAGCGCTGCAATTTCAGCGTCATAGCGCGCTTGAAGGCTATCGATTTCCTTCGTCAGGCGCTCCATTTCAGCGGCAACGGCCTGCCTGCGCTCCAACACATCCGTACTTTCCGGCTCACGGGAAAGCCAGTCGGTCTCGACGGTGAGATGCGAAAGTTCGCTTTTAAGAAGCAGCAATTGTTCCGGCGCTGTCTGGCGCGCCAGCGAAACCGTGGCAGCAGCGGTATCGATCAGGCTGACCGCCTTATCAGGCAATTGGCGGGCTGGAAGAAAGCGGGCAGAAAGTTGCACGGCAGCGACGATAGCCTCGTCACGGATCTTTACCCCATGATGGGCCATGAAGGTCTCAGCTATTCCGCGTAACATGCGGATCGCGGTTTCCTCGTCCGGCTCACGCACATGCACAGGCTGGAAGCGTCTGGTCAGTGCGGCATCTTTTTCGAAATACTTCTTATATTCGCTCCAGGTCGTGGCAGCGATGGTCCGCACTTCGCCCCGCGCTAGCGCGGGCTTGAGAATATTGGCGGCATCGCCCTGCCCGCTTGCCCCACCGGCACCGATCAGGCCATGCGCTTCATCGATAAACAGGATGATAGGTTCCGGCGAACGTTTCACCGCTTCGATAACGCCGGTCAACCGCCGTTCGAACTCGCCCTTCACGCCAGCGCCCGCCTGCAACAACGTCAGATCGAGCATCAGCAACCGTACGGATTGCAATTTTTCCGGCACGCGTCCGGCAGCAATCTCCAGCGCCAGTGCTTCGGCCACCGCTGTCTTGCCAACGCCCGCTTCACCGACCAGGATCGGGTTATTCTGTCGCCTGCGCAACAAGATGTCGATCATCTGGCGAAGCTCGCCATCACGGCCGACGACCGGATCAAGCCGTCCCGCCCGCGCGTCCTCGGTAAGATCATGAGTGTAAAGCCGCAGGAACTCGTCTTCCCGGGCGGAGGCCGGAGACAGCGACGATTTTGGCGTCTCGGCTACAACATCCGCCTGCAAAAGAGTTTCTAGCGCCGTTCGATCCAGCATTCGCAGCGTCGGGAAGCGACCACGGGTCAAGGCTCGAAGCGATGGCTCATCGTCCATGGCCGCAAATATATCGGCAAGCGTAATGGCGCGTCGTCCAGACTGGAGCGAAGCGCAAATCCATGCTTCCCGACCTAGGGTCAGGATATTCTGGGACAAAGCGAGCTGACCAGACCCGGATACGACAGTGTCATCGAGTGCATCGCCCACTTCGCGGCGAAGCGCTGCAATGGGCAAGCCCAATTGTTCCAACACCGGTTGAAATGACGCCGCGTCCATGACGGCGGCAAGCAGATGAGCAATATCAACTTGTCCGTGTCCGCGCCCGGCTGCTGTGGATGCAGCCGTCTCAAGCGCGACACGCAAATTAGGCTCAAGCGATTCGATCAATCGATTGAGGTCAATATGCGACATGCAAAAAGCCTCCCCAGCAACGACCTTACCTTCGTTGGAATGAACAACTAAGGCGATTACCCCAGCCTGTCCAGAGCGCCAGATAAATTTTTTAAGATATGCAAAGCCAGGCATCACCCTCGACATCAAACAAATGACCTCAGGTTGACAAAAATATAACTGCGCTCCACATTAACAAGTAACATATATTAGTTAATTCAAAATGGGGCTAGTCTATCGTTGATCGACAATGAATTGGCTACAGCATTAGTAGAAAATGGACCGTGCGGAATAAATATTCGCGTGGATGCCAATTATCGTGAGGTATACTATAGAATTAAGGACGCGAGGAACCAAGCAAGGACGGAAGAAAGATCTACGACACCTGGAGAGGTTATCAAAGTTTCCCAAAGTTGGAACCTAGTGAGCAATCTTGGATTGCAGATTACTTCTTCCGTCAGCAAAGATCTCGAAGTATTGGCTTGGCTTGCAGAATCCCGTTTGCGACTTGAAGGGTTTCCTGGCCTGAGTGAAGTCTATGAAGCGACGGCGTCGCTTATAGAACGATATAGCGACGAGCTTCATTCGATCGACGATGAAGATATCGAGGAAAAGCTGGCGCCCTTCGCTGGATTGAACGGTTTTGGCGCCGAGGGAACATTGATTCAGCCCTTACGCCTGTCTTCGCTTTTGCCGCTGGGGAAATTCGGGGAATTTACGCTTTGGGATTATCAACTGGCCCAGCGCAGTGATGAAACGGGTTTGCGCGATAGCCTGCATCAGGCCGCAGCCGAGGCAGGAATAGCTGCTCTCTCCGCTCATCTGGCCGAGGTCAACACATGCCTCGCCGCCTTCAATAGCTTCAATGCGCTCGTCACCCAGCGCTACGGACAGTTTGCTCCACCGGCATCCAATATCCGCAATGTGCTCGAGGAAATCATTGCAGCGATTCGCAGTCTTGGCGGACGCGACGACGCGACCTTGCCTGCCAATCAGAATGGCACCCCTTCAGGTGAAGATGGACAGGCCGCCCAACAAAATCCTGCGGCTGGCGTCGTGCAGCCCGCCGCCCGCGCAGCCGAGGGCCCTGAAGGCATTGCTTCTCGTGAAGACGCCTTCGATCTCCTCATGAATGTCGCCCGCTATTTCCGCCGCACGGAACCGCATTCGCCGATTTCGCTTTCGATTGAAACCCTGGTGCGGCGCGGACGCATGGATTTTTCCGAATTGCTGACGGAGTTACTACCGGAAGCACAGACCAGAAATGCCATTCTCATCGCCGCCGGTATCAAGCCGGCCAAGGAGAGCGGAAACTAACACATATCGGCGGAGGCTTCGGCATTCCGCCTACAGTTTTTTCGATGCCCAGGGGGCACGCAAGGAGGGTCAGTGATGGCAAGTGTGCATGAAAAGCTCGAGCGGGTTCGCAAGCCCAGGGTCCACATCAAATACGAGGTGGAAACCGAAGGTGCGATGGTGGTCAAGGAACTGCCCTTCGTGGTGGGTGTACTCGGCGATTTCTCCGGCAACCCGACCCAGCCGCTGAAGCCGTTCAACGAGCGGAAATTCGTCCAGATCGACCGGGACAATTTCGACGATGTGATGCGCCGCATGACGCCGGGCCTGAATATCCAGGTGAAGAATACCATCGACAATGACGGCACCGACATTGGCGTCAATCTGAAGTTCGAAAGCATGGACGATTTCCTGCCGGGATCGGTGGTGCAGCAGGTGCCAGCGCTGAAAGCGCTTCTGGATGCCCGCAATGAATTGCGGGACCTGCTCAGCAAGGCGGACCGTTCCGAAGATCTTGAACGGCTTCTCGAAGACATTCTGCAAAACCGTGGTGATCTTTCAAAGCTCGTCGCCGAGCTGAAAGACCGGCCAGACAGCAACGGCCAGGGCTGACACCAGCCGGTCCAACCGAAAACTCTTTGACTGGCGGCCCTTGTGTGACGCCGCTTTGAAAGGATTGAAGAGATGAGCGCTGAAAGCGTTTTGAAGCCAAATGAAACGACCGCCGCCACCGAAGAACAGGGGCTGTTGTCGAAGGTCGTGGCCGCCACCCGTCAGACGGAGCCGGATCGCGCCCGCAACCTTTTGAGCACCCTGACGGATCAGGCGCTGAAAGGTACGGTCAAATACGACCGCAACCTGACGGTCACCTTGAACAATGCCATTGCTGAGCTGGACAAGGTGATCTCCACCCAGCTCGCCGCCATCATGCAATCGCCGGAATTTACCAAGCTGGAAGGCAGCTGGCGGGGGCTGAACTATCTGGTCAAGAATTCTGAAACCAGCGTCAACCTGAAAATCCGGGTGCTGAACGCCTCCAAGCGCGAACTGTCGAAAGATCTGGCCAAAGCGGTCGAATTCGACCAGTCGCGACTGTTCAAGTCGATTTACGAAGACGAATTCGGCACGCCTGGCGGTGAACCGATGGGTGCTGTGGTCGGTGATTACGAATTCGATAACTCCTTCGAGGACGTCCAATTGCTTCAGGGCGTGTCCTCGATTGCCGCCGCAGCCTTCGCGCCGTTTGTCTCGGCAGCAAGCCCGCGGATGTTCGGCTTTGACGACTTCCGGGAATTGTCGCGGCCCCGCGATCTCGAAAAAATCTTCGAGACCGTGGAATATGCCAAATGGCGCAGCTTCCGCGAAAGCGACGATTCGCGTTTCGTCACGCTGGCCCTTCCCCGGGTTTTGGCGCGTATGCCCTATAGCCCGAAAACCAGCCAGATCGACGAGTTCGGTTTTGATGAAACCCTGGGCGAGGCAAGCGGCGAGCTGCATCACGACAGCTATTGCTGGATGAATGCCGCCTACGTCATGGGGACACGCCTCACCGAAGCCTTTGCGAAGAACGGCTGGTGCACAGCCATCCGTGGCGCGGAAAACGGCGGCAAGGTGGAAAACCTGCCCATGCATGTGTTCTCCAGCGATGATGGCGACCTCGACCTGAAATGCCCGACAGAAGTCGGCATTACCGACCGGCGCGACGCCGAACTTGGCAAGCTGGGCTTCCTGCCACTCTGCCACTACAAGAACACCGACTACGCCGTGTTCTTCGGCGCGCAAACCGCCCATAAGCCAAAACTCTATGACAAGCCCGAGGCGACGGCCAATGCCGCCGTGTCCGCCCGCCTGCCCTATATGATGGCGACCTCACGGTTCGCCCATTATCTGAAGGTCATGGGCCGCGACAAGATCGGCTCCTTCATGGAAGCAGATGATTGCGAGGTCTGGCTCAACCGTTGGATCTCCAATTACGTCAATGCCAATGACGATGCGGGCGAAGATTCGCGCGCAAAATATCCGCTGCGCGATGCCAAGGTGACAGTACAGGAAATCCCCGGCAAACCGGGCTCCTACAATGCGGTCGCCTGGCTGCGTCCATGGTTGCAGATGGAAGAGCTGACGACTTCGCTGCGCATGGTTGCCCGTATTCCATCGAAAAACTGATCCATCAGCAAAGGTCTGCGCGGGAGTTTCGCGCAGACCTCTATCGTCAACGTCATCAGGCATGCGCGTCCACCGGGGGGTATTGTGAGGACATCGTCACGGATGCTGGCGGATCGGTTGATCGCGGAAATCGACGCGGTTTTGAACCGGCAGGTGAATGCAATTCTACATCATCCCGACTTCCAGGCGATGGAAGCGCGGTGGCTTGGCCTTGACTTGCTGGTCCGCGAAGCGGGCCGCAGCGCCGAGGTAAAAATCAAGCTGATCAGCGCCAGCTGGAAAGAATTGGCGCGCAGCATGGAACGCGCCACCGATTTCGACCAGAGCCACCTGTTCGAACTGGTCTATAACCGCGAATTCGGCATGCCGGGCGGCGAACCATTCGGACTTCTGGTAGGCGATTACGACCTCTCTCCCGCCGCTATCGACGGCGCCGATACGGTCAGTACGCTGGCGCGCCTTTCAACAGTAGCCGCAGCGGCCTTTTGTCCGTTCATAGCCGGTGCATCGCCGCAGGCCATCGGGCTTGAAACCTTCCGCGAACTGAACCGGGTTTCCGATTTTTCCTGGTTGCAACAGGACAAGACGCGGCTGCGCTGGAACAGCTTGCGCGGCAGTGACGATACCCGGTTCCTGGGCCTGGTAGCACCGCGCGTGCTGATGCGTCCGCCCCACAAGCCATTCTGGCGTAAGCGCAATGACGGTTTTCCGTTTCGTGAACATCTCGCCGAAACCGGGGAGACTTTGCTCTGGGGTAACAGTGCCTTCGCCTTTGCGGCGATTATTCTGCGCACCTTTATCGATTCCGGCTGGTTTGCCGATATGCGCGGCGTGACCCAGGACGAGATCGATGGCGGCATGCTGGCGCCCTGGCAATTGCCGGGCCTTGATATCGGCGTGGAAAGCGAGGGCCTGTCCGCCCAGCCGCCCGTCGAGGTCAAGTTGACCCGCTCCCAGGAATTGCAGCTATCCGATCTCGGCATCGTCCCCGTTGCCACGACCTATCTTTCATCATCCGCGATTTTCAACGCCAACCAGTCGCTGCACGCGCCGGGCCATTATTCCAGCGAAACCGCCCGGCAAAATGCCCGGCTGGCGGCCATGCTGCAATATGTGCTCTGCGCGTCACGCTTCTCGCATTACCTGAAGGTGATCATGCGCGACAATATTGGCCAGCTCAGCACCGCCAATGTCATTCAGCGGCGGCTGGAAGATTGGCTGTCGGGCTATACGCTTGGCAATGACGATGCGGATGTGTCGCTCAGAAGCCGTTATCCGCTGCGTTCCGCGGGCATCCACGTCACGGAAATTCCTGGAAAACCCGGCGCCTTTTCCTGCACGGTCAGATTGCAGCCGCATTTCCAGCTCGATGATATCTCCACCAGTTTTCATCTCGTCGCCGAAACCTCGGGCGCTGCCGCGATGGGCGCTAGCGCCGGGCAGACGTAACCGAAAAGGATAGTTGCATGAGTACCGCCTCCCGCCGCATTGCCAGCCTGCTCGATGATGCAGATCTTGCCCAGGCCATGGATTCCGTCAAAGCCGAATTGAAAACGGCGGCCAGCGATCATGACCTGCGCCATCTCTATATCGACCTGCTGATTCTGGCTGGCGATTATGAAAAAGCCGACAGCCAGTGCGAACTGGCTGTCCGCTTCCAGCCGCAGGATGCCGTCGGTTTTTCGATGCTGCGCCAGCAGATCCGTGGGATGGCAGCCCGCAAAGCCTGGTTTGAAACCGGTGCCCTGCCGGATTTTCCCAGTGGCCCCACCGCTACCGACCAGATCGCGTTAAAGCTCAACCTGGCCCTGAAGGAAGGAGCGGCAAGCGAGGCTGTGGCCCTGCTTGCCGAACTGGAAGAGAGCCGAAGCACTGTGCCAATGCTATGGAACCGCGGCGCCGTTGCCGATATCCGCGATCTCGACGACCGTATCCCTCATGCGCTTGAAGTGCTGACCACCGGCGGCGCCTATCTCTGGGTCGATTTTTCAAGGATCGCGTCTGTTACGCCTCAACCGATACGCCGCCCCCGGGACACGGCCTTCCGCCCGGCGGAACTGACACTGGAAAGCGGCGCCGAGGCGACCGTGCTTCTCCCCGCCATTTATTATGGCGCCGATTCCAGCCCTGCCCTGCAACTCGGCCATCAGACCGAGTGGGTGGATGCGGTGGACGGGATCGTCACCGGTCTTGGTCAGCGATGCCTACTGGCGGGCGACGAACTGGTGTCTTTCCACGATCTTGAAAGCTTGCAATCGGATGCGACCGGCGAAAGGCAGGCTGCCCATGGTTGATCCATTACAGCGGTTTCGCGCCTCTGAACGGGTATTGAACCGATCCGTCCTGGACCGGCTGCTGGACGATACGCCTGATATGGACAGTGATCCGCAAACCAGCGTCAGCGAACAGGTGCGTGAGATGCGCGAAGTGATCCGCCGCGACCTGGAAGCGCTGTTGAACACCCGCCGCTGCCCGCAGGCACCACCGGATGGACTTGTCGAGTTGCAGGACGCGCTGGTCTCCTATGGCGTCGATGGTGTTCTTTCGGCCAATCTTTCGACGGACGAATCCAAACTTCGGCTGGCAAGACTGGTGGAACGGCGCATTGCGCTGTTTGAGACCCGCCTCGCCGACGTCAAGGTCACGATCCTCAAAGGCAATACAGAGGGCGACCGCGCCTTGCGGATGCGCATCAACGGTACGTTCCGTCTTTATGACGGGATGCCGCCGGTCAGTTTCGAATCTCGCATCGACCCCTCCACCCAGGCTTTCCGCATCGAGGCGTCGAATGGCTGAGACCTTTCTGGAACGCTATAATGACGAATTGTTCGCGCTGCGCAGGCGCGCGGAAAAATTCGCCCGCGCCTTCCCGAAAATTGCCGGGCGGTTGCGTCTGTCGGGTGATGTGGCCGACGATCCGCATGTGGAGCGGATTATCCAGAGTTTCGCCTATTCCGCCGCCCGCGTTCGCCAGAAACTGGACGATGAATTTCCGGAACTGACCGACAGCCTGCTGGAAACCCTCTACCCGCATTATCTGGCACCGGTGCCGCCGATGAGCATCGTGCAATTTGCGCCAGGCGCAACGCTGGCCGGCATGCAATTGCTGCCGCGCCATACCGACATCGTCAGCGAGCCGGTCGGCGGCGATCCCTGCCAGTTCCGCACCACGCAGGATGTGGAAATTGTCCCGATGACGGTGAGCACAGCCAGCCTGACCGGCTTGCCACTCGATGCACCAGCGGCACCCTTTGCAGGTGCAGCAGGCGTGTTGCGTCTGTCCCTGCGCTCTACGGCCCCCAAGCAGGACAGCATGGCCGGGCTTGGCGTCAAGCGCCTGACTTTTTTCATTGCCTCCGCATGGGCGCAGGCCGCCGCCCTGTTCGAGCTTCTGGCCAATCATTGCATCGGCATGGCGCTGGCACGCCATTCGGAGGATCGCAATGCGGTCTTTCTGCCAGCGGAAAACCTGCGTCCGCTGGGGTTTGCGCCGGAGCAGGCGATGCTTCCAACGGCACCGGGCAGTTTTGCCGGATACCGACTGCTGACCGAGTTTTTCACGTTGCCGCAAAAATTTCTGTTCCTGGAAGTATCCGGCATGGATCGCTGGCAGGGCGATGATGTCGAGCTTTACATCTATCTGGACAGCAGTGACGCGCGACTGGAGCGGATGATTTCCGCCAGCGACATCGTCCTCAATGCCACCCCGGTCATCAATTTGTTCCGGCAAAGCTCTGAACCGCTGACATTGGATGGCAGCCGCACGGAATATTCGCTCCTGCCTGACAGCCGCCGCCAAACCACCCGGGAAATCTACATGGTCGAACAGGTCCGGCTTTCGGCGGCGTCCGGCGAAGAACAGGATGCCCGGCCATTTTTCGGGAGCAGCCAGCGCGGCGCCAATAGCAGTGTGTTCTGGCAGGCGGTTCGCCGGTTCGATGAGGATGACGGCTCCTCGGATACCCAGATCGCCTTCGTTGATCGCAATCGCGGTCCGCTTGAGCCGACCGGACTGACGGCCAGCGTCGATACCCTATGCCTGAACAGAGACCTGGCCAGCCAATTGCCTTTCGGCGGCGGTCACCCGCACCTTCAATTGGTCAAGCGCAGTGAAAGCGTGGCCGAGATCAAGGCGCTTTTACCGCCAACGCCCGCCATTCGTATCCATGAAAAACTGGCCCGCCAATGGCGGCTGGTCTCCCATCTGCTGCTCAATCATCTGTCACTGTTCGACAATGACGGTTCGGCACTGAAGGATATTCTTTCGCTCTATGCATTGCGCGATGCGCCGGAAACGCGACAGCTTGTCGAAGCTATCAGCCGCGTCGAGGCCAAGCACGCACTCGCCCGGCTTGGCCCCGCCATGGTACCAGGCACCGATGTCACGATCGAATTTGACCCGGCTATGATCGACCGGGCAGCCGCCTTCATCTTCGGCAGCATCATTGATCATTTCTGCGGGCTCTATACCTCGGTCAACAGTTTCACCCGGCTGACCCTGACCATGCGCGGCCAGTCCGAGCCAATTGTCCGCTGGCCCGCCCGGGCCGCCGAGCGGCCTTTGCTGTAGGGGTGGTGATGAATATCCAGATCAAACCCAATGAGGATAAGTTGGCCCGCCTGCTGGAGCAGGACCCCGGCCATTTTGAACCGACCACGGCATTTCGGGTGGCACAACATCTGTCGTCGGGAACGGAGCTGGACGTCGGTCCCCATTCCGGCATTCAGCCAGCCCCCCTTGCCGTCAGCGGTTTTCGCCGAAAATTGCAGGGCAATGTCGTCAAATCGGCTTTTGCGCCGCTGGTTGGACCGCTTGGCGCGCTGCCGCCGGAATATAACGAATTGCTGCTGCGCGAAGAGCGCCGCCGTTCCCGCGCCTTGATCAGCTTTCTCAACCTGTTCGCTATCCGGTTTTCGGAACTGTTTGTGGCGGCCTGCGAGAAATACCGGTTGGCGCGGCGGCTGCGATGGAGTGCCACCAAGGAACAAAACACCTTCCGCAAGGTGTTGCTATCGCTGACCGGATTCGGCACCGCCGGACTGGTGGAAAAAGCCGGCATCAATGAAGATGTGATCCTGCGGTTTTCCGGATTTTTTGCCGACCGTACCCGCAATGTCGCCAGTCTTCGAGCCATGCTGGAGGAGTTTACCGGCATGGCGGTGGCGATTGAGCAGTTTCGTCCGCGCTGGGTCTCCATTCCGTCGGCAGAGTTGAGCCAGATGGGCAAGGGGTCCGGCCCAAGGCTCGGCGTCAACGCCATGGCGGGTGCATCCGTCATGGACCGGAGCGGGGCGCTGAGGCTGGTCATCGGTCCGGTTGGCTATGACGATTATATCAGCCTATCGCCTGGCAAGCCGCGTCTTGCGGAAATCTTCGCCCTCGCCCGCCTGTTTATCGGCAACGGCTTCGATATCGATGCCCAGGTCGTCCTGAAAAAAGAAGACATTCCTTTTTGTCAGATGGGGTCTGCGACCATGCCTGCCCGGCTCGGCTGGAACAGCTGGGCGCGGCTGGCCCCAGCAAGCACTGACAGCCGCGATGCCGTGGTCACCGAATATCAGGCCATGCCGCAGGGAGGTCTGGCATGAAGCTGGAACTTCGCCCCGAAAAACCAGTTACCAAGGGCCAGACCACCTGGACGCTAGACTATGGTCGCCGGACCATTGGCCGCGCCCCTGCCTGCGATTGGCAAGTTACGGACAATGAATGCCGCGTCTCTAAACTGCATTGCACCATCAGCCGGGACCGGGACGGCTATATACTGAGCGACCAGAGCGCCAATGGCACATTGGTCGATGGCAAGCTGCTGCTGGAAGGCGATACGATCCGGCTCAAGCACGGCGCCAGTATTGATGTGCGCGGCTACCGGTTTACCGTTTCGATTACCGGTGAGGCGACGCCTGAGGCGGTCGATCCCGATCCAACCATGCCGGTTAGCAGTGAGACGCTGACGATTTCCTCGATCCTTGCCGATATCGCCCCGAATGGCACCACCGCCCGCGGCCTTCTGGGAGACCGGCAGGTGGAGGAACCGTGGAAGCAACCTCGGCCCTCAGAGCGAGGCATGTCTGGAGGAGCCACACAATCTGACCGTCGGGCGGACAAGGAAAAGAGCTTTACCCGTCATGTCGATATCGGCTGGAGCGGTCCGCCGCAGACCGATGGCATGAAACCCGTCTTGCCGGACAACTGGTTCGATGAGGATGCCGGTGGAAGCGCCATGGAACATCTGGCCGCGCCGAAAACCTTCGTTACCATCGCGCCACCCGTTCGCCGTCCGCCGCAGGACGTGCCCCCTCCGCAAGAGGAGCGGTCAAAACCGCAGGACGAATTTGACGCCGTGTTCGCCGATCCTGAGGATCAGGAGCCGGATGCGCGACAGAGCCCATCGGCTTCAGATCTGCAAGCGGAGCGGATGATGGCGGCGCTCTCCCGCGCCCAAGAGGCGCTGGCCGAAAGCATCGCGGCCTTCGACCTGCCGGGTGATGCTGTACCTGCCCTTTCGCCCAGCGGCGGAACCGATCTTGCCGCCCGACTTGAAGCCTTTGCCGGACAGCAGGAGGCCTTCGCGGCGATTTTGCAAACCATGATGCAGGCGGCAGGCCGGTCGCTGGACCCACGCCTGCTGGAGGCCAAGGTAGACGCAAACTCGCCGGTACGCCTGCCGTTCCTTGCTGAGCGTGACTACTGGGCGGCCTATCGGCAATTGTTTCAGGCCGAGGGCCGTATTCTTTCATTCAGGGATTTCATGCGTCGCGCCGCCATGGGCGAGCAGGCCGAAGAGCCAGCCGTACCGGTTCAAGCCGACAGAGTAATGGGGGTAGAAACAACCGATGAGACATGAAAACCGGGTTGCCTGGACCGAAGGCATGTTCCTTCGCGTCCAACATTTCCAGCAGTCCGACCGCTGGACGGAGCGTCTGGTGCGCTCGGTGGCGCGCAGCCTTACGCCTTATCCCTGGGGTATTCTGGAGATTGGCCTGGACCGCAGCGCCCTTGCCATCGGCCAGTTCGCCCTGTCGGGCCTGCGTGGCATGCTGCCGGATGGTACGCCCTTCGATGCGCCTGAGGATACCGACCTGCCAGCAGCCCTTGAGCTGGACGAATCCGTCAAGAACGCGGTAATCTATCTGGCCCTTCCCGCCCGCCAGCCCGGCAAGGCCGACATGGCCCAGACCGGCACCTCCTCGGTCAACAGTGTGCGGCTTGTCGCCTCGCCCTATGAAGCGCCCGATGCCAATGTGGAAACCGATTTCCTGGCGCCCATCGATGTCGGACGGCTGAACCTGAAGCTGTTGAAGACCGGCGACGATCTGGCTGGTTATGAACTGCTGGGCCTTGCCCGCGTGGTCGAGGTGCGCTCCGACAAGGCTGTTCTCCTCGACCCGGATTTCATTCCAGCCAGCTTGAACTGCACGGCGTCCTCAAGACTGCATGAATTGATGACCGAATTGCTGGGCATCGTCCGGCACCGGGCGGAAGCGATTGCCGAGCGGATCGGCGATCCTACCATTCGCGGCACCGCGGAAGTTGGTGATTATTTCCTGTTGCAGATCCTCAACCGCGCCGATCCGCTGTTGAAACATGCATTGTCCAACGCCACACGCCTGCATCCCATACAGTTTTACGAGCAATGCATTCAGCTGGCCGGCGAGCTTGCGACGTTCACCATGGAGAGCAAGCGGGCGACGGATTTCCCCGCTTATCGCCATGACGATCTGAAGGCGACGTTTGGTGCTGTCTTCGAGGATTTGCGCACCTCGCTGTCCTCGGTGCTGGCGCAATCGGCTGTTGCCATCGAGCTGGTGGAGCGTCGCCACGGCGTGCGGGTCGGCACGATCAACGACCGCAGCCTGCTGCGCGATGCCGGTTTTGTGCTGGCAGTGCGGGCGGACATGTCGGCGGAAGACGTGCGCCGCACCCTTCCCGCCCGTATCAAGGTCGGGCCGGTGGAGCGGATTGCCGAACTGGTCAATGTGGCCCTACCGGGCATTCCGGTGCGCCCGTTGCCAGTTCTGCCACGCCAGCTGCCTTACCGGGCCGGAACCATCTATTTCGAGCTGGATACCAAGACGCCGCTCTGGAAACAGCTTGAAACATCCGGGGCGATTGCCCTGCACCTGGCAGGCGACTTCCCTGGTCTTGAACTCGAAATGTGGGCCTTGAGAGAATGAGCAACGAACGGCCTCCTTCCTGGCAGGATCTGCCGACCGTGGTGGAAGTCACGGAGGAAAAACGCCTCCAGGACGACAACGCCCGCAAGGTCGCCGACCTGCTCGACGGCGAAACATCGCAACCGGCACCCGCCGATAGCGGGACGCGGATGCCTGTCGCACATCTGATCGACAATTTCCGCTTCGGCAGCAGCGAAATGCCGGTGCTGGTGCGCTCGGCGGCACCGTTGCTCAACCTTGCCCATGCGCTGCGCTACCGCTCTGAGCAGCCGGATATAGAGGAACTGCGCCAGGTCTGCATCAATGCGGTCAACCGCTATGAGCGTGACCTCGCCAGCGCCCGTATCAGCCCGGAACGGGCGCGCGCCGCCCATTATGTCGTCTGCGCCACGATCGACGATGTGGTTTTGTCTACGCCTTGGGGCGTGCGGGCCGGATGGGCGCGCTCGGGCCTTGTCTCCACCTTCCACAATGACGTGACGGGCGGCGACCGGGTGTTCGATATTCTCGATCATTTCCATCAATCGCCTGGGTCTGCCAAGGATCTGCTGCTGCTGATCTACCTGTCCCTGTCCCTGGCGTTCGAAGGCCGTACCCGTGTTTCTTCCAAGGGACCACTTGAGCTTTCCCGCATTCGCGACAGTCTCTACAAAACCCTGCTTGGCCAATATGGCGTGTTTGAACGGGAGCTTTCGCCCCATTGGCAGGGCGTCCATGCCCGCCACAAACCGCTTCGCACCATGGCGGCGCTATGGACCGTGCTATCGCTGCTGGCCCTGGCGCTTGGGCTTGGCTATCTGTTTTTCACCCTGACCCTGAACGACAGTTCCGACCGGACTTTCGAGCGGCTGGCTGGGCTTGGACCACATGAGGCGCCGGGCGTGATGATCACGGTTCCCGTACCGGAACCACAGCCCCAGCCAACCGTTGCGCAGCAGGAGCCGGAACCGCAGCCGGTCAAGCCCCCGGCACCGCCGCCGCCAAGCCGCTTGAAAAACCTCATTACCTTCCTTCAGCCGGAAGTCGAAAAGAAACTGGTCTCGCTGTCTGACGCCAATGGACGGCTGCGCGTCCGCATCAACAATTCCGGTCTGTTTGACACCGGCAGCGCCGATGTGAAGGGTCAGTTCCGCGATCTGCTGCAACGCATCGGCGGGGCGCTGGCGGCAGAAAAATTCAGGGCGGTGGTGATCGGCTATACAGATAATGTGCCAATCAAGACCGTGCAGTTTCCGTCCAACTGGCACCTGTCGGAGGCTCGCGCCAAAGCGGTGGGCGAAATCCTTTCCAGCTTTACCGGACCGGATGCCATCCTGACCGAAGGCCGCGCCGATAGCGATCCGATTGCCGGTAACGACACGCCGGAGGGGCGTGAAATGAACCGGCGCACGGAAATCCTCGTTCTGACCAATCCCGACGAGAAAATCACCGATGCCGGCATCCTGACCCCGCCCGTTGAAAGCATCGACAACGGTCCCAATAATCAAGTGCCGAACACAAGTATAAAGACGCAGCAGGGGGCCAAGCCGTGATCAATCCACTCAGCTGGTTTTACACCATACGCTCCTATGTCGATTCCTACGCGGGTGTCGTCGGGCGGCGCTTTATATCGCTGATCTGGGTCATCGCTCTTTGCGTGCTGATCTGGTTCTACGGCTATCTGGCCGCCTTCGGCAGCTTCAAGCCACTCGCCAGCGTTTCCGCCCGCATCTGGACCATGGTGGTGATCTTTGCCATCTGGACCGCCTATATGATTGTCACCATGGTCCGCGCCAAGCGCCAGGACAAGGAACTGGTCGACAGTATCGAGGCGCAGGCGCTGGCCAACCAGCAGGCCGAAGTCAGCGAAATCAGCAACCGGCTGAAAGAAGCGCTGGCCTTGCTGCGGCGGATTACCAAGAAACGCTTCGGCTATATCTATGAGCTGCCATGGTATGTGATTTTCGGGGCGCCCGGCTCCGGCAAAACGACAGCGCTGACCAATTCCGGCCTGCAATTTCCGCTTGGCGACGCCCTTGGCAGCGATGCCGTCAAGGGCATTGGCGGCACGCGCAATTGTAATTGGTGGTTTGCCGATCAGGCGATCATGATCGACACCGCCGGTCGCTATACGACCCAGGATGACCTCGATGGATCATCGAAAGCCGGATGGGAAGGGTTTCTCGGCCTGCTGCGCCGTTATCGCCGTTCGCAGCCGGTCAATGGCGCGCTTCTCACACTGTCCATCGGCGATCTGTTGACCCGCGACCCGGAAGCCCAGCGCGAAGAACTGCGGGCGATCCGCAAGCGGCTGGCGGAACTGGACGACCATCTCGGCGCCCGCGTTCCGGTCTATATCCTGCTGACCAAGGCCGATCTTCTCACCGGTTTCGTGGAATTCTACGATAGTTTCAACAAGAGCGACCGCGAACAGGTCTGGGGTACGACTTTCGGCCTGGAGGAAAGCTACGGCGCAAAGACATTGCCGGAGCGTTTTGCCGAGGAATTCGCGCTGTTGCAACAGCGTGTCGATGCCATGCTGATCGAGCGGCTGCAACAGGAACAAAGTGCCGACATCCGCGGCCGGATTTTCCGTTTTCCGGCCGAGCTTGCCAGTTTGCAGGAGAAGCTCGGTGAGGCGATCAGCGAGCTTTGCACCGGCTCGTCATTGGTCGAGGCTCCACTGATCCGTGGTATCTATTTCGTCTCCGCGACACAGCCGGATGAAACCCTGGCCCGCACCACGACAAACCGAACGCGGCGCAGTTATTTCCTGCCAAAACTGTTCAGCGAGGTTATCTTCAATGAAGCTGCCCTGGTTGCACGCGACAAGCGCCTTTCCTCTCGCCAGGTTCTGCTGCGCCAGGCTGTTTGGGGTTTGGCTGTGGCGGCGGTGGTCATTGTGTTTGCTGGATGGACCATGACGTTTTTCCAGAACCGGGCCGCTCTCGCCCAGGCCGAAGAACATCTGAACGCCTATGACAAGCTGATCCAGGATGTGCCGGTGCGCAATGTGTCGGATGCCGATTTTCTGCGCGTCCTGCCTGCGCTGGACAATCTGCGTGCGGTTCCAACCGGCTTTGACACCCGCTATGTCTGGGCCGCAAGTTTCGGTCTCAGCCAGCGCGACAAGATTGCCGGTCGCCAGCGCGACGCCTATCAGCGCGCACTGAACAGCCTTTTGTTGCCCCGTATGCTGGTGCAATTGCAAAAGGACCTGACCGGTGAAAGCGATGTAACGCGTACCTTCAATGCGCTGAAACTCTATGAAATGCTGGGCGGACTGGGGCGGCTCGACCGGGAATTTGTCTCGGCCCAGGCAACCCAGATGTTTAACGCCCTTTATCCGGGCGAAGGCCGGACAGCGGCCCGCAAAGCGCTGATACAACATGCCAGCGCGATGGCGGCAGGCGTATTGCCACCGGTCGAAATCGACAAGCGGCTTATTGAAAAGGCCCGCAACACCATCCGCAACCAGACCGTTGCCGAACGGGCTTTCGACATCCTGGCCGGATCGAAACAAGCGCAGGCGCTGATGCCGTGGCAGCCATCGCTTGCCTTTGGCGCGCTGGGTGAAAAAGCCTTCATCCGCAAGTCCGGCGCGCTGCTGACGGAAGGGGTCGAGGGATTATTTACCGCGACCGGCTACCGCACCGTCGTCCTGCCGCATATTGCCGACGCCGCCCGCGAAGCGCTGCAAGAAGAATGGGTGCGCGGCTCCAATGCGCAATTGCGCGGCCAGACGCTGGAATCGGTAGCCCAGGCGGCCTTGCAGATCTACTATGACCGGCTTGAACAGCGCTGGGCCTCCGTGCTGGGGGATCTCGCCGTCAGGCCGTCGCAAAGTCTTGGTGATGCGGTGGAAACCACGCGCATCCTCTCCAATGACCGCAATATCGTTGCCCAGGCCGCCCGCTCGATTGCCGATGCGACCGACTTGCGCCCGAAGGGTGACACGGCGGGCATGACCACGCTGGTGTCATCCGCCAGCGGCGACACGGTTGCTGCCATGCTGGCATCCTCCATGGCCGCCCCTGATCCCTATAGCCGCTTGCGCGAGGCGCTGGATACGCCTGCCGCAGACGATAGCCGCAAGGCAACAACAGATAAACAGGATAAACCCGCCTCCCAGGTCGAGGCGATATTGCCAGTTATCACGGCGCTGCATGACCAGCTGGCCCGCTCGGTTACGTCCTCAGCAGAGGTAGCAAAAGTGTTCGATGTCGATAGCCAATTGACACGAGCCAATCAGGACCTGCTCCAGGATGCCCGCCGTCTGCCTGGACCATTGGATGGCTGGATGGCCGGACTTGCCGCCGATACCGGCTCACTCGCCGTCAAATCGGCCCGCAGCCGGATTGGCGACCTGTGGTCGAGCGAAGGGGCAGGCCTGTGCAGCTCCATCGTCACGGGCCGCTATCCCTTCGACCGCGCCTCCAGCCGCGACGTGGCCATGAACGACTTCATCCGGCTTTTCGGTCCGAAGGGCCTGTTCCAGACCTTCTTCAAGCAAAGGATGGAACCCTTCGTCGATCAGTCGATCTCGCCCTGGGGCTGGAAAGGCACCTTCGGCGCGGCTGGCATTCCCAGCGAGGGCATAGCCGAGTTTGAAAGGGCCGACCAGATCTTCCGCGCTTTCTTCCCGAATGGCAGCGAGACACCGGCGATTGCCATCAATGTCAAGCCGGTGTCGCTTGGTGAGACCTCGACGGCGGTGATGCTGGAAATCCAGGGCGAACGGGTGGTATATTTCCACGGCCCGGTTCAGGCAAAAACCATAACCTGGCCATCGAAGGATGCCGCCAGCATGTCGCGGATTGCCTTCCAGCCCGGCGGCTGGCAACAGGCGAAGACTGAAAATGGCGACTGGTCGCCTTTCCGCCTGTTTGACGATGCAAATATCCAAAACCAAGGCGACGATCTGTTCCGGGCGAAATTCACCAACGATAACCAGGTGGCTGAATTCGATGTGCAGTTCGGTTCGGTGTTGAATGCCTTCAGGCTGAAGGCGCTGTCCGAATTTACCTGCCCGACCCAGTTCTGATCTGCAATCGTAGCACCCGGCATGATGGCCGGGTCCTACCTCCCTGTCAAAGGCACCCCGGATCACTCCGCCGGGATGCATCCTGAGGAAGAGGCAAGCCATGGCATTGCGACCTGCCCAGACAGAAAAGCCCGCCGGTCAGGACCGGATCGGGTTTTTCGGCAAATTACCAAGCCATGGGGATTTCCTCTCGGAAGGCCTGGAACGGGAAATGGTCGCCACACTCGATGGCTGGATCCGTGGCGGCTTGCATGCCTGTGAACAGGAATTCGGCGCGGCCTGGCCGGATCTGTTCAGCGCCTCCCCGCCTTGGCGGTTCATCGTCGAAAAAGGCGTTTGGGGCCAGGTTGCTCATGCGGGTGTCATGCTGGCCAGCCGTGACCGTGTCGGTCGCAGTTTTCCGCTGATCATCATGGCGCAGATGCACCGGTTCACACATCACCCCCGCACGCTGTTTCTGGACCACACCTGGTTCATGGCCGCCGAAGGACTGGCTGAATCAACGATGACGCGGGAATTTGACATTAACCGCTTCACTGAAACCCTGAAGCGCATGCGTATGCCCCGCCCCCAGGAGGAAGAGGGCACCGCCACCGCCAGCAAAGATGGCACTGCACTCTGGTGGTATATCGATCCGCAAACCTCAAAACCGCAGGGACTTCGCTTTTCAAGTCAGATGAAAGCCGAGGACTTCCTGCGGCTTTTCCGACAAAGCGCGGGTCTTATGTCCCGACCGCAAGACAATACCGCGTCCGCCCCTGCCCCAGCCCGGGCCCCAGCGTCAGTCCCGATACCAGCCGAGGCAAAACCTGCACCTCAACGGGCCGCTCCAAGCCCGGATAAGCCACCCAGAGACCCTAAAACAGCTGAGTCGCAAGCAGCTGGGCTGCGTTACAGTTACGCCACCCATGCCGGTACGCGGTTTTCGATCAATGCGGACGGGCTATTCATCTGCGAAAAACCGAGGATTTTCGCCATTGCCGACGGTGTCGGAGATGACACCGCGTCGCAGGAAGCCGCACGTTATACCGCAGGCCAGTTGACCGAAATCGGTGACACCGCCGATATTGATACCATGTTGCAGGAAATCAAAGGCAAGCTTGGCCGAGCCAATAGCCTGCTGCAAGCCCGCGCGCAACGCACAGACGGAACCCCACCCGCCGCCAGCGTTGTTGTCGCGGCTTTGGTAAGTGATCAACTTCTGCTGGTGTGGGCGGGCGACGCCCGAGCCTATCTGTTGCGTGACGGCACAATGGTACCGCTGACCCGCGACCATATTGCCATCGGCCTGCAAAAACGACTGCGGCGCGGGGTCGGATTGGATCAGCAATTCTTGCCGGAAACGCTGACCACCGACATATTACCGGGCGATCGTCTGTTGTTATGCAGTTTTCCGCTGATCCAGGTCCTGACGGAGCGAACCGTTGCGGAAATTCTGCACCAATGCACCGATACCGAAAGTGCCGAGCGGCTGATTCAGGAGGCCTTGATTGCCAATGTGCGCGAAAATGTGAGCGCTATCGTCGTTAGCCTGGCGCGTGCCGATGCCTCTGCCTGAAAGTTTCAGCGACGTCGCCGCCCGTTTCAACGCCCTGATGCAAGCTGTGCACGGGAATAGTGGGACACCCCATACTGACGGGGAACAGCGGCTCCTGATCGACCGATTGAGAAACGCTCTCGACCGACGGGCCGAAACATTGGCTCCCTCGGACCCCACCTTCATCGCAGGAACATTTGCCGTCGAAACCCTGCTTTACGAGGGTCGCCATAGCCGCGTTCTCAAGCTGCGTCACCGGGATCTGGGAACCGCCTATGTCCTGAAAACACTGACCAAGGATGGGGCTTCGTCAGCCAGCCAGGCGGAACTGCTGATCCGTGAAGCCCGGGTTAGCCTCGACCTGCACCATCCCAGTCTGGTTGGCACCTCAATGCTGTTGCGACTGGCCGATGGCAGCCCAGGCCTTATCCAGCCCTGGTCTGGGTATTCTCTGAGGGAGAGCCTGGAGAGGGAGGGAGGAACCGGCCTCGACGTAGCGCAAATCATGCATGATCTGCTGACCGCACTTGAGGCTTTGCATAACCGCGGCCTTGTCCACGGTGATGTTACCCCCAGCAATATCATTCTCGATCCGCTGCGGCGGATAGCAAGATTAGCCGACTTTGGTTTGACCATAGAATGCGGCGCTAGCTGGTCCGATCTCGGTCTTGCAGAAGCCGGCTCCCCGGACTATTGCGCACCGGAACAGAGTGCTTCTAGCAAGGCAGCGACAGCGATGGATCTCTACGGTGCAGGTCGAGTGCTCTTGCGAATGCTCGACACTGTGCCGCAAGGCCACAACGCCGATCTTGCACAGCTCGCGGAGCATCTCTGTAACATTGATCCTGGAAACAGGCCCAAAACCGCCAAAGAAGCCTTGGCGAACCTGTCGCAGATAGGGGCAAGGGAATGATATCAGGGCGTAACAACGCTTAGGTTTTCTCGCCTTCAAACCATTAAAGACATCTCAAATCTATCAAGAATTTGAGATGTCCAAGACCGAAATTTTGACGGTCACTTCAATCATAGAACCAGCACGCCGCAGGTTCAGCTTATCATGATCAATTGGAGGAGCCAGGGAGAGGTGCCGCCGATGTTGACGGCACTTTCTGGTAAACGGTCAGCAACTTGGCAGCATCAACCATGCCCGAATTGCTGGCATAGAGCACATCGCCCTTCTGCATCTGGAACAGTTGCATCAGCATGATGCTGGAGGCATCTTTCATATTCACATGATAGATTACCGGCTTGCTGCTGGTGGTCATGGCTACCGGTCCCTTGGCGCCACTTGCCGTCACCGTCGATGCCGGAACCTGGATCAACTGGTTGCGGAACACGTAGACATTTCGGGCATCGGCCCGGTCATCCAGCAATCCGCCAGCCCGGCCAACCGCCTGAGCCAGGGTAAGCTTGCCGGTTTCGAACTGGAATTCACCCGTGCTTTTGAAAGCACCAAGGGCCGTATAGCTGGCCGGTTCACCATCGACGATCACCTGGTCGCCGGGCAGCAGGACGATATTCTGTTTTTCATCGCTCATCACCCGATCCAGCGTCGTCGTTGCGCGTTCCCGACCGCGCACAACGGTAACCTTGGCGGCCTGCGGTGCAACGGACGCCCCGCCTGACTGCGAAATGATATCCAGAACCCGCTCACGCCGCGCTGTCAGCGCCACTTTTCCGGGGGTCTTGACACCACCGCTGACCAGAACGGCGCTGGACGGCTTATCCACAATCGTCACGACGGCCTGTGGGTTAACTGCCGAGCCTTTCATGCCCTGGACAATACGATTTTGGAGGCCTTCCGGGGTGGAATCCGTCACCCGCTGCTTGCCGACGAAAGGCATGGTGACGCTGCCCTGCGGATCGACAGTGAAGCGACCAAGATTAAGGGTACTACTATGGGTGGAGGAAAAAAGACCTTCTTCGCCGGTATCCAGCAAAGTCACGTCAAACACATCGCCCGGCCGCAGTCTCTGTTGATTATAGGCGCCGCGAAGCACCGACAAACCCGGCTCGGAGGCTGAATAACCAGACTGCGGTGCCGCAGCAGTGACAGCCGGCGCCTTGGAAAGCTCGATCACCGGCACTTTGCTTGAACTGCCCGGGAACGTCGCAGAGCGGATGGCCCCAGCACTTGGTCCATCCGATGGTTTTGCACAGCTCGACAAAATCGCAATCAAAAGAACTGGCAAAACCTTGCGCATTCGCTGCTCCAAAATCCAAGAATCAATAGAAAAAATAGATAGCAGCAGATGCCTAACTAACAATTGTAAAAAACGACAAATGCCGCAAAAACGACATTCAAAAAACACATGTTGCTTTTGCGCAACCCCAAGAGTGGAAATTAAAGATAGCTCGCCTCCAGCAATTGCTACGACGGCACGCATCAGCTCGAAGCCCTTGTTGATGTCTTCGACTGGCATGGTGTGGATGATCATCGGGTCGATCAGGATTGAATAGCCCTTAGATTTGTAGACACCTTCTTTCCTAATTTTGAGGCAAGAAGCTCATCATGAGCAAATCGAATTTCAGCGAAGAGTTTAAAAATCGACGCTGTGCGTCAGATCACCGAACGAGGCTATCCCGTTTCAGAGGTTTCGCAGCGGCTGGGTGTCAGCCAACATTCCCTCTACGAGTGGAAGAAGAAATTCTCCTCGCCGACGGGTGACCAGGGCAGTAACCAGGCCGAGGAGATCAGGCAGCTTAAAAAGGAACTGGCGCGCGTCACCGAGGAGCGCGACATATAAAAAAGCGACCGCGTATTTCGCCAGGAATGCAAAATGAAGTACGCGTTCGTTGCCCAGCATCAGAAGCTGTTTTCGGTCCGAACGATGTGCCGCCTGTTGCGTATTCATCCCAGCGGCTTTTACGCTTGGCTCCGGACACACTTGAGCAAGCGGGCTTGTAAAGACGACCGGCAAATCGGTCTTCTGCGGAAAGCCTAAGAGGAAAGCGGCAAGGTTTATGGCTACCGCAAGCTTCACGACGGCCTGCTCGACCACGGCAAGACTTGCTGCCTCAACAGGGTTGCCCGGCTTGCGCGGGCCGCCAGGATAAAGGCTCAGATCGGCTATAAGCGCCCTACTGGAATTTATGGCGGCAGACCCTCCATTGTCATCGATAACACGCTGAATCGACAACTCGACGTGGCGGCTCGGGACAAGGCCTGGGTGTGTTCCGGCGTGCAAAATTGACCCCATTAGCGGGGTAATCGGCGTCCAATTTTGACCCCCTTCGGATTTATCTGACCATCCGTCTTTTGACGGCGGATGGAGAGGGAGTTGAAGCGAGTGGATACGATTGCGCGCGTCCGGCGGGCCTTTCATGTTCAAGGTTGGTCGATGAAGAAGATCGCCCGTGAACTGCATGTTTCCCGCAACACGGTCCGCAAGATATTGCGCAGCGACGAGACCGACTTCTCCTACGAGCGCGAGCGGCAGCCTTTGCCAAAGACGGGGGCCTGGCAGGCGGAGATCGAGCGGTTTCTTGCGACGAACGAAGGCAGGCCATCGCGCGAACGGCTAACGCTGATCCGGATTTACGAGGAGCTTCGAGCGCTCGGATATGACGGCAGCTATGATGCGATCCGCCGTTACGCCAAGGGTTGGGCGAAGAACCGGGGATCAGCGACGGCGCAGGCCTATGTGCCGCTCTACTATGCACCCGGCGAAGCCTACCAGTTCGACTGGAGCCACGAGATCGTGCTGATCAACGGCACGACGACGACCGTGAAGGTTGCTCATGTCCGGCTCTGCCACAGCCGCATGATGTTTGCACGTGCCTATATGCGCGAGAGCCAGGAGATGGTGTTTGACGCCCACGACAAGGCGTTTGCCTTCTTCCGTGGTACCTGCACGCGTGGCATCTACGATAACATGAAGACGGCGGTGGAGGCGGTGTTCGTGGGCAAGGAGCGGCTATACAATCGCCGCTTTCTGCAGATGTGCAGCCACTACCTTGTTCAGCCTGTCGCCTGCACCCCGGCGTCTGGTTGGGAGAAGGGCCAGGTCGAGAACCAGGTTGGCCTGGTGCGCGAACGCTTCTTCACGCCGCGCCTGAGGGTTAAGAGCCTTGAGGAATTGAACGTTTGGCTGCTCGACAAATGCGTCGCCTATGCCAAAGCGCATAACCATCCGGAACAGGCCGACCAGACGATCTGGCAGATGTTCGAAGCCGAACGCAGCAGCCTCGTCCCCTATGTCGGTCCGTTCGACGGCTTTCACTGCGTTCCGGCCTCGGTCTCGAAGACCTGCACGGTCCGTTTCGACAATAACAAATACTCGGTCCTCTCAACGGCTGTCGGCCGCCCGGTCGAAGTCCACGCCTATGCCGACCGGATTGTGGTCAAGCAGGATGGCACGGTCATCGCCGAACATCGGCGCAGCTTCGGCCGCGGCGAGACGGTCTATGATCCCTGGCATTATGTGCCTGTCCTGGCCCGTAAACCCGGCGCTCTTCGCAATGGCGCGCCGTTCCGCGACTGGGTAATGCCGGCGGCGATGGAGAAGGTCCGCAAGCGATTGAAGACAGTCGATGACGGCGATCGGCAAATGGTCACCATTCTCGGATGCGTACCGGGCGACGGTATCACGACCGTTGAGGCCGCCTGCCAGGAGGCGCTTGATCAGGGCGTCTGCTCGGCTGCCGTCATCCTCAACATACTGGCGCGGCGTCGTGATCCTGCTCCGGCTGCGCCCCTGCAAATCCCCGATGCACTGCGGCTGACCCATGAGCCGGTCGCCGATTGCGCTCGCTATGACAGCCTCAGGAGGGCAAGCTGATGGAACGCACACAGGTTCTGGAATTGATGAGCACCTTGAAGCTCTACGGCATGCGCAGCGCCTATGACGAGGTCATGGGCAACGGCATCAAGCGCCAGCATGAGCCGCCGCGTATCGTTGGCGATCTTCTGCAGTCCGAGATCGCCGAGAAGCAGGCCCGCTCCATCCGCTACCAGCTCAGCATCGCCAAGCTGCCGCTCGCCAAGGATATCGACGACTTCGACTTCACCAACACGCCCGTCAATGAAGGCCTTGTCCGCGACCTGGCCACCGGAGCCTTTGTTGCCGATCAGCGCAATGTTGTTCTCGTCGGAGGCACGGGCACCGGCAAGAGCCACCTGGCCATCGCGATCGCCCGCGCGCTCATCCGCAACGGCACACGCGGGCGCTTCTACAATGTCGTCGACTTGGTCAATCGGCTGGAGACGGAGACGCGCAGCGGCAAGCAGGGCCGGACGGCGGACTATCTCAACCGCCTCGACTTCATCATCCTCGACGAACTCGGATACCTGCCATTCGCCCAGGCCGGCGGCCAGCTTCTGTTCCACCTGATCAGCAGGCTCTACGAGCGCACATCCATCATAGTCACCACCAACCTGGCATTCGGCGAATGGCCAACCGTCTTCGGCGACGCCAAGATGACCACCGCGCTCCTCGACAGGCTCACCCATCACTGCGAGATCGTCGAAACCGGCAACGAGTCCTGGCGCTTCAAAAACCGCTCTCAAAGCTAAAGCCGAAGAGCCCCATCACCCGCACCTGTTTCGCCCTCTGCAACCCCGGCCAGCGCCGGGCGATCCAGGTGCTGATCGTCAACACGGGGGTCAACATTGGACGCCGATATGGGGTCAACTTTCCGCGCCGATTGACACTGTCCAGAGTTCCCGAGCCAGCTCTAGCCGCATCGATCTCGTGCCCGATGGTAAGCAACTGGTGATCGTGCTGCGAGGCGATCTTGCCGCGATCCTCACCTTTGCATCCGGCAAGAAGAAGCCTGAGTTCCTCAACGAAAGGGCGATCCTGGAAGACCTCATGGGAAGACTCGCGTCGACTGAAGCCCAGAAACGCCAAAAGCCCTCCTTTTGGGAGGGCTTATCGTATTGATATTTTGTAAGTTATTGGTTGCGGGGGCTCACAACCAACCATTCCTGCGATTGGTCAAGCGTGAGATACCAAAACTGGCTGCATAACAATTATTGGTCGCCTTGGTAGGATTCGAACCTGCGACCACTGCAATTCTGAAGCTTGGATTGTCACTTATAGTCTTGAAGGACCGAAATTCGGTGCCCGACGGCGACGCTGTGCGCGGACCGGACTGGGCCTTTCTGATCGACAATCCTTAGACCGAGCGCGACAAAATCCTTGCTGCTGACCAGGGGGTTGTAGGCATTTCTTTATTACCCTCCAGCGCCCGATCGGCTAGCTGGGTACCGATGGATCACCTGCCGTCAATTCAGTTGCTAGCAAGTCGCCGCGTCATGAGTCAATTGATCGCAGAGACATGCTAGCGAAACGGCATAGAAATCGTACTAACTCACGGACAATCGACCCCTGATACCGTGTTTTGCAACTGATCACCGACAGGATCGACAGCCCGCTCACGGCAGAGCATGCCGCTTTGATCTGCGTCCAGAAGCATCGACTAGACTCAAGCCGGTCTACCCAGAGTATCAACGGCTACACCTGCGAAACACCACCATCTATCGCCAGTTCCGTTCCTGTGATGTAGCTGCTTTCCGACGACGCTAAGAATAGTACGGCGGCGGCTACCTCTTCTGCGCGGCGAGCGCTGTCCTTAACGGTGGTGGTGACTTCCTCTAGCGCTGCGGCTGTCTCTTCGACCGAGGCTGCCTGCTGCTTGGTGCGGCTCGCGAGGTGATCGGCGGAAGAGCGTATCTCGACCGCGCCACTGTCGATTGCCTTGGCGTTCTGACCGACGATAGCCAGCGCATCGTGGAGTTTTTTGACCGAAGCGTTGAAGTCTGTGCGCAAACGGTCGAGGTCGCCATTGGCAAGGCGACCGAGGCTATCTGCAAGCGAATTCACAGCGAATGCTATCTGCTCTGCCTCGCCGGTCTTCGCGGCTTCGCGGGCGCGACGCTCCTGCTCGGTCATGGCACGGGTCTCTTCTGCTTCGCGGGCGAGGCGCCCCCGCTCGACAATGTTGTCGCGGAAAACAGCGACAGCGGCAGCCATCTGGCCAACTTCGTCGTTGCGATCAGTACAGGGGATTTCAGTCAAGACATTACCGCGTGCAAGTTTCGCCATCACGCCGGTCATATTAACAACTGGTCGAACGACGAGTCGTGAGAGAAGTACTGCGAGGATAGCGATCATAGCAACTACACCTACAAGTGTTGCAACAGCAGCGGCCGTGCGAAACTCATTGATGCCTGCGTAGGCAAGATCACGATCAATCTGGACCGCAAGATACCAGTCGCCGCGCGGCAAGCCTCGGATCGGAAGGAAGGAAACCAGGACATTTGCATCGGCGAAAGTGGTTTCTGTGACGCTGGAGCCGACGGCGGGGGTATTAGTCGGATAGGCATCTTTAAGAGTTTTCGTGACGAGATTGCTGTTCCGGTGAACTAGGATTGTCCCATCCTGCTTTACCAAGAACGCAGAGCCTTTACCGCCCATATCGACTGAGTTAACCATGCTGACCAGCGATTCGATAGAGAAGCTTGAGGCAGCAACTCCCGTCAGCGAACCGTTTTTTTTCAATGGCGAAGCTACGCTGATTTGCAGTTTGCCGGTAGTTGCTAAAAACGGATCGGTGATGAACAGACCATCAGCACTTACCGCGCCTTTATACCAAGGTCGCATTCTTGGGTCGAAATCCGAAGCCATATTCTGGTTAGGGAATATGGTGAAATTCCCCTGTTGATCGCCGATGTAAGTCGACAAAAATTCGCGTACAAGCACATCGTTGTCGAGAGTTTTGAGCATTTCTGTTGCGTTAGCATCGTGCCGCAATGCACTACCAACCGCCTCCGTCAGCAAAATCCTAGCGTTTAGCCAGTTTGCGATACTCTGAGATGCTTGAAGCCCAGAACTCTAAATCTCGCTTTGGACAGCGGCGCTTGTTGCCTTGCGTTGGAGACTATCAATATAGAAGGAGAAGCCCGACATAGCGCGACGATCACCAGCGAAGCCACTGCTAGTATCTTAGTCATTAAGTTGAAACTCGTATTCATGCTACGGCCCTGCAAGGAACATCTACACCGCGTCAGCGGAATATGGTTAAGGGAAATTTTAAAACTGCCCGGCCGTCATGGCCAGGGATTTGGGAATTTCGTCAGTTGAGTGAAATGAACGCGGCGACGAGTTGAACATCGACCGGCTTGTGCCAAGAGAATTCAGGCCACTCCGCATTCCTAGTCTACTTGTTCGCCTTGCATGAGGAACCATATGTCGGCTCGCCGACACTCGCCAGGCTACTATTCAAAGACGAAGCGGTAGGTTTACGATGCCTTCACGTGCCAACCTTCAGCGTGTCCTTTAATCCGCGCAAGCATGCAATTACAGACAGTGGCGTCAACAGTCCGGTGCGGGGATTTTCGGGATTGGGGACGCCTTCAATGGTCATGGAGAAACGTGCGACGTCGGCCTCTACCTCAATCCGATGGGTATTGCGCTCAACATGCGGATCGGCGAAGAGGCGGATTTGTGTCCTTTCCGGTCCTATACCCGCCATTGCAAGCGCAGCGGCGACGTTAACGTTGGCCGGAAAACCGATCGCTGCCTCGAGCGCGTTGCCTTCAAAGATGCACAACGGCACCTCGAGATTATCAAGTGACATCGTACGCTCTGTAAGAAATGGCGCTCCAAGCCAGCCCCGTGGGGCTTTGCGGGTCTCTATCAGCACGGAGTGGATCGTGCCCTGTGCAGCTGCACGCACCGCGTCTAAACCGATCAATGCGCCGGTCGGAACGATGATCCGAGCCCCATGTTGATCTGCTTCGTCGACAAGATAAAAGTGCCGCAGCAAAGCGCCACCGGAGCAGGCGATCAGGGTGCGACCGGCAGCAATCGCTGGCCGGGCGATGTCGAGAAAGGTGGCTGCAGGTGCCGCTTCTACGACGATCTCGGCATCCACCAGTTCTTCCGCCGTCTCCCTAACGGGCGGCGGCGCGGCGAAATCGGAGAGAGCCGCCCGCGCCTTTGCTGTGTTGCCAGACGCGACGGAGACGAGCCTGAACCCGGGAACACGCCCCTGATCGATAGCACGGGCAACTGACAGACCGATGGCGCCCAGCCCGGCGATAGCCACAGTAGTTTGCGTCATTTCGAATCTCCTAACACTTCACGAAACAGATCGGCATCGACATTTGCCCCCGAGAGAAGCACTGCGACGGTTTGGTCAGCCACAGGGATCGCGCCCGTAAGAACAGCTGCAAGTGACGCTGCCCCCCCCGGCTCCACGACCAAGCCGAACTCACTGAATGCGAGACGCATCGCGTGTGCAACATGCTTGTCACTAACCGCAATGCTTCCTTTCAGACGCGGCGACAGAATATTGAAATTCATGGATCCGGTTGTCACGGCAAGCAGCGCGTCGCAGAATGATCGCCCCGAGAGGTCATTCTTCTCGCGCCGACCGCTCACCAGCCCGCGCCGCAGGTCATCGTACGCCTCAGGCTCGGCCGCCCAAACCTGGGCCTGCGGCAGCATTGTTTCAAACGCAAGCGCGCAGCCTGCGGCAAGTCCGCCACCGGAGCAGCTGACAGCCAGTGCGTCGATCATAAAACCCATATCTAAAGCCTGTTCGACAATTTCTTTGGCCACGGTAGCCGCACCCGCCACGATCCGCCGATCTTCGAAAGGTGGAATGAGCGTCAGCTGGCGCTCGCCAGACACGGCAGCGCCAATCGCTTCACGATCGTCATGAAGCCTGTCGTAAAGAATAACTTCCGCGCCCCATTCACGCGTTCTTTGGATTTTGACCGCAGGCGCGTCCTGCGGCATTATCACCACAGCCGGGACACCAAAGCGGTTGGCAGCCCAGGCAACAGCCTGGCCATGATTGCCCGAGGAAAAGGCGATCACGCCGCGCTGTCGCGCCTGCTGATCCATCAGCGACAGCGTATTCCATGCCCCACGTGCTTTGAAGCTTCCAGCACGCTGAAGACCTTCAGCCTTTACGAGCAGCCGTCCGCCGATCAAGCGGTTGACACGCTCACTTTCCAGAAGCGGTGTTTTGACCAGATGGCCGTCAATACGCCCGGCGGCGGCCTCGATTTCATCGAAGCCCGGGGGCTGAAGATGCCATGGCGTTGATGCAGCAGCTTGGCTGATGTTCATGATCGAGCGCTCCTTTCTGTCATTTTCAGTTTATGCGGCAATGTAACCGTGTGCGATATCGCGATCGATGTCCGCGGGAGCGCGGAAAGCCGGGTCGCCGTAGCCGCCGCCGCCGGATGTTTCCAGGCGAATGATGTCGCCTTTCAACAGTTGCAGGTTGTCGACCTTGGATGGCAATTCCTGCTGATCCTTGCCACGGATCAGGACAAGGCTTCCCGCACGCCCCGGCTCGCCGCCGTTTAGTCCATAAGGACGGAACCGGAAACGCTCGAGATTGGCTGTGAAAACAGCTCTTTCGCTGTCCACGCGCCACTCCCGGAACAAGCCGAGCCCGCCGCGCTGTCGACCCGCCCCCCCAGATCCCTGGACAAGGCCGTAGCTGACGATGGAGATCGGCAGCTCGCTTTCGATCATCTCTGCGGGAATGTTGGAGCAATTGTGCATGCCATAGGTGTAGGCACTCAGCCCGTCGATATCTGCATGGGCACCACTGCCACCGACCTCGATTTCTACAAGCACGCTGCGCTCATCATTCTCGCCGACTGTCTGGAAAGAGCATACATAGGATACGCCGTAATAGGCTGCAGGAACGCGTCCTGGGACCGCCTTATGCAAAGCGCCGAGAACGGTCGTTGCAAGCCGATGCCCTACGGCAATCCGGTTTGCAACCGGCGCTGGGTGGCGAGCATTGACGATCAATCCCTCGGGAGCAATAAGCTTAATGGGCCGGTAGCAGCCTGAATTTGCCGGTATCTCGGTGTCCGCGATTGCCATCATGGCATAGGAAGCGGCCGACTGCGACGAGGCAAGAGTGGCGTTGATCGGACCGGCAACTTGCTTGCTGCATCCGGAGAGATCGATTGTCACTTCCTCCCCTTGGATATGCACGATGACATGAATGCGGACGGGCTCATGTCCAATTCCGTCATCGTCAAGAAAATCTTCGAATTCGTAAACTCCGTCCGGAATACGCCCGATCATCATGCGCATGGCCCGTTCCGATCCGTCTAGCATTTGGTTGCATGCATCAACGAACATGTCAGCGCCCACGCGCGCCGCAAGCCGGCGCAGGTTGGCCTCGCCCACGGCAAGCGAGGCAAGCTGGGCTTGCAGATCGCCCCACAGCATGTCTGGACGGCGCACATTCTGCCGCATCATCGCTACCACGTCCGCGTTGATCTTGCCGGCCCGCACGAGTTTGAGCGGCGGGATACGTAGTCCTTCCTGAAAAATTTCCGTTGCAGCAGCTGAGTAGGAGCCGGCTGCCATCCCGCCCATATCGAGATGATGGCAAAGTGTTCCTACAATGCCGATCCGCTCGCCGTCGAGGAATACCGGGCGGAAGGCAAGAATGTCGGGTATATGCTGACCGCCGCAATAGGGGTCGTTGGTGATAACAACGTCGCCTTCCTCCCATTGATCAAGGGGCAGGAAATCGTGAACGATCGTCAATAGACCGCTGCCCATAGAATTTAGATGTTGTGGTATGCGGGCGGCCTGGGCGACGTTAAAGCCATCACGATCAAAGACGGCCGTGGAATAGTCCAGCAATTCGCGGATGACAGTGGAACGGCTGGTACGCCAGACGGTAACGTCCATTTCCGCCGCCGTTGCCGTCAGTGCATTGCGTAGAATTTCAAGCTCGATCGGGTTCAAACGTGTACTCTCGGTCATGTATCTCAGGCTCCTTTAACGGCACACGCCTTGCGCGCAATCATGCTGTCGGCTGGTCCGGGGCTACAGCTCCAGCCCGCGGCAATGAAAATTGTTGTGTATTCCTCTTCAATCAGCGCTGGCCCTGTGATCGTGCCGGTGACCTTTTCCCGCTGATGGACATCGACATTGGTCCATTGGCCGCCGCTCCAGATCCGCCGTGTGCCGGGTTCGCGTTCCGCGCCACGACCAGCGGCGCGCTGCGAGTTGAACCGAGGCAAAAGCCCGATGACGTTGAGTCGCAAGGTGACGATCTCGACGGCTGCCTCGCGATTGCAGTAGGAGAACCGCTCCGAATGAAGCGCATGGTAGTCGGAAAGAAGCCGCTCCAGCGCACCGGGTTCTGGTGCTGCATCCGGCCACGGAACAACCAGTTCGAAAGCCTGGCCATGATAGCGAAGATCGACGGATACTGAGAAACGACGGTCGACTTCCGGAACCCTGTCTGCCTCGAGAAGCGCGTTGCCTTGGGCGCGCAGTTCTTCAAGCGCTACCCCGAGTTGTGGAAGGACGGCATCCACGGCCGGCAGGACGCGCGAACGCGCAAGGTCATGGACGATGTCTGAGTGAAGGATACCAAAGGCCGAGAACGTGGAAGCGTCCGCCGGGAAGACAACTTCGGAAATGCCGAGTTCCTCTGCCACCGGAACCGCATGTAGCCCGCCCGCTCCGCCGAAGGACAAAAGGGAGAAATCGCGCGGATCAAGTCCTTTTTCAAAGAGGCTGAGGCGTGCGGCAACCGCGAGACTGGTATCGGTTACCTTGATGATACCTTCGGCTGCGTGTTCCATGGAGAGATCCAGCGGTTTTGCGATGCGTTCAGTGATCGCCATGCGCGCACCATCCACGTCCAAGGGCATTGCTCCACCGAGAAAATAGCGCGGGTCCAGCTTGCCGAGTGCGACATTGGCGTCGGTGACGGCAGGTTCTTCGCCACCACGACCGTAACAGACGGGGCCGGGCCAAGAGCGAGCGCTGCGCGGACCGACACGCAGACGACCCGCATCGTCCAGCGATGCGATTGATCCACCACCCGATCCGATCGTGCGGATTTCGACCATAGGCAGACGCACAGGAAGATTGTCGATCTCTCCTTGGGTCATCTGAGTGATCACGCCATCGCGTACAACGCAGATATCGTAACTGGTTCCTCCCATATCGACGCCGATCAGGTTAGGTCGTTCAAGAGCCTGTGCCAAACGCATCGTTGCAAGCGCTCCGCCGGATGGACCGGAAAGCAGCAGTCGTGCTGGCTGGCGTTCGGCGACGTCGGCACTGCAAACACCACCGTTAGACTGGACGAGAAGAAGCCGGGCATGAACGCCAGCTTCGGCCATGCGAACCGTAAGACGATCGAGATAGTTTCCCACCACCGGCATCAGCAGGGCATTCAGGACCGTCGTGGATGTTCGCTCATATTCCCTGATTTCCGGACTGATTGCGGAAGAGAGCGTGACGGGCGTTCCCGGCAGGTTGTTCGCAAGCGCTTCAGCCACCAACTCTTCGTGAAGGGGGTTCACATGAGCGTTAAGCAAGCACACGGCGACCGCTTCGGCGCCGAGAGCTTCAAGGCGCGGCAATATGGCATTAAATGTATCTGCTGTAAGCGGCCGCTCGATCGTGCCGTCAGCCCTGATCCGCTCGGCCAAACCAAGGCGTCGATCCCGGCCAACCAAGGGCGGCTCCTGGTGTGGTTTCAGCCCGTAAATGTCTCGGCGGGAATGACGGCCGATCTCCAGGACATCCTCGAATCCGGCTGTTGTCAGCAGAACGCCGCGGGCAAGCTGCCGCTCCAGGACGGCATTGGTCGCGATGGTCGTTCCATGCAAGAGGAAACGAATGTCGGCGAGTTCGAACCCGTAGCGTTCTGCCGCTCCCTTGAGGCCTGTCAGCAGACCGACAGAAGGATCCTCGGGCGTTGTTGGCGTTTTGAAGCTTCTGAGTGCGCCATTGCGCTCATCCAGGATCTGAAGATCGGTGAATGTTCCGCCGACATCGATTCCAATTCGAATAAAAGGTGCAGTGCTCAAGATAACTCCGAATAAGCTGGCGCGCGCAGGCAAATAATGGCGCTAATTTTCAGGTTGGGCTTGATACCGCTCGCTCGTTAACGCGAACAAATGAGCGGTATAAGCATTTGATTGTGGGAATGCGGTCGCTCCTAGCGCAGCATTTCGACCGGCCAGAGTGCGATCTCCGGGATAAACAAGAGCAGCGCGACGGCGAGGAGATAGGCCAAGAGAAAGGGCATCACGCCGGCGAAAACATCGGTAATGGGGCCGCCTTTGGGGCGCATGCCTTGCAGCACATACATCACCGTTCCGTCTGGCGGGCTGATTTGCGCTATTTCAACGAGCATCGTCACGACCACGCCAAACCAGATCGGATCATAACCAAGAGCAACGATGATCGGAAAGATTACCGGGACGGTAGTAATGATCATGGAGAAGCCCTCCATGAAAGTTCCGAGCGCGAAATACATGCCAATGATGGCAAGCATGATAGCCCATGGCGGAAGAGGCAGGTTGCCAATGATCTCTGCCAGTGCCTGCGGCACGTTGATCAGCGTCAGCACGTAGTTGAGGAGATAGGCACCGAGGATGATCAGCCCTAGAAGCGCAGTGTTGCGGGCTGTCGCCTCTGCGCACGCACTCAACATGCGAAGGTTGAGCTTGCCCTCACGCAGGGCAAATAGCGCAGCCCCGCTGACTCCAAGCGCAGCAGCTTCGGTTGGGGTAGCGAAACCGCCATAGATGGAGCCGAGAACGAGAACGATCAAAACAATCGTCGGGCCGAGACCAGCGAGGGAGCGGATCTTCTCCGAAAATGCCACCGCTGGCGGCCGGTCAATTGGGTGGCGCAGACCGTGCAGCACGATGACACCGGCAAACAACAGGGTAACGAGCACGCTGGGCAGCAGCGCTGCAAGGTAAAGATCCCCAACCGACGTTTCGGTAATCAGGCCATAGACGATGAACGTGATCCCGGGCGGGATAAGATTACCCATCGCGCCGCCGGCAGCCAGCGACCCGAGCACCATGCGCTCGTTATACTGACTATCCTTGAAATAGGGCAGGGCAACCGAGCCCATGGTCGCGGCGGTGGCAACAGAAGAGCCGGAAATGGCTGAAAACAAAGCACAGGAGGCGATGTTGGTATGCAACAGGCCGCCCGGCGTGCGGTTCAGCCAGACGTTCAGAGACTTGTAAAGACGGTCCGACAGTCCCGCCCGCAACAGGATCTCGCCCATGAGCAGGAATAGGGGTACGGCAATCAGAACGAAATTGCTGGACGGGCCCCAAAATGTCTGTCCGGCAAATAGCCAGAATGGTCTTTCGGAAAAGAGAAAGCCGGTTATCACCGCTAGCACGCCCAGGACAGTTGCCACATGGACACCCGCCCCGAAGAACAAACAGAAAATGGCGATCAGGCCCATGATCTCGGCGATCGGCAGTTGCACGCCTCCGGTTGCCGCCGTTACGACGACCACTCCGAGCAGGCCAAGTAGGAAAATGATAGCAATCATTGGACGTGCTCCCTTGCCGTCATGCCGACGGCTTCAAGTGCTTCTTCGGTCTCATCGTCGACGCTGCGTGAACTGAGGAGTGCTTCCACTTCGTCCAAGTGCCCCGATGCGAGCGCAAGTATGCTTTCCAGCGACAGCGCCAAGGCCATTGCGAAGAAGCCGAGCAGTCCGGCGAACCAAATTCCCTGCGGGATCCACATGGGAATATGGAGGGCACTATTATCGTGCGCTTGGAAAAGCAGCGATTCTTCTACCAGTGACCAGCCGCTCCAGGCGACAAAGCCGCTGAAAACTGCGAGCATCAGGATGCTGACAACGTGAAAGATGGCACGAACGCTTAAGGGCATTCGGTTTATCAGGACGTCAACGCGTATATGCGCCCGCATCGCCAGCGTATGGGCCAGAGACCAGGAAAGTCCGGCCGCCAGCATATAGCTTGTGACTTCCACAGTGGCTGCACTCGAAAAACCAAAGAGAGTGCGGCCAACGATATCCGCCGTGATGAACGCGGCACAGGCAATGTAATTCCAACCCGCAGCATAGGCCATGAAGGTGGCTAATCCCTTCACGCAGAGCCTCAGGACGCGCGACAGTCGCAGGGGGAGAGGATCCCCCTGCATCTCGGCGATCGGACGCACCCGGCTCATGGCTGAAACTCGACGCCGCTGATCGGAGCGATGGTTTTGTTGTAGATGTCACCGCAGCGTGTGCCGCAACGTCCGACCCAGCCCGGTAGAACGGTCTTGCTAAACACATCCTGCACCATTGCCCGATCGGCATCGCTCGCTTTGACTTCTGTCATCGGCTTCTTGGCAAGCGGATGGAGTTTGCAGTTAGCGGCGTTTCCGGTATTGCAAGCGAGACCGTCCAGTGTGGCAGCTTTGCCCAGTTCCCATTGCTTGACAGCCATTTCCTCGACCGTTCCCTGGAGAAAGGCCCGTACCTGCGGATCGAGCCCATTCCACCAGGCAACATTCACCATGTAGCCTGCGAGTGACCAGGAGAGCGGAAGGTCTGAGATGTGCGTCGTGACTTCCGGCCAGCGGGCAGAGGCCCCGCTCCCCGTCCCAGTCACAGCGCAATCGGCGACACCACGCTCGAGGGCGCTGTAGACTTCCGGGAAGCCCAGGCTAATGGGTTGGCCGCCGACCGCAGTAATGAGATCGACGAGCGAGTTTCCGAAGGTCCGGACCTTGCGACCCTTGAGATCTGCAAGGCTTTCGAAGGGTGAGCGGCAATAGATCACCTGTGCCGGGAACGGGTAGACTGCAAGGAGCTTGATGCCGAACCGATCCAATTCCTGGTTGGCCGCGGGGAGGATCGCATCCGCGATCTTCTGTGCCGCGTCGATATCCGGACTAAGGCCAGCAAGATCGATCCCATCAAGGAGTGGTACATCGCCAGACAGTGTCGACAAGGTTCCCGCGCCGATATCGGCCTGTCCGGAGCGGACGAGCCGAACGATCTCGCTGCCGGAAAGATTGAGCTCCGCGTGCGTGCTGAGTTGTACTTTAATCCGGCCGTTCGACCGCTGCGGCACCTGCTCACGTAAGTAAGGTATATCGACCCTGGTGAACTGCGGCATTGTCGGGAGCGGCTGTGTGACGGCTGATAGGTTTACGCTCGCGCCAGGCGCAATGCTCTGAGGCATTTCGGCATGAGCCGAGCAGGCTAGGAGGCTAAGCGCTGCAACGGCTATCGGTAATATAGTTCTATTCATCATAAGAAATTCCCCTTGTATTTTTTGTGGTGGCTGATGAATGCTGTTTACTCTTTTCAGGAAATCAGAACGTTTGGCTCCTTCCGTTTAGGGCATAGGGTTGGGTAGCGATTGGTGTGGTACGCCCGGCGATGAGATCGGCGACGAGACGACCCGTGCCGCAAGCTATAGTGAAGCCCAAACCGCCGTGGCCTACATTCAGCCAGAGGCCCGGAATGTCACTTTGTCCAAGTATCGGCTTCCAGTCCGGCGTTGCCGGACGCAAACCGCTCCAGGCGTCTGCTCGTGACCAGTCCGCAGCGCAGGGAAAGGCTTCCCTTGCTTGGCGTGTAAGTGTATCTGTCCTGCGCGTGACGATATCGTTCGCAAAACCGACCAGATCGACCATTCCAGCAACGCGCATCCGCCCCTCCGCACCAACGCGTGCCCCTTCAAGAGCCGCATAGACGACCTTGTTTTGCGCGTCAGTGATACTGACTGCCGGTGGGCGGTCAGTGACGCGAATCGGCGAGGTCAGGCTGTAGCCCTTCAAAGGATAGAGCGGCAGCGACAGACCGATCGGCTCGGCAAGCATCAGGGCGTCGATGCCGGAGGAAAGCACGAAGTGATCCGCCTCGATTAATCCCAGCCTTGTTCGGACGGCAGATGTTCTGCCGCCGCCGCATTCGAGCGCGGAAGCTTCCAGCCCGAAGTGAAAGGCGACGCCGTAGCGTTCTTCAAGGCAGGTGCGCAGCGACTGGCAAAACCGGTACGCATCGCCGACAGCTTCGTCAGGGGTGAAGACACCGCCTGCGATCCTTTGAGTACCGCCAGCAAGGGCGGGTTCAATCTCGATGCATTCCCGTTCATTCACAAGAGACTGGTGTGATCCATGCCTAGCTTGTAATGCCACCAGCTCGTGCGCCGACACTAACTCCGCTTCATCGCGGAAGACCACCAGCTTGCCGTTTTTTCGATAGGAGAAATCGAGCGTCTCCTCGGTCATCATGGTGGTAAGAACATCGCGGCTAAGAAAGGCAAGGGCGAGCATATCGCGGATGCCCGCCTCGAAGACAGAGCGTCTGCTTGCTCGGACAAAGGCCATTAGCCAGCGCCAAAGCCGGGTGTCCATCTGGGGACGAAGTCGCATGGGCGCGTCACCATCGAGCATCCAGGCAAAGCCCTTGCGAACGACGCCAGGCGCGGCTAGCGGCGTCACGTAGCTGTAGCTGAGCTGACCGCCATTGGCGCGGCTTGCACCTTCGCCTGGTCCGGGCGCCTTCTCTAGGACCACGACTTCGTGACCGTCCCGTGCCAAGTGCCAGGCGCAGGTCAGTCCAGCCAAGCCCGCGCCAATAACGCAGACCTTCACGGCTTTTTGCCTTTCGTCAACTTTGGGGCAGACCTGGACTTCATGGAGGTATCGCTCGCCATCGTTTCTGATGGGCAAGCGTAGTTCGACTGCGATTATAAAGTCCAATCGGATGATATGAAGGATTTCTATTAGATATCGTTATGCATACCTGCATGAAAACTGGACGTTTCGACTGCTATTTGTGCAAGCAGGGGAGCCAGGATGGTCCCGGGTCCAAGCCTGTAGCTGGCGGTGAACCGGAGTGGATTGAGGTTCAGCGGAGTGGAAAGGATGCGCAACTCTCCCCTTCTCAGTTCCGGTTCAACAGCGGCGGGAGGGATGACGGCAATCCCTAAACCGCTTAGGGTCATTCGGATGATGGTCGCCAGCGATGAACTTGCGTGGATACGCGGAGCCGAGCTTGTGGCGGTCCGGAACAACTGCTGGAGTTCGCGGTAGTTGGCCGTGTTCTTCTGATAGGTGATGAGCGCATATTTTTGAAGCATTTCGGCCGACACGACTTCATCGTTGAACTGTGTCTGACTGTTGCAGATGAACGCGAGAGCGAAGGGGTTGAGAGGGACATCAACGAAATCAGGCGCCGCGACCGGCCCCATCAAGAATGCCAGGTCAAGTTCGTGTTTGAGCAGACTTGCCTTCATTTTGGGCGTAACATCTACTTCGATGTCGAACGTGACCGCTGGATATACGCGACTTACCCTGTCGATGAAGTCGGGAAGCCAAGTCTGGACGATGGTTTCTGAAACTCCAAGCCGCAAGACACCGCTGAGATGATCGGCTGCGGCGACTTCTCGGATCATTTCCGAATGAAGCAGGAGTAATCTGTCTGCATAGGCGAGGAGATGGCGACCCTTGGGCGTGAGTTGAACGGTTCTGGCTGATCGTTCCAGCAAACGACAGCCAAACTCCTCTTCCAAAGTTGAAATGCGCTGAGATACAGCCGGCTGCGTCATGTAAAGTCTGGCAGCAGCCTGGCCGAAATTTTGGAGAGTCGATACCCAGTAGAAAACTTCGAGACTTCTAAGATTGATCATCATCTCCCTCCCTTTCGTTTCGCCAACGCTCACCAGTATTATTCTCTCTACTGCTTCTTTCGCAAAGTGAAGGGTAGAGCCATGGGACGGTATATTTGATCCTTGAAATATTGGAAGATCGGCGCACCTCATCACCAGAGAACATGCTTTATAGGCTGAACGGGTTTTGCTGTCGCTCCGTTACCCATCAACTGCTCAAGGTCAATTTGAATTGTCCGGCAGATTGACGTCAACGGCACGTCGTGGGCTCTGTTTTCAAAGGGATCTTGTAAATCCGCGCCGATGCGATCCATTGCCAAAAGCATGAAGCCGACGGCCGTGGATGCCAGCAGCGTGAAAATCGTCAAGCTGTCGACAAGACCGATTGGCAAAAGCAGGCAGAAGCCATGGACGAACAGGGTGGGGAAATAACCATACTCCCGCGGAAGGGGTGTATTCTTGATCCTCTCCATACCTCCCTGTGCATTGCTCATATCGACCATAATGCTTTCAATCTGAACGCGGCTACACGCCACAGAATATTCCGCAATGCAGCATATTTGAGATGCGGTGCGATATCGAACGAAACAGCAAATGGAAAACTCTGCCGCAGTTTGGCGTTCAGGCTAAGCCGCCCATTCTTGCGACCGGAGCCGCTTTGTCAGCCGCCTTCGCCAACTCAAGTTGGGTGGAGAGACTTCTATTAACTGTCTCACCAATTTTGCAGAGAGAGTACTTGTCTTTCGGTCAGCATAACGGCCAGAAGGTAATTCAGATCGTTTTCCTCCGTACCAAGAATGCTTACATGTCCGACCCGGTAAAGAAGAATTTCACAAAGACAAGCGTCGAGGTCCGTAAAATGAGGATTGTCCGGGCCGTGCGGGCAAATTCGCTTGAGGAAGCAGAATATCTCTTTCTCAAAAATGACGGTCGCATTCGGATTGTAATCGAAGACACCCTTGAAACACAGGGAGTTACCGTGACGAATGCTATTGAATATCCAGGCCTTAATTTTCCGGCCATTCATAGGGACCGGATCAGACGCGCCTTTGGTCCAAACGCCATGGATGAGATAGCGACGATCATGGGATACCTTGCAGACGTCACCTTCAAGGATAGCAACGGAACGCCGATTTTCGGCAACTACTCCGCAGCCACGGAAGCGATGAGGGGGTACTTGCTTCTACATAGCCTGATCGAGCGAGATGAAGATGAAGACTCAGCCAACGACGTTAGCGTTGACTGCGCTTGCTGTTCGAAAAACACCCGCGAGATCGGCGAGTACTATATGGTCACGGATGCTGTGTGGAAGGCCGCCGGCAGGGAGTTTGCAAAAAGAATGCTTTGCATTGAATGCCTGGAAGGCCGCATTCAGAGGGAACTTACGCAGGATGATTTTCCGGCGGATATTCCAATCAATATTTCAATGAGGAAGAAGTCAGACCTTTTGCAGCGTCGAATGGGAAGGTAGCCACCCGGGTGGATCCGTTGCAAACTGGCAGACGCCACTCCAATGCTGCCAGGCCAAAAACCAGTGTTGGCCTGATATGATATGAAGGTGCCGACCTAGTGTCCAGACCGGCTTAAGGTAAGGGCTTGCTCTGGCTCCCCGCTATACTTTTTGGTCTTGATGGGCTCGAACCGTCAACGGCACCCGGGAAAATACATTAGGATCACAGCTATTCCGCATTGCAACACTCGACGAGTTTGGTGTTGATACCAACATGGAACTCAACTCGGAAACCAAATGAGCCGCCCCCCAATATATCTCGATGGCTTCTCTACCACTCCCCTTGCGCCTGAGGCCAAGGAAGCCATTCTGCAATCTTGGATGGAGCCGGGAAACGCTGGGTCCTCCCATTTCGCCGGGGAACTAGCCGCCGCCAAGATTTTCCAAGCACGAACAGCCGTTGGCGCCTTGATAGGAGCTACGCCTGAAGAAATCGTTTTCACTTCCGGTGCAACCGAGTCGAACAATCTGGTCTTTTTGGGGGTCGGGAAATGGGCACTCGCTGGCGGAAGCCACCGACGCCGGATCGTGATTTCCGCGATCGAACATAAGGCGATCTTCGAACCTGCGAACGCCTTAAGCGAAATGGGCTTCGAAACAGTTATTGCGCCCGTTACACGACATGGGGTGGTTGATGTTGATAAGCTTACACAGCTTATTGATGAAACGACCCTGTTGGTTTCAGTCATGGCAGCAAATAATGAGACCGGCGCAATTCAACCCCTTTCTGAAGTCGTGGCAGTTGCGCACGCCGTCGGCGCTTACGTCCATAGCGACGCAGCACAGGCCGCGGGCAAAGTGCCCTTCAATGTCGATACGATAGGTGTCGATTACACAAGCTTATCTGGTCACAAAATTTACGGCCCTATGGGCGTTGGCGCCCTTTACGTTTCCCAATCCGCGCCAAGGCCGTTCCCAATTCAATATGGCGGAGGTCAACAGGGAGGGCTGCGCCCAGGTACCGAGCCAGTTGCTCTGATCGTAGGTTTCGGCAAAGCAGCTCAGGTGGCGATTGAGGCAATGGAAGAGGATGAACGCCATTGCCGGATGCTTGCGAGCCATTTCATGAAAAGGCTGAGCGAACATCAGGTCAGTTTCTCGAAAACTGTTGACCCTAATATATGCATTCCGGGCGGATTAAGTCTCATAATAGATTCCGTCGAAGCGGATGATATTGTTGCAATGATTGGGAAGCAAGTCTCAATTTCCACTGGATCCGCTTGCTCATCCGGGCAGGTATTGCCTTCACATGTATTGAAAGCAATGGGTATAGTTACAAACAAAGCAAGAAATATATTTCGTATATGCTTTGGAAGATACAATTCTATTGATGATGCCGAAGTTGCGGCATCAGTAATTGCCTCCGCAGTGCAAAAGCTCAATCGTCCCACTGGACCGATCCTCCAGTAGCAGTTAGACTGCGGGCATGATAAATGCTTTTACCGATTCCTTTGCACGTCCACAATTTGCAGGACACGAAACTTTCCCGTTACGCCTTCTTTGGCTGAAGAAGGCATTTGACGCCGTCGAAGGCGGTGCAGCAGCGGGAACATTTCAGGAACATGATGCTATCGCACGATTCGGTGTTGGTCGCAACATGGCTGTGGCGATGCGTTTTTGGGCGCTTGCCTCCGGTTTTGTCGAAGAGCGTGACCGCTTACTTCACCCGTCGTCGTTTGGCCGATTGATCCTGTCAGATGACGGGCATGATCCATACCTTGAAAGAACCGCGACTATTTGGCTGGCTCATTGGTCCGTGGCAAGTGAGCCCGTATACACAACCACTGCGTATTACGCATTCAATGCTCTGACAGGCATCGAGTTCGACCCTTCCAGTTTGCTTACGCAGATGGAGGCATTGGTTGAATCAAAAGGGTGGCGGGCGACAAGGGGGACATTAAAGCGGGATATCGAAGTCTTTCTTCGCAGTTATGTTCGGCGGTCCGAAGGGCAGACTGACGATGCTGCAGAGCCCCTTCTTGCTGAGCTGGGGCTCATTCGAGAAGCCCGCTTCGGCGGATGGTACGAATTTGTGCACGGACCCAAGCCAAGTCTGCCGGACGGGATATTTGCCTATGCTCTCTCACGATTTTGGGAAAAGCGAGGTGGCTCGACCGCAATTACAGCTGAGAGGATTTGCTACGAAGCTGGGTCGCCCGGCCGCGTTTTCAAGCTTGATGAGGACAGCATTGTGACCCGACTGATGGGGCTCGAAAGTCTAACCAAGGGCGCTTGGGTTTGGACGGACACCGCCGGGCTTCGACAAATTCAACGAGTACGCCAAGTAGACCCACTTTCCCTAATTTCAAGCGCGTATGCCCTTGGTGCCCAAGGGGTGTCCGCATAATGTCAAACCTCTCTTTTCAGGTCGAAATCAATCGGCGTTTTGCTCGGTCGGCACGCCTCGACGCTGACCTTAACGGCACACCTCCTCTTGTCGGCTACGTACTACAAGCGAGTGTGGAAAAGTCGCTCAAAACGATGGCGGCAAGTCAAATTGATGGCAAGCAAGGAGCGTTCACCTGGACCGGCCCGTATGGCGGCGGTAAATCAAGTGCTGCTCTTTTGCTCGCAAATCTCGTAGCGGGAAAACCCGAGAATCGGAAAATCGCTCGGAAAATCGTAGGCAAGGATCTTACTCGTCAGTTTGAGAAGGCTTTCCCGGGCGCCGACGGCGATTGGGCGATTGTGGCCGTAACGGGCACACGCATGGCTTTACGCCAAGCTGTGGCTGATGCTTGCGTGCCGGCTTTTTCTTGGACGGATCAGCAACATAACCATGCGTTATCGAGCGACGACGCACTCATCACAACGCTAATCGAGTCGGCGTCTACGGGCAGAGGCGGAGCCTTAGTTGTCTTGGACGAACTTGGAAAACTCCTCGAGCATCAGGCTCTGGACGGCGGCGACGTCCACCTTTTGCAGGATCTTGCGGAATGGAGCTCACGAAGCAAAGGCCGTTTGGTCGTTATTGGCATTCTCCATCAGGCATTTGACCAATATGCTGCAAAGGCTGGAAGAGGCGCTCGTGATGAATGGGCTAAGGTTCAGGGCCGATATCAAGACATTCCGTTTCTTGCCGGTGCAGATGAAACGGTAGCGTTACTCGGGAGAGCTATCACCTCGCTCAATGTTCCAGCCTCTGCTGGAATAGCTGCATCCGCCGTGGCGGACGCAGTCGCGACACGTAGGCCCACCGACATTGCCGTGCTGCGCGATGCACTTGAGGCAACCTGGCCATTAAACCCGGTTACGTCGCTCCTTTTAGGACCAGTATCTCGTCAACGATTTGCCCAGAATGAGCGGAGCGTTTTTGGCTTTCTGAGTTCCTCAGAACCGTTTGGCTTTCAAGAATTCCTGAATAGCGCCAAACTGGGTCAAACTTTCGATCCCGACCGCTTATGGGACTATTTGGCCACTAATTTTGGAATGTCCCTAGCCGGCGGTGCCGATGGCAACCGCTTTAGTCTAGCGTTTGAAGCCATAGAACGGGCTGCCGCAAAAGGCACTTCGCTCCACGTTTCGCTGACGAAGTGTGCGGCCGTGATCGAGTTCTTTCGAAACGGTTCTGGTCTGGCTTTGGCAGATGATATTTTAGCTGCGGCAACACCACATGCCAGCGATGCGTTGAGAAGGGCTGCGATTGAAGATTTGCTATCGTGGGCAATCCTTATTCGGCAACCCCGATTAAGAGGTTACGCGCTCTTTGCCGGAAGCGATTTTGATCTTGAAGATGCAATTGCCAAATCAACCTCGCCTATCGATGAAGCACAGCTGCGCGCGCTGACTCAACAAATCGGTCTCGGCTTTGCAACGGCCAAACGTCACTATTTCCGGACGGGTACGCTTCGGACCTTTGAAATTGCTGTCATCGTCGCGGGCCATGCGGACAAGGCCATCGATCTCGCAAACCGCATAAAATCGATGGGGCACAAGGGCGCTGGAATGCTCGCTTTGATTTTAGGCGATGGAAGCCTCGATACCGCAGAAGTAGAGACCCGTTGCAAATCCGTGACGAAGCAACTTCACAAAGACGGGCCCATTGTTGCCGTCGGAGGCGTGAAGGAAGGTTTTTCCCTGCGAGAGAATGCTGCTGAGCTTTTTGCAATTGACAGAGTCTTACGGGATCATCCCCAATTAGAAGGGGATAGAATTGCCCGACGAGAAATAGCAGCTCGGCGCTCAGGCACGATCGACAGTCTACATCGGGACCTCGACGCTGCCTTGAATTCTACGAGGTGGTGGATTTCTCCTGACCCCACTCGTACAATTAAAGAGCCTGTTGCGATTGTGGCCTCAGCGCTCGCAGATGCGGCCTTTGATGAGGCACCAATTTTACAGAGCGAGCTACTTCAACGCGACAAACCTTCATCCAGCGCAATGGCCGCTCTGCGAGATCTTTGCTACGCTATGGTGTCAAAAGCGAACCAAAGTGATTTAGGGTTTTCAGGCTTTCCCGCCGCGATGGGACTCTACATCACCGTTCTCAAGGCACTAGGTTTGCATGGAATGGTGCGGCCAGGCGTTTACGATTTCAAAGCCCCATCTGGAACCGAGCAAGCCATTACGCTGATGCCCGCTTGGCGTATCCTTGAAAACAACACTGATATCGTTGTCGGTGATGTTTATCAGAAATGGTCAGAAGCACCAATTGGGCTCAAATCCGGACCGATGCCTTTGTTGGTGCTCGCTTTCTTGTTAGCCAATCGTGATCGAACAGCTGTTTACATCGACGGAGTTTTTCAAACCGAGTTCAGCGAGATTTTTGTCGACAGGCTGCTACAGAAGCCCGCTGATATCCGGCTTCGCCGGATAGATAGATCATTACGACAGGCTGCGTTCATGAGTGGTCTCGCTCAAAAGCTCAACCTCCCCGATGGGGCGGCCTCGCTGCCAATCGCACAGAGCCTATTCAGACGTTACGAAGAATTGCCGCTATATGCGCAACGCACCGATAGTATCGGCGACACGGCCAAACGTCTGCGTAGCGTTACTTTGAAATCAAAGGATCCAGAGACGCTGCTGTTTGAGCATATTCCGGGCGTACTAAAAGACAACGACGGACCAGAAGTCGTCATTTCCGCTCTCGAAGAAGCCGAGGCTGCTTATCCTGCGCTCCTTACCCTATTGCACTCGTCACTAGCACGATCGCTAGCTGTGGATCCAGAGACTTTCGGTGGTCTTACCGAACGTTCTGCGTCGGTACGAAACCTGACCAATGATTATGCTTTCGAAGCCTTTGTGATGCGTGCGGCGGCCTTTGAGGCGGGAACGGGCGACATTGAAGGAATTGCGAGCTTGCTGCTTCATAAGCCATCAAGAAACTGGTCGGATCGCGACAAGGACCAGGCTCTGCTTCAACTCGCCCGTTTCGGCCGGCAATTCAGAGAGCTCGAAGCGCTTGCTGTCGTCCGCGACCGAGGTTCGAGCACAGAAGCTATGGCGCTCGTTGTTGGAGTTGATCCAAAAATCCCCCCACTTCTGCGGACGTTCGTGTTGACCGAAGCGGAAAAGCATCAAGCGACCTCTCTCGCGGATCGCCTTTTGAAACAACTTTTAGAAGACGACTCTTTGGCGCGTATTCAGTTTGCAGCTCTTGCACGCGCCGTCGCCAGTCTGGCAGCCAATACAAAGGTGGACAACAATGAAGTCTGATCGGCATATTCTTGGCGTGTCAGGTGGACGCGACAGCGCGGCACTTGCAGTTTTTATGCGGCAGCACCATCCCGAGCTGCCGCTGGAATATTTTTTCACAGATACAGGGAAGGAGCTTCCGGAAGTCTATAGTTTCTTAGATCGCCTTGAAGGATTCCTTGGCAAACCAATTCAACGCCTCAACCCAGATAGAGATTTCGATTTTTGGCTTGAGGAATATGGGAATTTTTTGCCATCCCCCCGTACCCGTTGGTGCACGCGTCAACTGAAGCTTCGCCCACTTGAGCAATGGATTAAATCGGATCTGGATTCCGGAACAACCATCCATTCATACGTGGCTATTCGGGCTGATGAGCCCAGCCGTGACGGATATCAGGCCACTCATCCCAACATGCGGGTACATCTACCTTTGAAGGAAGCTGGGATTGATCGCGCGAGCGTAATTGAAATGTTGCAGCAGGCTGCGGTCGGAGAACCGGAATACTACGATTGGCGCTCAAGATCAGGATGCACCTTCTGCTTCTTCCAACAGAAGATTGAATGGGTAAGGTTGGCAGAACATCATCCCGATCGTTTCCAAGAGGCCGTCGATTACGAAAAAACGGCCTTGAAAGATGGTTCGCCGTTTACCTGGAGTCAGGGCGAGAGTTTGAACGAACTCGTCGCTCCTCCTCGCGTGGCGCAAATCAAACTCGACTACGAAAAGCGAAAAGAACGACTTCGGAAAAACCGCGCGATCAATCCTCTTTCCGGCCGTTCCACTGATACCATTGACGACATTTATGGTATCGACGAAGCGGCCGGTGGGTGCGTCGTGTGTCACAAGTAACCCGTAGGGGCGCCGTTTTACATTCCAAGCCAAGGGGCTAATCGGTTCCAAGCTAGCTCAGCAAGAAGCCGTCCGCGGGCGTCAACAGCCTGCAAATTCCACTCATGGGGAAATGCTGCGATTGCTTTAACATGCGGCAGATAATGCTCGCCATGAATGCGACCAGCGACCTTCGAAACGTCCGCCCCCATACCTTTTAGCTCAGCTAATATCAATTCTGCCTCTTGGGTGGTGTCGGCAGCGAGCGCAGCGAAGAACTTCTTTTTATGAAGCCACGCTCGAGCACTCAGCGATTGATTTGCATTAAGCGGCACTAGGGTCAGATTTCCCAGTCGGTCATACTCGTCGTCAGCATAAAGATCAGCGGGCCAGTCACCCTGAGACTGCGGGGCAATATGTTCCACACTCGTATAAAGGTCCGTCGTCCAAGCTTCTATGGTGAGTGTGGGATGTGATCCAGCTTTCCCAGCAATCAAGATCCCGTCGGGTCCTTCCACGGTGTCATGAAACGCTGTCATCAGTAGGAAGCGGGCGAGCGCAACATTGACGAAGTAAATAGGCTGAACAACAGTCTTCTCGATCCATTCCTCCTTGCTGCCGATATTTGCTCCCCCATTGGTCCGGTCGGTTTTCAGCCGTGCCGCTAGAACCTGCTTTATGACGTCAGCCTTGGGTAGCACTCCGTCGTTCCGGAGACCCCTGGCAAGAGGTCCGACTCCACGCTCCGGTGCACCTTTACTCATAAGATCACGGTAGACTTGTTCAATCCTATCTGTCGTTGATCGAGAAGACCTCCACAACACAGCAAAGCTGGTAACGGCCCTTGCAACAGCTGCAAATTCGGCAACAGCGATTTTTTTCAATTCGGCATCTTGCCCTGCAGCTGTAATCGCGGCCGCATACTGCGCCAGTAGCGGCGCTGTAATTGTGTGACCTAGAGCAACTAAAAATCGAATGCACAACGCTGCATCGGCAGGAAGTTTAGTTGTGCCTACGGCTGGGATGCCATCTACCCAAACTTCGTCGAAGAAACGCGAGAGGTCTGCCAGATGTCGCACAAAACTTTTTTGGGCGGCGGCGCTGCCACAGCCATCAAAAGTATCTCGCATAAATCGTCTTTGATCGGCGAGGTTCTTGGACTGTTTCTCCCCGCGCTCAGCCAAAGCAAAAGCTATTAGTAATTCAGCTGATCGTTTTTGGCGGGCTTCCGCGTTTGTTGCCTTCTTGAGGTACGAGAAGGCGGCATCAAGTTGCTTCTTCTCCTCTGAAGCATTGTAGTGCTGCAAACCGATGGATTGTACGACTTTTGGCGTGAACGTTTCCAAAGCTGTGAGTGGCTGACCGGTCGTGTTCAGCGCCTCAAACACATCAAATGCGAAGTCTTCCGTGGTCGCGGTAACGACCACCAAGGTTATCCGCTCGAGAGCAAAGCGCGAAAAAAACAAGAGTGAGATAAGTGAAGTTGCTGATTGCCACCACTCTTGGGTCTTCTTGTCGTCGGCCTCGATTTCAAGATCGCCCGCTTCATCGACCATCAGCGCATGGGACTGTTTCGCCAGAATTTGCGTCAATGCAAGCGTCATAGGCTCAGGGAACTCTTCTCCGAAAAGCGCGTCTTGCTTTTCAGTATCGTGAACAATGTTCGCGAAATCAGGAAATTCATCGTCGGACGGAAGGGCTTTCAGCTTCGTCCTCATCACCTTCATCATTTTGACGAAGTGCTTACGCTCGGCCTCGTTATCTGCACCTACGCTGGTCTTTTGAAGCTCAACGAGAAACTTGCTCCAGTTCGGGTTTTCCTGCTTGGAGAACTTCACATATTCAAAAAGCATCCATGCAATAGGCGAGTCGTAATTTGCTTTGTCAGACTCATAGGACCATGTGTCTTTAAAGGCCCTGATCATTTTGGGGAAATGTCGGAATTCGGCCTCCCCGTTCCGCTGCTCTTCCGACAGCATCTGCGACAGGAGGCCGCGCATGTCGTTCACCCGCGTTTCGATCCAGTTTTTTGTCTCGTCGCTCACTATAGTCTTTGCTTTAATCAGCGACGCCCACTCCGTTTCAATCTCTATGAGCAGGGCTAGGCAGAGCATAAGCAGAGTCGTCAATCGTTGCTGACCGTCGATGATCGTCATGACCTGGCTGTAGACTTGGTTTTTGACCAACGGGCTGATTGTAAGCTTTTTCGCATCGTTCATCGCGATGATGGTACCGATGAATGTGATGGATTCATCTGGACGCTTCAACAGTGCACCTAACCCTTGCACGGTGTCGTCAATCAAGCGTTCGACGTTTGCCTTGTCCCAAGCATAGTCGCGCTGGTACGGCGGGATATAAAGCCCTCGCCCATTTTTCGAAACAAAATCATAAAGGCTTTCGGAATCGGCTTCAAAAATTTTCTGCGCTGGGCTAGCCAAGAATTTCGTCCTTTTTTAATTTCACGGGCAGTTCGATTACCATATTGTTCACGTAGTAGAGCTCAAACAGAATTTAGCATTTCATGAGCGTCTCCAACCACGGCTGTATTCCAATGAATGCAACATACGATGCACCCGCTAGGGAAATACAAAACGACGCCATCAAAAGGTGTTTAAAAGCACCGAGGGTCGACAGGCCAGTGTCTTCAATCGGGTCACGCTTCAGGGATACAGCATATTCTCTGTCAAAGGCGTTTATGCGGGCAATGTATATATTGAATGCCTTACGGAACCGCTCGGTCATAATACGAGAATACCAAGCGATAATGGCTGCAAACAGAAAAACTGCCACCGCTATGACAGGGTCGGCAGCCCGCGCAGAGACAGCAAAGTACCAGAGGCCGCCGATGAGCGTGGAGTATAATAAGGGCAACTTATAGATAAGATCATTCATTCTTCCAAAATGTGCGTAGTGTTGCTTATAGATTTCTATCGCTTCAATTTTTTCATTCAACTTACATCCCCCTCTCCGTCAAAATTAAATCTTTTCAATGAAACTGCGCAAGGTCGAGATGCGAATCGTTTTTGTTTGGGCCGAACTCAAGACCGACCGATGGTCTATTGAAATTGGTACAGAAACCTTCTTGACTTGCCTCGGATCCGGAACCGCTGCGTATTTCACCCATAGCTCAAAGTCGTGGTCGCCTAGTGGCCATAGGCCGTTGTCGAAACCTACTTTATCAACTGGTACAAACAGAACGCGGACCGCCTGCGCGTTACCTGGGTTCACGGCGAATTCAGAAAACGGTACCGACATCAGGCGGAAGTCTTCGCCTGCGCTATCGATGGACGGAAGCATCATCTCCGACCGATACAGCATTCTGCGATTAGCGGTGTTCACACGCAGGAGAAACCACTCGACGACGGCAACAGAGAGACCGCCGTTGATTACCGATAAAGGCAGGACAATATCGAATGCTTGGTTGCCGAGCATTTGAGGGCCGGCAATTTGAATATTGCTCCACAGAACGTCACAGTTAGCCGATAATCTTTGTTCCACGGCAGCGGGATATGCAACCAATATCCATTCCTGAAGCCATCCGTCAAAAACCTCGCGCGAAACTCTATCAGCTCGTATTGAACCGTCGATTAGTCGCGCAGCGATCAAGCTTACCATTGCCTCGCGCATGGGAAGAGGTATGAGGGGGAACGCCTTCGCCAACAGATATCGGTCAAGCTTTGTGACCGCTTGATCGATGAGCGCCAACGTGTCCATAGACGTGGGCGTGGGGACAGATACACCGTGAAAAGGTGAATGTTCCAGTACCGCAGCAGCGATAGGCCCCGCTAGTATAAGCTGATATCTGTCTGCTGAGCCCGATTGGCTCAGTTCCTCGCACCAAGTTTCGACCGCAGCGCGCCCAATCTGGTTCTTGGACGATTTTACCTGTTGGGCGAGTTTATCGTTGTCGTACTCCCAAAGAATATCAACCTTGTCTCCCGCAATGTCTGGTTCGATGGTGACAAAGCGCCACTCCGGCACGCCAATCCTCAGCGCGTCCAGCAAACAAATCAACGTCTGCACGGCGAAACCGCGTATTGCGTCCTGGCCACTCATTCATTCGCTCCAGTATCCGCAGTACCCTAATCTTCCTCAAGCTCGAAGAAGTCCATAGCCATACGGCCCCACTGCAGCCTCATATCCTCTATTGCTATCCGCATTTTGTCGGTTTGCGCTTCATCTTCAAGACGTGCCCAAGCTGCTATCAGTGACAAAACTTCCTTCGCGTATGAGTTACTAACAGCCTCCTCATCTCTGAGCACTTCAAACAGCTTTTCGTGGACCGGGTGACGCGTATTGAGAGTGATCAGTATCACCCCCCCGACAGTCGAAGTGTCGAAGATTGTTTGGCCGGAGACATCGGCGTGGCGAAATCGGAATTTGATTTTTTTGGCAACGTAGTCAATCGCGATCTGCTGCGCGACTTTGTCTTCCACGCCGTCATTCACGATCTCCATCATCAGAGCCTGAGCACGGGCTTCTGGTGATAATTTTTCGCCCTGGTCACTGCGGCCGGTATCTCCAATTCGCTCCCGGCGCCGATTGACAGCCTCTGTAGCAGCCTTCTCAGCCTTGTTTGCGTCAGTCTCCTGCCGCTTTGCCGTTCGTTCCCCTTCTTTCATTTTTGCGATCCGGGCACGCATTGCATCAAGAAGTTTGTCTATTTCCCGGCTGATTCGGTACATCGGAAGACGAGGATCACGATCAGCCTTCAGCATGTCGCGGTATTCGCTTTCTGACATACCTTCAGCCGCAGCATCGTCGCCGAGATCCATGAGGTAGAAGCCGGTCGCCGCCTGCTTGTTGTTTGTCACTCCAAACACATCGTCGAGAGCTGGCTCGAATTCGACTTCGATACCCCACCAGCGTTCTCGTGGATCATAAGAGTTTTCAAAGCTGCGGTTGAGCTCAAGTTCCCTGTCAGCGCGGACTACGGAAATACCCTGATTTTTTTTGGCATGCCTCCCAATTGGGCGGTTGCCGCCCTCGCGGCGAGTCTCCTTCTTTGAGATCGAGGCGCGGATCGTCACATCGTGTTCTTGACCATTGTATCCAACGGTCAATGAAACCGGTTCGCCGAAGAGTTCAAAAGCAGCGAGCTGATCGAACGGGGCTGGGGTATTGGTGCCTGCCATGAGATAGAGGGGATCATTTGGGCGTACGAAGCTCTCGTAAGTTGAATTGTAAGTGCCAGCAGCGAGTTCGTAGGCAGCCAAGCGAATTCGCACGGATTTTTTATTTATGAACCTTCGATAGACCCGCCCCGCGATGAACTCTGTATTGCGCAGCAATGTTGAACTTTGCTTCCAAGAGATGCGGTCGAGGTTGCTCCAAACGACCAATGTACCGTGAGGCGCAATCTCTCCAGCGATCAACTTCAACCATTCCGCTGGAATTGCGGAAACCGTCGGATCCGGAACCTCCGTCAGATTTCCATTTTGAATAGTGTCGATGTCAAGATAGGTGTGAAAGACGTTTCCACCCTGCCAGCTCCAAACGTCCACGCGTTTGCACTGCGAGATTGAAGAGTTTGGCAGGCCCATTCCAAACTTGCCGATACCTTTCTGGTTCTTGGGATCCAGTCTTGAACCGTTTCCGAACTGCAGAGCTTTTCTCAACGCGGCAGGATCCATTCCCACGGCGTTATCATAAACCGCGATTCGGGAGATTCGTTTTCGTACCGTACTGGACGGCGCCTCGTCGACACAGATCAGCTCTACTTGCGTCGTGCCTCCATGCTCTTGGCCAGCCTGAATAGCGTTGTCGATAAGCTCCGCAAGCGCGTGTGCGCTGTCCCGGTATCCCGAGCTTCGCATCGCCGTTATGGAGAGGTTCTGTGGAATAATCGGAAACGACATCTTGGCTCCTAAATGTTGAGGGCGTCCCAATTTTCTAGTCCTCGCGCCAGAACCAGATAATCGGGAATAGGGTCGCCAACCACAACGACCCTCAGGGGATTTTTCGGCTGGCCCCGGCCACTGGCCAGACGCCCCACCATTTCATAAATCAGGGCGCCGGACGTAGTGGGGCAGGCCAATATTGCGGTGGACACTGTGGGAATTTCCACCCCAGAAAGAAAGAAGCCGTGAACGCAGAGGATCTTGTCAGAACGTGAGACATACCTCTGCAAAGCCAAAGTTCTCTGCTGCCGTGACATGTCAGCGGTAATTGCGGCTGATCGCATCCCTCGCAGGCGAAGTAGACCGGCGAAGAGGCGGGCATGTTCGGCTGTAGGTGAGTATAGGACGATTGGTGCAGTCGTCGCCTTCGCCTCCGCCAATACAATCTCAAGAAGAGCGTGGTTGCGGTCAACGTCCCTGCTTAATTGCCCCATGTCCTCGTGGCTAAGATCAATCCCGGACAATAAGATTGGATCTGCCAATGCCAATGGCACGTCCTTTATTTCAACGGTTATATGGTCAACATCACCAGCGTCTCGCAACAATGCCGCCGGATCTTCGACCTCGATCGAAATGCAAGAACCTGAAAATTTTGCAATTAGCGCGGCCAGTGCCTGACGTGATTGGATAACGCTAGCTGGCGACGCCGATACACCAATTATAGAAAAATCGCCCTCCTGGGACATCACGTCTATCACCGCAACGACAGGAGAATGGATGAGTAGTTCAGCATCACCGACGACAAGAACGCGTGTTCGGCGCCCCAAGCTAACCAACCCTGCTTCTTTGTTGAAGAGCCTTTCCACATCTGCAACGACAATCCCGTTCCCGATGATATCGAGATCGGGTGTTGGATGATCGCCGTAAAGCCGGAAAGCGGTGACGTTGCGAGAACCTAGCTGTTGCCAAACACCGCTCAGCTCATCGAAAATCTCTTCGCATAGAGCCTCGCCGGACGCTAACCAGACGACAACTCGTCCGTCGGCCTCGCCTCGATATAGGTCCAAAATAGCAGTTGCGACAGTGCGGAGCTTACCAGCACCGAAGGGCATATGTACCAAGGCAGTGGCTGTCGGATCGTTAATCAGGCGTCGCAGTTTCCGGTAGGCATTGACCTGATGCGCACGCAGTTGATGGCTCGCAGTCGCATTCTGGGTCGCACTGACCACCGAGGCATCCAGATCGACAGTGACATTAAAAAACCGGCGGAGCAGGTCGCTATTGGTTTGGTCGTTGTCGAAATCGACACTCGCCAAGGTCGTAGCCGGAGCATAGGACGCGACCAACAGAAGCTCGCAAAGATGCTTTCCCTCATCCTGCGTAAGTTTTTCAAAGAGCAACCGTCTAACTACCGTATCCCGAAGTGCTCCATCCTCGCCGAGTACGTAAACAACCAGTTCAGCTAGACCGGTAGGAACAATCGCGTCATTACCGACCCGCGTCAGGAGGGCCATTGTAGCTTCACCCAGCAGCGCCGTGAGAGCGGTTGCGTCGCAACGCGCCAGATGCGCCACAAGTTTGGATTCCACTATGCCCCCGTCCGCTTCCGTCACAACTCTAGTTTCAATCGATTAGCAAATGTGCCTCGAGAGCCGAGAAAGCAACCTATGGGAGTTTATTCGATTCTGATAGCTGAATTTTACGCGTCTGCCTATCCGTTACAGCGTACGCAGATCAAGCAGTCCTGTGCTTCTTATTACCTTCGTCGGCCTGCATGAGGGTTTACGACAACCGAATGGCGCGATGTGCTTGCTACACATATTTTGGAGCAGCCAAGAGGCGTGGCCCAGACTAACCGGGCATGGTGTCGAAGCGCTGTAGGATATCCGCGAAGCGGCTCGGTACGGCGTGACCGCACCGAGCCGCCGGTCAATCAGTAAACATCACGCTTTGCTTTGCTGAACCCCCTGTCAGTTGCCATGAATCTCTGAAGCATCGGGGCAACGAGTTTGAATGGGTCGGGTGGAGTGTCTTCGCCAGCGGTGCGCGCAATAATCGCAGCATACGTCTGCAAATCCCGGAATACCGGAGCTGGCAACTCGATGGTGATCTTGACGGGCTTTTCGTCGGGAATAGCAGACAGCTTCAACTTGGTCATCCCGGCTCCTTTGTCGCTCCATAAGGCTTCATTATCAGATCTCGGTTGACAATTACGCGGACCGGGAAACCCGGCCGGATCGTCAGGGTCGGCTGAATATTGAGCTGGCGACCAACGATCTGCTGGCCGATGTCGGATGCACTGTCCTGGGCGCTTTCGCGGATGGCGCGAGCGATGTCGCTTTCGTCATCGAACGAGAGTTCCGTGCCGATGCCGAGAAGCGTCGAGAGCGCTGCGGCTTTGAACAGCTGTCCCCAGTGATAATCCACTTCGTCCTCGAGCCCGGAGAACCCTTGAGTGTCGGCGCCCTGCAGACGCTCCAAAACGATGGATGAGCCGTCCGGCATGATGAGGCGGTTCCAGACCAGCAGCACACGGCTCTGCCCGAAGGCAACCTGACTGTCGTATTGACCGATCAGACGGGCGCCTTGCGGAATGAGGAGATACGAGCCGGTCGGGCTGTCATAGACGTGTCCCGTCACCTGCGCGGTGATCTGGCCGGGCAGATCGGACTTGATGCCGGTAATGAGGGCCGCGGGGATGACGGTGCCCGCCTGCACGACATAGGGAGACACCTTCTCCTGCACGCGGTCGGTACTGACGGTTTGCTGGTCAGTCTCGCCATTGAGGAAGGCGAGCTTGCGGTCCTGCATGTTTTGCGCGGACCCGGCGTCCAGCGATGGTGTCTCGGATGGAATCGGCATACCGGTGGCGGGATCGACGGCAAAAGCAGGTGCAGTTGCCGATGCGATTGTCTGGCCTCCCATCGTTCGCTCCCCACGACTGTCAGTGAACAGCTTTGCTAGACGGGCGGCCTCGATCTCTGCAAGGCGGCGCTGTTCTTCTGGATCGACACGCGGCGTCTGGATGCTAGGTGTTAAGACCGGCTTGCCCGCCTCCTGCGCCCGAAGGATCGGCCGGCCGAGGTCTCCCGGCAGCGCCGGACCCAGTTTCGGAATGTTGGTGTAATCTCTCGGCAGGCCGGCCAGGCCATCGGCTGGTGTCGTGTTGTCGACATTATAGAGCTCCGTCGCGGACTGGTTGCCGCGCCGGTTGGTGTCGAGCGCCCAGAACAGCGCCGCTGAAATGGCGATACTGGCAACGCCGCCGAGACCGATCAACAACTTACGAGACAACCGCGTGACACGGCGCGGCTCAGGCCGCAGGCGTAGTTCCGCTCGGAGGCTCATGTCCGATGATTTTGCAGACCCAGTCATCGGCTGCGCTCCGACGAAAACAGCGTGGTCCGCTTCACCACTGATCGACCATCGGTACGGACGATGCGAACACGCTTTGCGCTGTCCTTGTCGCCAAGCCGCAATTCGGCCGCAGCGAACAGCCGATCGACGACATAATAGTTCTGACGGGCGCGGTAGTTGACCAGTTCGGAGTTGCCGGACGGTCCGATCACGAACAGCGGCGGCATTTCGCCCTGCCCTATGCCGGAGGGAAATTCGATATAGACTTTTGCTCCGTCATCGAACGCGCGCATCGGACGCCACGGTGCTGCATCACCCTCGACGCGGTAACGGAAGTTCAGCTTCGAGATGTCGATGCCGGTGGCGACGCCTTGCGTCTCTGTCGCTCTCGCATTCTGCCGCCGCAGCGCGATCAACTGATCCTGCGGATATTGCCACGAGACAGACGCCATATAGGTCGAGGGCGTGGAGCGCAGTTCCAGATGATAGGTGCGTCGATCGGTGTTGATGACCAGATTGGTCTGGAGATCGGGCCGCGTCGGCTTTACCAGGATATGCACCTGCTTTGAAGCCGCCGTGCCGCTTTCAGTATCGCCGATGATCCAGCGCACGGTGTCGCCTGCAGCCACTGGACCAGACCCGACCAGTTGCTCGCCTGGCTGAAGGGCGATGTCCGTCACTTGACCAGGTGCAGCATAGACCTGATAGAGCGCACCGCCGGAGAAAGGATAGATCTGCACGGCATTGATGAAGCCGTCACGGACCGGCTGGATGCGAGCGGCTTCGTTGGCCAACGTAATCCGTGTCTTCGGATCGTCAGGCTCCGCCTTTGCCTTCTCCCCGTTGATGGGCTTCAACTGGCCGGGTAGCGGCAGGGGTTTCGGCAGTTCGACCACCTTTACAGGCCCAACCGGATCGGCGGTCAGCACGGCGGGCGCCGCGTCATCGTAGTCGATCTCCGGCGGAATGTATTTCTTCGCGCAGCCGGCAAGCGCCGATGCCGACAATAATGTTGCCAGCAGCAGCGATGCACTTTTCCTGTATGCCCGCTTCATTGCGAAAGCTCCTTCGACCAGTTGATTGCGTTGACGTAGACGCCGAGTGGATTGGAGCGCAGCTTTTCAGCGGTGCGCGGCGGCTGGATCACGACGGTCAGAATGGCGGTCCAGCGTTCGGTGGTGGATAGCTGGCCGTTCTCGAACTGCCGTTCGGTCCAGGCGATACGGAAGCTGTCGGGCGAGGCACGGATGACGCTGGAGATCTCGACGGCGATCTGGTTCTTGCCGACCTTCGTGAACGGGTCATTGGCACGGGCATAGTCATTAAGCGCGATCGCCCCGCGATCGGTGGTGTACTCGTAGGCGCGAAGCCAGTTCTGCCGCACGATGACCGGATCGGCCGGAATGCTGCGAACCTGTTCGATGAAACGAGCGAGATGCCAGGCGATCTGTGGATCGGTCGGCCGATAGTCGGTCATGGCAGAGGCAACGGCCTGCGCCTCGCCAAACTTGTCGATCTGCACCACCCATGGCACCACAGTCCCACGCGTCGATTGCCAGACCAGCGCCGATGCAAAACCGCCAGCCAGAAACAGAGAGCCGAAGGCCATCAGCCGCCAGTTTTTCGCCTGCACGCGAGCGGAGCCTATGCGCTCGTCCCAGACCTGCGCTGCCTTCTGGTAGGGGGTTTCGGGTTCCGGGGTGCGTGCGTAGCGCACGGAAGGTCGCCTAAAAATGTTCATCAACGGTCATCCTGATTGAGAGAGACGGACATGGAGCCGCCGCCGTGGTCCGCAGAGCGGATCGTGTGGGCGGCTGTGCTGACACCGTGACTGACGGTGCTGCTCCGCTTCATGCGCTGCGCCCATTCGGGCGGCGTCGAGGGCGATATGTCGGGGCCGGACACGGCGGCGGAACTTGCGGACTGCGGCCCGGCAAACGATGGATCATTGGCGGCTTCGGGCATGCCGACGCCGACCTCGTTCTTGCCGCCGGTCGCCTTCCATGCGCCCGCCTGTCCGGAGCGATAGCTGGAGCTCATGGATTGGGATGCGCCGGACCCCATGGCCCTGCCCTTGGTCACGGCAAAACCGGCGGCTGCTTTTGCGACACCGGCAAAACCGGCAGCACCACCGCCAGTCCCGGTTGTGCCAACAGATGCTTCGCCAAGCCCGTAGGCGGTCCTGGCGCCGCCGGCGAGTGTTGCCCCTCCCCTCGCCACACCGCCGACAGCATTTGCGGCCGCACCCAGTCCAGCCTTGGCACCCATGTAACCGGCAGCTCCCAGACCGGCTGCGGCAAGACCGGTTCCGACGGCAGCGCCTGCTCCGAGTTGCGGGGCGCCGGACACCAAGCCCGAGGCGATACCGGGACCGAAGATCGACAGGCCCATCAACGAGAGCGCGCCGAGCACAAGCGATAGTGCCTCGGTGATGGTCGGCTGTTCAGAGAAACCGGATGTGAACTCGTCGAACAGCCCGGAGCCGATGCCGACGATGACGGCCAGCACCAGTATCTTGACCCCGGAGGCGACGATATTGCCGAGCACCTTCTCGGCGAGGAAGGATGTCTTGTTGAACAGCGCGAAGGGGATCAGGACGAAGCCCGCAAGCGTCGTCAGCTTGAACTCGATCAGCGTGATAAAGATCTGGATGGCGAGGATGAAGAAGGCAACGAGAACGATGACCCAGGCCACCATCAAGACGAAGATCTGCACGAAGTTTTCGAAGAAGGCGATATAGCCCATCAACTCGCCGGCGGCCTCCAGGATGGGATTGCCGGCATCGATACCGACCTGCGCCACGCGACCGGGCTGCAACAGTTCCGAGGCTGACAGGCTAGAGCCACCGGCCTTGAGACCGAGCCCGGAAAAGCTCTCGAAGACGATGCCCGCGAGCCGGTTGAAGTTGCCGATGATGAAGGCGAAAAAACCGATATAGAGCGTCTTCTTCACCAGCCGCTGCAGCACGTCCTCATCCGCGCCCCATGCCCAGAACAGACCGGCCAGCACGATATCGATGACGATCAGCGTCGAGGTCAGGAAAGCCACCTCCCCGCCGAGCAGACCGAAGCCGCTGTCGATGTAGGCGGTGAAGGTTTCGAGGAAACGGTCGATGATGCCGGTATTGTTCATGGCGACGGCACCTCGCCGGTCTTCGGTGCGACCGGTCGATCGGTTGCGAAGAAGCGGCGGCGATTTTCCGCCCAGGCCTTGTGGCAGGCAGCATCATCGGCCGCGGCCATGCCAAGGTCGCGGCAGCGCGAGAGCCCGGTGTTGACGGGCTCGCCGCCCGGACGCCCGATACTGGGGACTTTCGCATCGGTTGCGTCTTCATCTTGCAGGGCAACGATTGCGGCGGTCAGCCCTGCACCAAATGCGAAGACGGCAAGTATCCGGGCGGCGATCTTCAGGTCCATTTGTCTCCGTGCTCCTCAATCGTGGAACATGCGGACGCTGGACGGACTGTAGGCCGAGCCGGTCATGAAGCGGCTGAACTGCTCTCGGGCCTGTTCCTGTGCCGCTGCAGCCCTCGCCTGTTCCAGCGCACTGGCCCTGCCCTGCGCGGCGAGCATGGCGGTCAGATCAGAGATCTGTTTTGCCTGCACGGCCATGAGCTGGTTGCCGGCTTGGGTCGCCTGCAGCACACCGACTGCCGACTGGCTGGCATCGACCAGTTCGCTGGTCTGCCGTTGCGTGCCCTCGATATTGTCGACTGCCACGGCTCCTGCCTTGAGCGAATGCTCGAAAGCGGAAACCGATTGCTGCCAGCGCTGTTGCGCGGCCGAGACCAGCTGCGTTGCCGTTCGGTCTCCAGCGGCAAAATCGCGATAGGTGGCGTTGAATTGCTCGTCGATGTTCTGGACGTCGTAGGCAAGCTGGTCCGCTTCCCCGAGCAGGTTCTTCATCTCGGAAAAATTGTCCTCGATCTGCGACAGCATCGAGGTCGGCAGGCTGGTGAGGTTCTTCGCCTGATTGATGAGCATCTGGGCTTCGTTTTGAAGCGATGTGACCTGGTTTTTGATCTGTTCCAGTGCCCGGGCGGCCGAAAGCAGGTTCTGGCTGTAGTTGGTCGGGTCGTAGACAATCCGCCATGCAAAAGCCGGCGTCCCCAGGAATGGAACAGCGGCGCATGGCAAGACCAGAATGGCTGCGGCGCAGGCGAGTGCGCGGACGCGGCCTTTGAGGCCAGCACGGACAACGGTAGTCTTCATTGGGAAATCTCCTCTTCGGGTGACAGGGGGATGGGATTCGAGCCGCTCGTCTTTTCCGCCGACTGGTCGATGACGTTGGTTAGGTCGGGAACAAGATCGGAGGCCCAGCGCAGGCCGTTGGCCTCGAGCCAGGCTTCAAGAAAGTAAGGGCGCGCACCGTTGCGGATCAGTTCATCGATCAGCGCATGGTCGGCCTTGGTGGATGCAGCACAAAGCGTCAGCGCAACGGAGCCAAGGCCAAGCTCGAACAGCCGGTTGCCTCTGCGGCTCTGGCAGTAATAGTCCCGTTTCGGAGTCGCCCTTGCGATGATCTCGATCTGGCGCGCATTCAAACCGAAGCGTTCATAAATTGAGGTGATCTGCGGCTCGATGGCCCGCTCGTTGGCGAGAAAGATGCGCGTCGGGCAGCTTTCGACGATCACGGGCGCGATCGGCGAAGCCTCGATGTCGGCGAGCGACTGCGAAGAGAAGACGACGCTGACATTCTTCTTGCGCAGCGTCTTCAGCCATTCCTTGATTTTCTGGGCAAAGCCGCCGTCGTCCAGCGCCCGCCAGCCCTCGTCGATGATCAGCAGGCTCGGCCGACCGTCGAAGCGGGATTCAATCCGGTGGAACAGATAGGAAAGAACGGCGGGCGCCGCTCCCGTGCCGATCAATCCTTCGGTCTCGAAGGCCTGCACCTGCGCGTCCCCAAGCCATTCCATTTCCGCATCGAGGAGGCGACCATATGGGCCACCGATGCAGTAGGGCCGCAAAGCCTGCTTGAGCGCAGATGATTGCAGCAGTACCGTCAGGCCGGTGATGGTCCGCTCCACGACCGGCGCGGAAGCCAGGGACGTCAATGCCGTCCAGAGATATTCCTTGATATCAGGCGTGACGGTGACACCCTCACGGATCAGGATATCGACAAGCCAGTCGGCAGCCCATGCCCGCTCCGGAGTGTCCTCGATTCCGGCGAGCGGCTGGAGTGACACGGTATTGAGGAGCGATGTATCGTCGGAGAGCGAACCGCCCAAATCCTGCCAGTCGCCATTCATGGCGAGCGTTGCGGCCCTTATGCTTCCGCCGAAATCAAAGGCGAAGACCTGGGAGCGGAGATAGCGGCGGAACTGAAGGGCCATCATCGCCAACAGCACGGACTTTCCGGCACCGGTCGGGCCAACGATCATGGTGTGGCCGACATCGCCGACATGAAGAGAAAACCGGAACGGCGTCGATCCTTCGGTGCGGGCATAAAACAGCGGTGGCGCGTCGAAATGTTCGTCCTTCGCCGGACCCGCCCAGACTGCGGACAGCGGAATCATATGGGCGAGGTTCAACGTCGAGATCGGCGGCTGGCGGACATTGGCATAGGTCTGGCCAGGGATACTGCCGAGCCATGCTTCGATGGCGTTGACGCTTTCGATGATTGCCGTGAAGTCGCGTGACTGAATGACCTTTTCCGTCAGCCGCAGTTTCTCGTCGGCAATCGCCGGATCGGCATCCCAGACAGTGACGGTAGCGGTGACGTAAGCTTCCCCGACCTGATCGGAGCCGAGATCCTGCAGGGCTGCATCGGCATCGGCCGCCTTGTTGGCGGCATCGCTATCGACCAAGACCGATTGCTCGTTGGTCAGCACTTCCTTGAGGATCGCAGCGATGGATTTGCGTTTGGCGAACCACTGCCGCCTGATCTTCGTCACCAGCCGTGTCGCGTCGGTCTTGTCGAGCATGATCGCCCGGGTGCTCCACCGATAGGGAAAGGCCAGCCGGTTGAGATCGTCGAGGATGCCGGGAAAGGTGACCGTCGGAAACCCGATCACCGTCAGCGTACGCAGATGGAAATCGCCAAGCCTCGGCTCCAGGCCGCCGGCCAAAGGCTGATCGGCCAGCAACGCGTCAAGGTGGACAGGTGTTTCCGGAATACGGACACGATGGCGTTTGGTGGAAATGGTCGAATGCAGGTAGGTGAGCGTCTCCGCGTCATCCAGCCATCCGGCTTCCGGAACGAAGCCTTCCACGAGATGGAGGACACGATCCGTCCTGTCGATGAAACTGTTCAGCAGTTCCCATGGATCCACACCGCTTTTCTCCCGGCCCTCGTAGAGCCAGCTTTCCAGGCGTGAGGCTTCTTCCGCAGGCGGCAGCCACACGAAGGTCAGGAAATAGCTGCTCTCGTAGAGAAGGCCGGATTCATCGAATTGTTCGCGCCGCTCTATGTCGAGAAGCGCAGATGCGGAATCCGGAAACAGGCTTTCCGGATAGTCGGTGGCAGGGTTCCTCTGGGCTTCGACGAAGATCGCCCAACCGGAGCCAAGGCGACGCAGCGCGTTGTTAAGCCGTGCCGTGGTCCCCACCAGCTCGGCCGGCGTGGCGCTGTCGAGATCGGGACCCCGAAACCGCGCTGTGCGCTGGAACGAACCGTCCTTGTTCAGGACGGCGCCCGGTGCGACCAGAGCCGCCCATGGCAGGAAGTCGGAGAGGTGGGAAGCGCGTTTGCGGTATTCGGCAAGGTTCATCATCGGCAAATCCTCACACGCCCATATGCGCCGGATAGCGCAGGTGCCTGCGCCCGACGTCGACGAATTGCGCATCGCGTTTCGCAGCCCAGACGGCCGCGAAATGGCCGATGGCCCAGATCACCAGCCCGGCGATCCAGAGGCGAAGGCCGAGGCTGACGGCAGCGGCAAGCGTGCCGTTGGCAATGGCCACGGCACGGGGAGCGCCGCCGAGCAGGATCGGCTCGGCCAGCGACCGATGCACGGTCGCGAAGAAACCGCGCACTTCATCTTCTTGCTGGAAACTTGCTCCCATCAGACCAGCGCTCCGCCGCCGAAGGAAAAGAACGACAGGAAGAAGGAACTGGCGGCGAATGCGATGCTCAACCCGAAGACGATCTGGATCAGCTTGCGGAAGCCGCCGGACGTGTCGCCGAAGGCGAGCGCTAGGCCGGTGGCGATGATGATGATCACCGCGACGATCTTGGCGACCGGCCCTTCGATGGATTCCAGGATCTGCTGCAGCGGCTCCTCCCACGGCATGGACGAACCGGAGGCATGGGCGGGTGCCGCCATCAGCAGCGCGATCGAGGCAAGCGCCGTCGCGTGGACAAGGCAATTACGAGCACGACGAAGGACAAACGAGACAGACGTATTCATTGCTGGTCTCCTTTCGGGAGAAGTTGGTGAGCGGGAGGAGCTTGAGCGTTGAGGGTGCGGTAGTCGCCGGTGACGGGATCGAGCCCGTCGACAAGAGCGATTTCCACAAGGCGGCGGGCAGCGCCACGGCCGGACAGAACGGCGATGATGTCGATGGTTTCGGCGATAAGCGCGCGGGGAACCGTGACGACGGCTTCCTGCACGAGTTGCTCCAGCCGCCGCAGTGCCCCGATCGCCGTATTGGCGTGGATCGTGCCGATGCCACCTGGATGGCCGGTGCCCCACGCTTTCAGGAGGTCAAGGGCTTCCGCGCCGCGCACCTCTCCGACCGGAATACGGTCCGGCCGCAGACGTAGCGACGACTTCACCAGATCGGAGAGCGAGGCCACGCCATCTTTGGTCCGCAGCGCCACGAGATTAGGGGCGGCACATTGCAACTCTCTGGTATCTTCGATCAGCACCACGCGATCGGACGTCTTGGCGACTTCCGCCAGCAGAGCATTGGTGAGTGTCGTCTTGCCGGTGGATGTGCCGCCGGCGACAAGTATGTTCTTGCGCTTCTCCACCGCCAGCCGAAGCACCTCGGCCTGGCCCTGGGTCATGATGCCGGCGGCGACATAATCGGAAAGCGTGAAGACAGCGACAGCAGGCTTGCGGATGGCGAACGTCGCTGCGGCAACGACCGGCGGCAGCAATCCCTCGAAGCGTTCGCCGGTTTCCGGCAGTTCGGCCGAGACGCGTGGTGCGCCGGCGTGTACCTCGGCGCCAACGTGATGCGCAACCAGGCGCACGATGCGCTCGCCATCGGCCGGGATCAGTATGTCGTCTGTTGCGACAAGACCCTCCTTCAGACGATCGACCCAAAGGCGTCCGTCCGGGTTCAGCATTACTTCGACGACGTAGGGATCCTCGAGATAGGCGGCGATGGCCGGCCCCAGTGCCGTACGGAGCATGCGCGCGCCGCGTGAAACGGCTTGCCCTTCTTGACGATGATTGACCATGACGCCCCCGTTCGGGCCATCCGCAAAACGTCCGGATGGCGACAGGGACAATCAAGAAAGGCACAAATTAGGTGCCGGCAACACTATTCTTTCCGGGATCGTAGGCGCTCGTAGAGGAGCGAAAAAATACTTGCTAGGTGCGGGGCAGGCTTGCTCCACTACTTCGGTCATGCGGCCGTGCAGCCAAGTATCGGATAGCCAACGAGACCCAACAAAACTCGGTGGCACAAAAGCCGCATATCAGCGAAAATCACTGGTTTTCGTGGTCGGCTCGCTCGATATCCTCGGAAATTTCCTGCCTCAGCTTAGGACCCTTCGCGAGCCTGCGCCCCAACGCGGTGACGAACGCCTCGTAGCGTTCACTCGATTTGGCCCGTGCGGCCTGCGCGGCAGGCTCTGGCAGCGCTGGAGTTGTCGACAACCAGAAGCGCACAAATACAGCCAACGTCTCGACCGAAATACCGAGGTCGCGCTCCATTCGCGTCATGCGGCGGTCGAGTTGGTCGAGCCGCTTGGTGGTGGCAGCCTCCTGTCGCTCGGCTCCATCTGGCGACAGGAAGGACGCGATACCCGCTTCGGCGATCAGGGATAGAGATTGATCGCGCCGAGCAGCATACGCAGCGAGCGCCTTCATGACATCAGGATCAAGATAGACTGAGAGGCGCTGTTTCTTGGGAGCTTTTATCACAATCGTCTCCTACAGATCGATCCCATCGCCCGGATCGAGCGAGGCCTGACGTGCTACTTGGCGCATGGTCTGGTTCATACGGCTGAGGCGGGCGGCGTCCTCCTCCACATCGTCGCGGGGGTCGATCTCGAATTCGTTCTCGATCACATCCTTACGCTCGACCGTCCTGGTTCGGCTCAGTTCCGGCTGATGTCGGCGTTCAGAGTCCGTCGGATCGTCGTCCGTCTGCGCTTCTGCCGCGACCCGCGTGTCTAATACCGGCGGCTTCGGAGGTTCAATGTTGCTCCAGTCGTCGGCTTGTCCGCTCTTTGGCTTGGTCAGGGTAGGTGGCGTCAGGATTCGCTCCTGAAGGCGGCTATCCTCGTAGTATCGGGCTTTCTTAGCTCGGATCGGCGGGATGCCGGCGACCATGACGATCTCGTCCGAGGGCGGAAGCTGCATGATCTCGCCGGGGGTGAGGAGCTGCCGCGCCGTCTCGGAGCGGGAGACCATCAAATGCCCGAGCCATGGCGAGAGCCGGTGACCGGCATAGTTCTTCATCGCCTTCATCTCGGTGGCGGTGCCCAGCGCATCGGATACCCGTTTCGCGGTACGTTCGTCATTGGTCGCGAAGCTGACACGGACGTGGCAGTTGTCCAGGATCGAGTTGTTCGGACCATAAGCCTTCTCGATCTGGTTCAGCGACTGGGAAATCAGAAACGCCTTGAGGCCATATCCGGCCATAAAGGCGAGCGCACTCTCGAAGAAGTCGAGGCGGCCGAGTGCCGGAAATTCGTCGAGCATCAGGAGAAGCCGATGGCGGTTGCCTTTCGCTTGCAGGTCTTCGGTCAGGCGGCGTCCGACCTGATTGAGGATCAGGCGGATCAGCGGCTTGGTCCGGTTGATGTCGGACGGTGGCACCACGAGGTAGAGCGTAGTCGGATGCTTGCCGCCAACGATGTCGATGATGCGCCAATCGCAGCGGCGTGTGACTTCGGCGACGATGGGATCGCGATAGAGCCCAAGGAACGACATGGCGGTCGACAGCACGCCGGACCGCTCGTTGTCGGATTTGTTCAGCAACTCGCGCGCGGCGGACGCGATGACGGGATGCGGCCCGGCCTCGCACAGATGCGCCGTCTTCATCATGGCAGCCAACGTTGACTCGATTGGCCGCTTGGGATCAGACAGGAAGGCGCCTACGCCAGCGAGTGTCTTGTCGGCCTCGGCATAGAGAACATGGAGGATCGCTCCAACCAGCAACGCGTGACTGGTCTTCTCCCAGTGGTTTCGCTTTTCCAGCGAGCCTTCGGGATCCACGAGAATGTCGGCGATATTCTGTACGTCGCGAACCTCCCATTCCCCTTTCCGGACTTCCAGCAGCGGATTGTAGGCGGCAGACTTCGCGTTGGTCGGATCGAACAGCAAGACTTGACCATGGCGGGCGCGAAAGCCAGCGGTCAACGTCCAGTTCTCGCCCTTGATGTCGTGGACGATCGCCGACCCAGGCCAGGTCAGAAGCGACGGCACGACCAGGCCGACGCCCTTGCCGGACCGGGTCGGCGCGAAGCACAGCACATGCTCCGGCCCGTCATGGCGAAGGTAATCGCGATCGTGCTTACCGAGCACGACGCCGTCGGGGCCGAGCAAACCGGCCGCTTTGATCTCGTCGGGACCTGCCCAGCGGGCGGAGCCGTAGGTTTCGACATTCTTCGCCTCGCGCGCGCGCCAGACGGACATGCCGATCGCAGCGGCAATAGCGATGAAGCCCCCGGACGCTGCAATGAAACCACCTTCGATAAAGATTGGCGGTGCGTACGCATCGTAGAAGTACCACCACCAGAAGAAGGCCGGCGGATAGTAGATCGGCCAGCCCGCCAGTTCGAACCACGGGTCCCCGAGCTGCGGCTGGAATCCCAGCCGCCACGCGGTCCACTGTGTCGCCGCCCAGGTCGTCATGAGGACGATCAGGCAGACGGTGATGAGTTGCCCCCAGAGGATCTTGGTCGACGACATGGCTTGTTCCTTTCTTGATTGGATTACATCCCGAGCCCGCGCTTGCGCCCGAAGCTCCAGTCGACGCCGCCGTCGCCGCGCGAGACGCCGGAGACATGCTGGCCGATTTGCTTTTCGAGGGATGGCGTCCAAGGCACGAGCTGGAAGCCGAGGCCGTCGTCGATCATGGCAAAGCGGCCGGAGGCGAGCGCAAAGCGCTGTCGATACGTCCCGGCGACATACTCGCCGGTCCCTACCTTGGAGAAGGGTCGGCCGGTGTCTGTTGCCAGCTTCTGGCCGAGGGCCTCAATCTCGCGTTGCCGCAACGTGTCGATCAGGCCTGGCGAGAAGCTGACGCCGCGCGATTGCCGCTCGGCGAGACCCTGGCCAACGAGATGTTCGGCGCGCCTATCCATCGCCTGGCGCACCTCCGCGCCGAAGCCGCCACCGCCGAGCGCCACGGGATCTCGGGCGATTGCCTGCCGGTCGAGCCATGTGGCGCCGGTGGCACGAACCTGCCGTTCGATGTCGAGATCGGAGCGGACCGCGAGCGCGACGCGGCGGCGTCCCTGCGCGTCGTCGAACTTGCGCAGCTCGACGACCGAGCCCGGCGCGCCGTCGCCAGCAGCATCAAGGTCAGGCAGCTTGATGTGATGGGTGCGTCCGTCGGTGCCATCCACCACGGCATAGGCCGTGCCCTTCAACTCATCGTCGAGACCACGATCGACCAGCCGCCCAACGACAGGATCGTCGAGGCTTTCGCCGGCGAGCACATAGTTGGCCGCGCCGCGCACGATGCCGCGATCGGTCAGGCCGCGATGGATGCGCTTGATGATGTCGCCACGCTCGCCCAACTCGCGCAGCGTTCCCTCGGCATTCTCGGACACGACCCATTGGCCGGGACCGACCTGATCCGCGAGGCCGAGCGTCTCCAGCTTCCGCAATCGGCCGACTTTCATCGTGTGGAATTCGTCCGGCTGGCGATCTGGGTGCGGGGCGAGATCGACGACGCCGGTACGGTAGCTGTCCCTGGCAAGCTGCCGGTCGAGATTGGTCCAGCGCTCCGCCTCGATCTGCCGTTCGAGGTTGCGGCGAATCTCGTGATCAGTGCGCGGCCCCAGCTCCTGGGTGACGAGATCCTTTCCGCGGGCGCGCATGCCTTCCTTGATGTAGTCGCGGGAGATAACGAGGTCCTGGCCGTCGTCGGTGCGGCCGCGCAGGATGATATGGACGTGCGGATTGTCGGTGTTCCAGTGATCGACGCCGACCCAGTCGAGGCGGGTAGCCAAGTCCTTCTCCATCTGCCCCATCAGGTCGCGGGCATAGCTCTTGAGGTCAGACATCTCGGTCGCGTCCTCGGGCGAGACGATGAACCGGAAGTGATGCCGGTCGTCCTGGATCCGCTCCGCAAAGGCCTTGGGATCGGCGTCCTCGGTCCCCGGCCCGAACAGCCGCGCCTTCTCCCCATCCTGGGTAACGCCCTCACGCCGGAGATAGCTGAGGTGGGCGCTCAGGGGCGCCGAACGAGCATTGTGCCGTACGACGCGCGTTTTGATGACTGTATTACGCGAACGGCTTGTGAGCAGCCGATTGGCCTGCACGGTCGCGCGCTGGCCACGCCCGAAACGCGAGCGGCTCCCCGAGCTGATTTTGCCGGAGCGCGAGACCCTGCCGCCGGCGCGCTGAGCGGCCGCCAGTGCCTGGGCGATGAAGGGCCGCGCTTGTTGTGCGCGGGTGGAGCGGATGCGGCCTGGCCGTATGCGGACATCGTCCTCGCCGCTCATGGCTGAGGCCCCGCACATCGCGCAAAGCTGAGGCAATCCTTGCAAGAATGGCAAATGCGCAGGCTGTGCCGATCAGGCGCACATCGCGCAAATCCGCCATAAGCCCCTGAAAACACACGACCGAACACAGGCGCACATCGCCTGCTTTTATCTCGCCTTCCCTCGGTCGTGTCTCCCGCTGCCCCTCCCCACCCCGCAATCCCTACGATCCAGCCCCAAGCAGTAACAGAGACTACGACAATCATCGCATTAGCTCCTCTTCGACGTTGCGGCGCACAAACAGACCGTCGGACGACGGTGCGAGCGCCGACAGATCGACAATCGTACGGTCGTCAGAAGGCCGGCCGGAGGGGAGACTGAGCGTATTGTTACCATCACCATTTCCGGTGAGAGAACGCGCGATGAACAGCGGCGCAATCGACCATGAGGAGCGCAACGGCTGAACGACCGTGCGCTTGGGGGCGGCTGTATCCCCGTCGATCAGCAACATGATTTTCGCGATGTAATTGACGGTCTCGGCGGGAAGTGGTTCGTCGAAAACAAGGTGTTTTTCATAGCGACCGGGGCCGGCATTGTAGGCCGCGAGAAACCCCGGGGAGCCATAGAGATCATGCAGCTCTGCGAGATAGGCAGAACCAGCGAGAATGTTGTCACGCGGCTGATAAGGATCATCGCCAAGGTGATACCGTGTGCGTAGTTCCATCCATGTCGCCGGCATGATCTGCATCAGCCCCATCGCGCCTTTCGGCGAGACGGCAAGCGGATCATGATCGCTTTCAGCCTGCATGACGGCGCGTATCCATCGTTCGGGAATGGCGAAACGTCCGGCAGCTTCAGTGATGTGGTTTGCCCATGGATCAGACGCCTCCGCCGCCTCGACTGAGCTATCTGGCAGAGCAGCGGTTTTCATAGGATCAGCCAATGCTAGGCATGGCTGCGGCTGCGTGACGATCATGATGACCGCGACGAACATCGCCGTGATCGCTGGAACAGCAGCGTGAGCACCGCCATCCCGAAACGCCATCAGTCTGCCATCGTGCTCGCTTCGGTCAAGGGCGAGGCTTCGCCGTCGACCGACATTTTCCGTACGGTCGACGCCTGATGACGTGTCCACTTCCCGGAAAACAGGCCGCCGCCCCTGACCTCCGTTGCGCGCGACGGCCACCCGATAGGCGATCGGGTCGAGGGGATTGATCGGCGCTCGATCGATCAAGAGGATTACGCCTGAAGGTTCGCGGGAAGGACGGCAGCGCATGACGGTCACGCCTGTTCGTCGCGCCGCGCCTTGCGCGTCCAGTGAAGATTCCAGACATCCTTCCCGGTGTCTGACTCGAACATCCTTGCGCGGATCGGCTCGACGAAGGACGGATCATCTATGGTGACGGACAGATACGCCCCTGCCCTTTCTCCGGTGCGGTCCCATGCCGCGCCAACCTCAAGGCCATCGCCGAAGATGCGATGGTTCGGCGCATTTTCAGCGTCGGTTTCGTCGGCTGGCAGGATGGTCACTTCGGCATCGAGGGTGAGCGTGCGGATGCGGCCGAAAAAGCCGTCACTGTTGCGGGTGAAGGTACCAATCTGGGTCATGAAAAATCCTTTCGTTGGTGGAGGAACAAGCCGTCAAGGCTCGTCGGAAACCGGCTGGCGGAAGCTGTCTGCGGCCGGATGAGGATCGTCGGTCGTCAAGAGCGGGATCGCCCGACCGATGACGGTTGTGAGGGGAAGCGGCCCGAAATAGCGGCTGTCGAAACTGTCGGGTGCATCCCAGTTCATGAAAAAGGCTTCGCTCTCGGCGATCTGCCGGCATCCCTGCCAGACGGGCAACGGGCGGCCTTGGCTATCGCTCTCGCGGGCCTGTCCGTAACTCATGCCGTAGGCGATGATGTCGGTCCCGGAGCGGCAAACTTCGGTGCCATTGAGCGCCAGCACGCGCTTGAGAAGCGGCAAGCCTTTTGGCAGATAGCGGCGCTCGTCCAGGAAGCTTGCCAGTTCGTCGGGCGGCATGACCACAGCCAGATCGGTGACGTCGATGCGATCGACTGGAACAACTCGATAAAGCCCGACCGGCGCGCTGGCACTGGCGTTCCAGATCAGCTTCTTCGGTGGATCAACGAACGCCGCGACGCCGGTGGCGAGTGCGGAAAAGTATGTCACCATTACCCGTGCAAAGCGCGTCATGGTGTGCCTCCACCGCGATCGTTGCCGGTGGTGTTGTCTGCGATTGGGAAAATGCTCCGCCGTTTTAGCCAGGCACGATGCTGCTCGAGGCTGTAGGTCCGAAACGGCTCGTTGACGCTGACGCGATTGTGGACATGCCGCCAGTGGTCTGGCGCGACGTCAGCCGGATCGACACCAAGCGCTTCGATCGCGTCGATGGTGTTCAGGACCGTTTCAACCTTCGGCCAACCGTGGATGCGCAACAGGATGTCGCCGCCTGGACGCACGAATGGAAGCGTCTGGAACGCTTCGCCTGGCGCCACCGCGCGCAGGATATCGATACGGGAAACGACCGTGCCGTAGTCATTCGCGGCCCATCGGACGAAGGCGAACACGCTACCGGGAGTAAATCCGACAATGCGGCGGTGACGATCGATGCGCTGTTCTTCAGCGATCCGGCCGAAGCGGATCCAATGCTCGATCCGCTTCTCGCGCCATGTCAGTTCGACCAGGGTTCGACTGGGCGGAATGCTGTCAATGTGTATACCCGTTTTCATCGTCCCGCTCCCGAGGTGAATGACGAGAGGGGTGCAATGAGGGCGCAGACGTATGACGCTGCATGCGATCCACCGGCCGCCGATGCAGGACGGTCCGTTAGAAAGATACCGAAGGAATCTAGGTTAGGAATGTTAGGGGAGCGAATAACCAAAGAAGTACGGATGGTTAATTCCGATTTCGGTCCTTGATAGCACGGGAATCCGGTCCCCGATAGCACGGGCTTGGCGGTCCTCGATAGCACGGGTCTGTCCACAGCTTGCTCACAGTCTGATCATCCGGCGACGCGGCGCGCGGAACGCGGCAATGCCAGACAAATCGGTTGAGGTTGGTTGAAAGGTCAGGCGGACGCGACCGTCCGGATCGGTGACGAGCGCAAGCCGGTAGCCAGGCAGCGGCTGACGCTGGACGATACCGCGCAGGTCATAGACAAAGTGCTTGAGGGGCGAGAGGCTGCCGGACTTCAGGTGCAGGTGTTTGAGATCGAAGCTCCAGCCCCATGTCTGGCGACCGCCGTGCTTGCGCACGAGCCGGTAAAGCCAACGCTCAAATCCACCCTTGAGATCGAAATAATCCCTGTCGATGGTGAGGATCAGCGCATCGTCGATCACCCCGGCATAGAACCAGTCCGGGAGGATGAGCTCGATGCCGAGCGGCCGTCCATGAACGTCAAGCCGCTCCTTCCATTCGGCGATCCATGAGAAGCGATGTCTGCGCCGTTCGGACGGCTGGCGGATCGTGGTGGCGATCGTGGTGGATTGCAGCCTGTCGAGTGCTGCCTTCAGCCTTTCATAGCTGCGGGCGGAATCGTCCCGGTGGATGAAGGTGAGGATTTCATAGGGCGTGGCCGACATCAGCCGCGATGTCTGCAGACCGTTGTCGCGCGCTTCGACGATCTGCGATGCAGCCCAGATCAGGATGTCCGCGTCCCAGATCGTCGCCATGCCGTGTTCGGCGGTCGCCTCCACCCGAATTGCTACATCGCCCATGCGAAAGTCGATCGGCGCCACGCGGCGGGATTTGGCCAATGAGAAGAACGGCCAGGACATGAGGTCCTGTGCATCGCGGGCGGCGATATTGCCGCCGCTTGGCTGAAACAGCTCGAGCTGTTGTCCCTGATATGTCCTGTGTTCGGGCATCGGCGCCAATCCGGGCAATCAGCGCGTCATGCCAATGGCACGACCTGCCATCGACACTTGCGGCATGCGCGCGCTCGAAGCGGCCTCGGAGGTGGACTGGCGTGCGGATGCGTCAATCCACGCATGAAGGTCGGTGACTGCATAAACGACGCGACCGCCGAGCTTGTGATAAATCGGCCCGGTTCCGTCGCAGCGATGCTTTTCGAGCGTGCGGGGCGAAAGATCGAGAAGGCGGGCCGCTTCGGGGGTGCGCACGAAGCGCGGCCAATTACTGTCGGTTTTTTCCTGCATCGTCTGCCTCCATCGCGGCTACCGTCAAAGCGGCGGGTCGGCTGCGACAATGGAGAAAAAACTGCGGTTGGGAGGAGTGACAGAATTTGCCAACAAGTAACCTGTCCCCGGCAATCGGACGCGGGACTTTCGGCCGGTCAGGCGGACGTGACATCCTGATTGCCGGCGTTGCGAAAAAGCTGCCCCTTCGGTGCCCCACCCCGCAAGATGCGACGGTAGCCACCGCAGACATAGTCCTTGGCTTCAACGATGAGGCGAGCAAGGTGCCGTCGCTCAGAAGTATTTTGCCATTCGACAGCAGAGATGGTCCGAAAGTTACGATTGAACATGACGCTGGCGATTTCACGCCTGGAGGCACCGTCACGAAGGCCATCCAGAACCCTCAACATGAGAATGAACCGATGGCGATGGAATACTGAAATCTGTTGCTGGCGCATAACAGGCCCGGCCTGCCTGTGGCTCAACCAACGCCGCATCCGCTGCAAGCTGTGCAGACGAATATCCAGGTCGCCGTCCATTGGCAGGAGCGCCGCAGCTCTGGTGGGCAATGAGCCATCGGTAAACCAGATCCGCAAACTACCGTCCGGCCCTGACGCCGGGATGTAAACGGCCTGTTCCCGACCCACCCCTCTCACCATTGCCGGCAGATTTTCCGGATTGAATTCGAGGCATTCTGAATGACCGGCCGGCGCTTCCGCAACCAAAATGGCCTCCGGATCGATATCTGGATGCCACAGTGGCTGTGTCAACCAAGCGGGGACATCAGGATCCAGAGGGAAATACAAGCCCCCATCTGATCGCCAGCACATTCAAGGCGTTGCGTTTGGCCACCGCCGTTTTTCGTCTAGAAAACTCAACGTAGTCGAATCGATAGTCATCGTTTCTTCGCAGAAATTCGAAGGTGAATCCGCTGCGATCAAGCGGCGGAAAACTGTTCGGGAACTGCGGCGAAGACCAAACCGTCTCAGACACCATGGCGCACTCCTACGCGATACAACAAGAGTGGATGACCGCCAATGACGCGATCAGCAGAAGAGCCGCAAAAAATCAAGGCTCCGAACAGAGGAGCTCGGTCATAAGGTTACATATGGAGCAAAATCAGATCTTGATTTGATCTCGCCTCACTGCTTCAACGATCGTATGAACGATATTCGAGGTGTCGAGTTTGTCTTTCGAATTTCGAAGATGGGTATTCACCGTGTTCCTCGAAATGCTCAAGATGACGGAAACTTCCCAAGCAGTCTTGCCTTGCGAAGTCCACGTGAGAACTTCGATTTCCCTGGGGGTAAGCTTTCTGAACTGTGAAATAGATAGACCAATCATTCGTCATCTCACGAGTAAAAGGTATGGAAAGGCAATCACGAGCCTTGCCTGACTGACGCGGCCCATGTTGAATTTGCTTTCATGACCGCAACAAAATGCGGAAATCTGCGGAACACTTCGCAAAGGATCATCCGAAACGTTCAAATGAACAACAATCCTTGAGATGATTATCATCACCGAAAAACGGCTGCACAAGTCCCGGAATTTGCGAATGATGACTATAGTATGTCGCCATAAAAGTTGCATTCTGGATAGATTTCTTCATGAAATTGACGGCCATTTTCGCAAGGAATCTTCGGCTCTGCCGGCAGCAATGCGGCCTATCACAGGAACGCCTTGCTATGTTTGCCGGGCTTGACCGAAGTTACATCGGCAAGCTGGAAAGGGAGTTGAGCTCTCCGACACTCGACGCGGTCGAGGCCCTGTCATCCGCCTTACAGATCGAGCCCGAAGTTCTGATCCGGCGACAGTCACCGGAGCCTAAAAAAGGGAAATAATCCCGAAAAGATGGCCGGTACGATTGCAAATAAATAATTGAAATTTTTTACTTTTTTTTCATCTCCCAATCACCTTCGATCAGGAAACAAGATCCTTCACATCGACTCCCAAGGCCTCCGCCAGGCGACTGAGGGACACGATCGTCGGATTGCGCCTGCCCGCTTCGAAACCGCTGAGATAAGCCCGAGTGAGTCGAGAACGGTGCGACAACTCTTCCTGTGAAAGAGCTCGCTCACGCCGGATGCGCAAAACATTGAGACCGACAATCGCCCGTATATCCATCGGTCGATTTTTCGGTTCACGCACACTCTATGACGACACACTATAATGAACATTCGTCTTGACACGATAAATAGAGAGTGCGTTTAATGTGCATTATATGGAACACTGTTTCGATAATAGGAACACTCAATGTCTAACAGTCTTTCCCTCGAAAAGGGCCTTCACATTCTTGGCCTCCTGAAGAGCTCAAACGAACCTCTCGGCGTCAGAGAAGTCGCACGCCGGCTGGATCTAAGCCCATCCGTTGCTCAGCGCATGCTGAATACGCTCGCCTCGCAGGGTTATGTCGAGCAAGACGGAGATACCCGCCGCTATCAAATCGGTTACGCCGTCTTGGGACTAGCGCAGCATGTGTTTCAGCGCGGGCGACTGCTCTCGCTCACCGAAGCCGAGCTGCAGACCATGGCATCTGACAGCGGGTTCAACGGATTTTTGGGCGTTCGGCGAGGCGCCACGGGTGTCTACGTGCTCGCAGTTCAGTCCGACAGTCCGGTGGTGATCCGTGCGCAGCCGGGGGAAGTGATGCCGCTACATTCGACAGCACTGGGAAAGGCACTGTTGTTCAACTTGTCGGATGATGTTTTGACGAACCTGCTTGGGGAAGGACCTTTCGAGCCCCGTGCGTCAAGAACCCTGACGAACCTGCAAAGCTTGCTTGAACAGTTGCACCTCGCCAATTCGCTCGGTTACGCCACTGCAATCTCGGAGAATATCGAGGGTGTAATCTCCGTGGGGGCCCCGATCTACGATGCGGGCGGTGGCACTCTCGCCGCGATGAGCGTCGCCTTCCCCCGCGCGCTCCAACCCAAAATCAAGATCACTGACATTGCGCAGAAAGTGCTTGGCGCCGCGGCCCGCATTTCCAAAGCCATGGGGTTCGACGACGCGAATTCGAGTAAAAGGAGACCAGAAAGTGATGTTGCTTAATCACGAGCGGCTGCGAGCAGCGATGTCCGCACATCAAATCAACGCCATTGTCGCCACCGCGCCGGAGAACGTGCTCTACACCAGCGGGTTCTGGTCGCTGCCGCAATGGATAAGGCGTGGCCCGCAGGCTTTCGTCGTATGGACGGCAGATGATGTAGAGGAACAGCCTGTCGTCATCGCCGCCACATCGACGCTGGACCTGGTGGCGGATCAACGAGTGGCGGCGACAATACGCCGATATGGTGCCTTCCCCATCGATTGCGCGCCGTCGATCGAACTCGATCCGGTCAGCGCCCATCAGGCGGCGCTTCATGCTCTTGCCGATGACGGTGATCCGATCAGGACACTTGTGCTGGAAATCAGACAGGCCGGACTTGAGAAAGCCAGGATCGGCATCGACGAAATGGGGCTACTGCCCGGCGACAACGAACGACTACGTAGCGATCTGCCCGACGTGGTCTGGGTCATGGCGGCATCGATTTTTCGCAATATCCGTGCCGTCAAAACCCCTCTGGAAATCGACCGACTGAGAACAGTAGCCGCCATTACGGAACGGTCGGTCGCGGCGGCACTCGCTGTCGCAACGGAGGGCGTCACCGAGATCGAGCTCGCAAGGGCATTTCATACGCAAACGGTTCGCGAGGATGCTTTCCCTGTTCTCGGTTGTATCGGTTTTGGCGAACGTAGCGCCCTCATGAACGTCCAGCCTTCCGAACGACGGCTGCGTCATGGCGACATCATTCGGTTCGACGTGGGTGGTCACTATCGCAATTACCGCGCCGATATTGCCCGTATCGCGAGCCTGGGTTCACCCTCCATGGAGATCCAGGCGAAATATGATGCCCTGAACAAGGGCGTTCAACGCGGCATCGAGCTAATCCGGCCTGGCGTTGCAGCTCGCAATGTCTTCCAAGCTGTCGTCGAGACCGTCCGTAGGGAAGGGATTGCTCAGTATCAGCGCAGCCATGTCGGACACGGCATTGGCCTTGACGGCTATGACGCACCGCTCCTTTCGGGGACAAGCAATGACGTTATGGAAGAAGGCATGGTCGTCTGCATCGAGACGCCATATTACGAGCTTGGCCGGATCGGCCTGCAGGTCGAGGACATGCTTGTCGTCCGAGCCGATGGCGCAGAAATGCTCTCGAACAATGGCGACAGCATGATGGTGCTGGGCTGATGGGTCGCGCGTCGGCATATGCCTGCTACCGATGTGGGCAAGAATTCCCTCTCGATGTGTTGATCGATTCCAGGGGATGCCCGAACTGCTTCTCTGAGGCGCCTTCGAACCTCCACATGGTCTATCGAGGCGAAGATAGCAGTCCGCAGGTCGATCCGCATATCGCCCTGCCTTCGCTTTGGCGGTATGCGGATAGGCTGCCGTTCGACAGGCGGTATGCCATCTCGCTTGGCGAAGGTCTCACGCCGCTGCTGCCGACCACAAAGCTTGGTGCAGCAATCGGCGTCCCCAGTCTTCTTGTGAAGAACGAGGGTTGCAATCCGACCTGGTCACACAAGGATCGTTTTTCGACCGTCGCAATCACAGCAGCTGTACATGCGGGAGCGAAGATGGTGGCAACCAGTTCAACCGGCAATGCGGGGGCATCGCTTGCCGCCTATGCCGCGCGGGCAGGACTGCCCTGTATCGTCGCAACACTTGCCGGATCGGCAGGTCCGATGCTGACGCAAATCCACAAGTATGGCGCACGGGTCGTTCCCTTCAAAGACAAATCTGACCGCTGGGCTTTCCTCGCAGAAGGCGTCGAGCGGTTCGGATGGTTTGCGACTTCACCCTATCGCCACCCTGTCGTCGGCAGTCATCCGGTCGGCATAGAGGGTTACAAGACGATCGCTTTCGAAATCGTCGAACAGATGGGCGGCAAGCCGCCCGACTGGTGCGCCTTGCCTGTGTGTTATGGCGACGCGCTGACCGGAATCTGGCTTGGTTTTCGCGAAATGCTTGACCGTGGTGAGATAGACCGGATGCCGAAGATGCTGGCGGCCGAGGTTCACGGGTCTCTGGCGCAGGCCATCGCGCAACAGACGGATCGTATCCCGGATATGCCCGCGGGATTCGACGCGCTGGCAGTTTCGATCGGCGCGACCCGCAGCACCTTCCAGGCACTCAAGGCACTCCGCGACACAAAAGGCGCGGTGTTAGCGATATGCAATGCGGGGCTGGTGTCCTTGCAGGAGAAGGTCGCCGCAACTGAAGGCCTGTTTCTGGAACTGTCTTCGACCGTCCCCATTGCGGCGATCAGAGAGGCCAGACAGCACAACATCATTGGCCACGATGAAACTGTGGTCGCAGTGGTGACGGCGTCCGGCCTCAAGGACATTGACCGGTCCACATCGCCGGACACGGCATCGCCATTTGACAACGTCGAAACAGCACTGAGGCTGTTCGAGAATGGAGGGCGGCATTGAAATCGGCCGATTTAGGCCCTGCCACGCAGACGCTTTAATAATAAGGGGAACGTTTATGCCTATGAAAAGAAGAAGGTTTTTAACAGCAGCCGCATTTTTAACAACAATCGCGCCGGGAAGGTCATGGTCGCAGAAAAGCGGATATCCCGCCGCTAATCCCGATCTGATCGTCGGCTTTGCCGCCGGAGGAGCCGGCGATATCGCAACGCGCGTCGTTGCCAACTATGTCAAAGAAGCTCGTGGCGTCGTGGCAACCCCCGATTTCCGCCCAGGCGCGGGCGGCACGATCGCGACGGATCAGGTTCGCCGCGCACCCGCTGATGGATCGGTTCTGTCGCTATATTCGGTTAGCCCCCTTCTTGTTGCCCCGCACCTTCAGAAGGTCCCGTACGATTCTTCACGCGATTTCACCTATATCGCAGGCTATGCCGGGATTTCGGTGCCCTGCTTCGTGCGCAGCGACAGCCCTTTCCAATCATGGGACGAGCTTCTCGATTATGCGCGCAAGGAACCGTCAAAGCTGCGGTGGGCAACTGCTGCACCACGGGGGCTCGCCCATATCGCAACCGATGCGGCATTCCGCACCGAGAAGGTGACAGCAACCTTCGTGCCGTTCCGCGGCGGTGCCGATGCGGTGACGGCCCTGTTGGGCGGCCATATTGACATGGTCGCCTCCTCGGATTTCGGGCCTCATCTGGCAGCTGGCACCGTCCGCCTGCTGGCGGAAACCAGTCCCAATCCGAATGCGGGACATCCCGCCATTGTCAGCTTTGCCGAGCGGGGCTATCCGGTTGCCATTCCGGCATCCTACGGTCTGTTTGGGCCCGCGGGCTTACCGAAAGACGTCATCGCATGGTGGGAGGATGCCATCGGCGAAATGATCGCGAGCCCGATGTATGCCGACTTCATCCGGGTCATCAACGGCTATCCGCTGTTCCAGAAGAGCGATGAATTTACACACATGGCCGCGCAAGCCTATACTCGCATCGGGCAACAGATCGATGAGATGGGGATCCGTCTATGAGTATAGCCCGCCTTGCTCCTTACACACTGACGGTCATTGGCCTTGGCGCGGCAGTGAACGCCGCCAATCTCCAACTATGGGCCCATGGAGAACCGGCTGCGGGCCTGTTCCCCTTCCTTGCAGCACTTCTTCTGGTTTTCACAAGCCTTGGATGCACGCTGGAGAAAACGGCGGCAACTGAGCCCGTCGAGCTTACCCGTCTTCTCGCATATTGTGTTGCACTCGGGCTCTTTTGCCTGATCCTGCAAGTGATCGGCTTTGCACTCTCCGCATTCCTGTTTCTCGTAACCGTCTTCAGGTTGATCGAGCGAATGGACTGGAAGTGGTCGCTCATTCTGGCCTTCGTCTTTGCCTTTTCGACTTGGGGATTGTTCGAAGGGCTTCTTAACGTCCCGCTTCCCCGCAGTGACTGGAGGCTGTGATGCTCGATTCCTTTTCGCAACTGTTCATGGGCCTCGGTATCGTGCTCGAACCAACCAATCTCGCCATTGCGCTCCTCGGCGCAATCCTTGGAACAGCCGTTGGCGTTCTTCCAGGCCTCGGGCCCTCTGCCACTGTCAGCCTCCTGCTGCCCGTTACGATGATGCTCGACCAGACCGGCGCCATCATCCTACTGGCCGGTATCTATTACGGTTCGCTCTATGGTGGGTCCATCACCTCTGTCCTGATGCGGGTGCCGGGCGAGGCCGCCAGCCTCGTGAGTTGCTTCGACGGCTATCCGATGGCGAGGCAGGGCCGCGCTGGCGCCGCCCTTGGCATCAGCGCCTTCGGCAGTTTCATAGCCGGCCTCAGCGCGACACTCGCAATCACGATCGTCGGCCCGGCTTTCACCTCCGTCGCTCTCGCCTTCGGGCCGATCGAAAAGACATCGATCGTGGCGCTAGGTCTTGTGCTTGCCGCCAGTATCGGTGAAGGGCCACGCATCAGGGCCTGGACGATGGTCGCGCTCGGACTGCTTCTCTCGACCGTCGGCGTCGATCTGATCTCCGGCCAGGAGCGGTTTGCCTTCGGTGTCAGCTACCTTCGCGACGGATTCAATATTGCCGTTCTTGCCATGGGTCTGTTTGGCGTGAGCGAAATGCTAATGCTGATCGAGCGGAAGGCATCGCCCGAAACCGTACCAATGCCGTCCTATCGCCTGCGCGACCTGCTTCCAACGGCAAAAGACTGGAAGAATTCGACCGGGCCGATCGCACGAGGAACTGTGCTCGGCTTCTTTCTCGGGCTCATGCCAGGTGGTGGCGCACTCGTCGCTGGTTTCGCCAGCTACATGCTAGAAAAGAAGATTTCCCGATCGCCGGAACGTTTCGGTAAGGGCGCGATCGAGGGTGTCGCAGGACCGGAAAGCGCCAACAACGCCGCCGCCCAGGCAAGCTTCATTCCCATGCTCTGCCTCGGCATTCCGGCAAATGCGGTCATCGGCATCATCATGGGTGCGCTGCTGATGCAAAATGTCGTGCCGGGACCGCAGATCCTAACGGAACATCCCCAGCTTTTCTGGGGCATCGTGGCCAGCATGCTGGTCGGCAACGCCATGCTGATCATTCTCAACGTGCCGCTGATCCGGATCTTCGTCCTGCTTCTTAGGATACCGCAGGCGATGATGGCGCCACTCATTGTCCTCTTCTGCGTCATCGGCGCATTCAGCATGAACAATAGCCTGTTCGACGTCGGGGTGGTGATCGGATGCGGATTTGTCGCCTATGGGCTTCGCAAGGCAGGCTTCGATCTGGCTCCCCTGCTGCTGGCGTTCCTGCTAGGATCGTTATTTGAGGAAAATCTCCGGCAAGGGTTGATCCTAGGTCTCGGCAATCCGCTCGTCTTCCTCGATAGTCCTATCAGCCTGACGGTGATCCTCTTCACGATTGCCGTGTTGACAGCACCATTGGCAAAAGGACTGAAAACGTGGATGGCGCGCAAGCCCTGTTGACACAGAATGGCGCGATGTCAGGCTATCGCGTCATATTCTCACAGAGGGCTAGTCTTGACCACACCGAACGGTGCCAAAGTGCCCGCGCACTCACGGATTTCCTGAATGGGCGAGCCCAAATTGCACGAAGCCTATGACAGCTTGCCAAACCAGCCCTTCGATCCTATTGTAGTTTATATCACTACTTTCTGAGGTTCATTATGGAAGAAGCCGTTTCCGCAGCGGATGCCAATCGTCGTTTCTCCGTCATCCTGCGTGGGGTGCGGGACGGAAACACCTATGTGGTCACCAGCCACGGCAAGCCTGTCGCCCGTATCTTGCCGGCTGAAAGCCATGAGGAAACGACATCCGGCGCGCACTCTTCCCTTCTTTCGCGCCTCGCGAAACAGCCAGTCGTCAATGCGGGACGTTGGTCTCGCGATGAGCTTTACGAGGACTGAACGTGAAGGTTGCCTTCGACACCAATCTTCTCGTCTATGCCGAGGGCGTGAACAGCAGCGAGAAGCGTGATATCGCGCTTGATCTGCTGCAGCGTATTTCGCAGACATCTGTGGTTATTCCGGTTCAGACACTCGGCGAACTGTTCAACGTCCTGGTGCGCAAGGCGGGCAAAAGCCGCAGCGATGCGCGCGCTGCCGTCCTCGGCTGGCGCGATACGTTTCCGGTTGCGGCAACCACGGCCGAGACGATGGTGACAGCCATGGATCTCGTCAATGATCACCAATTCAGCATCTGGGATGCCGTCATCCTCACCGTCGCGTCGCAGAGCGGTTGCCGCATCCTGTTGTCGGAAGACATGCATGAGGGGTTTACCTGGGGAGGCGTGACGGTCGTCAATCCATTCGCAGAACGGAGACATGAACTGCTCACCATTCTCTTGGGTGAACGATCCGGTTAAAAGCGATCGGAATCAAGCGAATAGGTCCCATGTGTATGTTGGCCACATCAATGGCCATAATTCTGTATGGGAAACACCGTCCGCGGGTTGATCTAGGTGCAATACTTGTCAACGGCATGTCGCTGGCCGTTAATCCAAAACAATGAAGAGCATCGGAGCTTTCAGCATAGCGGCAGCCCTTCCCGAAGGGCCGAGAAAGCGGGAATTCTCGACACGCTTTTTGACGGAAAATGGGACGCCGCAAGAGGGTTAGCGTAGCCCCGCGAAGCAGAAACCGAGACCGACGTCCCCCGACAAAAGCGTTCCGTGAGTAGAGGTGACAATTGGTGGCTTGCATGAACTCGTCACGTGCGACCCAACTCCTATGGTCCAATACTCCTATTGGATCAACTCCTTCCCAGCCAGCGCCGCGACCATTCTATGTGCGTCCACACGTCTTCGCCGGCCGGAGCGATGTGCAGGAGCTTCGACGGTGCGTTTCTCCTCACCGAGGGCCATCCTTCAAGGCTCTTCAGCCAGTCATCAGAATAAACTGAGGACTGGTAGCGATACCCCTCGTCAGGCAGGATGACTGCGACAGTCTCCTCCGGATGGGTTCTGGCATACCAGTCCGCCACGAGGTAGGCCGCACCGCTGGTGGGACCGACAAACATCGCATGCTGGCGATAAAGGTCGCGGGTAGCCGCGAACGCCGGAAACGCGCCGATCCAATGCACCTCATCAATCAACGCATGTGCAAGGTTCTTCGGAACGATGCTGTTACCGAGTCCGCGCAGCAGACGGGGACCGGCCTTATGTCCGAACAGCACACTATTGTGCGTATCCACCGCGATCGTTCGAAGCGCTGGAAACAGGCCCCCTAGATAGGTCGCCGTGCCGCAAAGCGAGCCGCCCGATCCGACGCAACCAACCAGGCAGTCGATGCGGCCGATCTTCTCGGTCAGGATTTCCGCTAGGCGGGAATAGGCTGCCGGATTGTCGGGATTATCGTATTGTTGCGGCCAGAAAGCATCCGGGTTGCTGTCGAGAATGCGGTGAAGCTCGGCTAGGCGCCCGCCCTGATTGCCGGTTCGGCCCTCGTCTTCAACGAGGACAACGGATGCGCCGAGTTGCTCCAGTCTCTCCCGGAAGGACGCATCCATTAGGCTCTTGGCGCTGACGATTGTCAGCAAATAGCCACGCTCAACCGAAAGCATCGCGAGTGCCATGGCGAAAGTACCGGAACTCGTCTCGACTATATGACCGTCCCGCTTCAGCATGCCGCACTCTTCTGCGCGATCTAGCATGAAGCGTGCCGGAAGCAACTTCATCAGACGAAACTGAGCTGCGTGAAGGTTTGGTGAGAGTGGAACGATCCGGGGCGTTTCGTAATCAGCAAGGTAGCTTTCGATATTCATTCCACCACCCACATCGGCGCGCCGTCCGCATTCACCGCGAAGCGGATGATATCGGTGAACCCATCTTTTAGCGCGGCACGCGCAACGCTTTCGGCCCGATCGGCCGAATCGTCATCCCGGGCATCCAGGAGAATACCCATGCGGCTGCCACTATGGGCGACCTGCACGCCGCAGGCTCCGCCAGTCTCTGCCAGCCGGAGGAAGTCATCGAACCGGCGCTTCGGCAGATGGCGCTGATTGATCCGTGCACTCGCAGTTGCGACGCGGGCGATCGAATGCACATCCTGCTGCGCAATGGCATGGCGCAAGTGGCCCCGCAGTACCCTAAAGGTTTCGATCTCCGTGCCAGTATAATGTGCGGGCGGCATTTCCAGCGTGTCGACCGGCTCGTCATCCGATGAGGAGAACCCGACGACGCAAAGCGGCGGATAGTCGCCCGGCAAATATTCGAGCACCGCCCCTTCGCGCTGCGCGAACAGCACGGCCTGACCGTCGAAGGCTATGGCGTCTGTCGCCGTCTCGGCGGTGACGGCAAGGCGGCAGATGGTTGTCCGGCTGATCTGCGCGCGGGCCGCTGCCGCCACGGCGCAGATGCTGGCCACGACATCCGCCGTCGATGATCCGTAACCGCAGCCAAGCGGGATGGTGCTTTCGATCGTCAAACTGCCCTGGGCTTCCGGGTACCCAAGTTCATCGAGTGCGAGGCGTGCCGCCCGCGCCGCCTTGGTCCGGCCTTCAGGGCGAGTGCGTATGCCGCGTCCGTCATCAGGCCAGAAGGTGACATGCGATACCTTGCCTGGGAGTGGCAGCGTGAGAAGTCCGCGGTGAAGCTTGCCTTCACCATCTGAAAAGACGCCCTGGAGGATCTCACCGTGATGGGCCATAGCCTTGCCGTGGCCAACCTGCAGAAACCGAGATGCCATTATGCCGGGCTTGGCCGATGCAGCGGGATGGTTTGTATCTGATTGGGACATGCTGAATTCTCCTGGAAGAAGTCTTTGCTTCCGCTGACTTTCCTACAAGTCGGCCGATCCGTCCCTCACCACATATCAGTAGCTGTCACGGTCAATTTGTCGCACCCCAGTATGCATCACGACTGTTCATCGGGCTTGATCTATGGAAACTCAAAACGCTGCGTGCGTGACCTTGCGAGCCGGGCGGCGCCCGGCGAGCGGCCGACCCTGCGTTAAACGCGCGACCATAACCACCGATGTCGCTTTACCGTTCAACAGAGGATCGTAAAATCGGATGATCCGGCGGCGGACCGAGGGTATCGGGCGCGGTGGAATTGCTTCCGCCGCGCCCGGCCTCATTTATCCGGCCCGTTCAAGTAAGACCTTCGCCTTTGCCTCCAGTTCGAGACGGCTATCCTGATGCGCTTTCGTGCGGGCATGGGCAGTCATGCCTTGCACAAAATCAAAGATGCTTTCAGGCGGACGGCCTTCCTCCTGCAATACGGTTTCGATGATCTTGCCAGTTTCGGCCTTGGAGAAGCCACGCCTGCGCAGAAAGCTTTCGCGGTCCTCGTCCGTACGGGCGACGATCCTCTCCCGCGCCGCCTTGATCCCAGCCACGAACGGGGCGGGTGAGGAATTGGCGAAGCTCGACAACGCAGGGGCTGCCTCGTGGGCGAAACGCTGCGCGGCGAACTTGCTGTGCCGGATGGTGATTTCCTCGAAATTTTCTACGCCCCAAAGATTACGGTTCATGCAAACTGCCCGAAGATAGAAAGACGCGATGCCGAGCGTCTTGCTGCCGACTTCACTATTCCAGCAATAGAAACCCCGGAAATAAAGGTCCGGCTCTCCGTTCGGCAGGCGTCCGGCTTCGATGGGGTGCGTATCGTCCACGAGGAAAACGAAAACATCACGGTCACTGGCGTAAAGCGTCGTGGTGTCCTTGGTGATATTGACGAAAGGGTTATGCGTCATCGTCGCCCAATCCAAAACGCCCGGCACCTTCCACATGGTATCGCCCACGCCGTTGCCCGCGATCTTCATGACGGCTGCGATAAGTTCATGGTCAAAAATCCTGCCGTAGTCCGGTCCCGTCACCGCCCGCAGTTCGGTGCGGCCTTCATCTGCCTCATAGGTTTTCACAAGTTCGGCCCGGTGCGAAAGCAAACCATGCTGTAAATTGATACCCGCCAGAGGCGCGGGAAGCTGACGCATATAAGTTGCCGGCGCGCCGACAAGGCTGCAAACCTGACCAAAACTCCAATGCGTCGGCGCAATGGGTTCATCCTGTCCGGGGACGATAAGCGCCAACCGATCGGCATTGTCACGGCTGGCCTCAACGCGCACGGCTCGGGTTTCCACGGTGCGGGCGGTAGCGCGATCTGCCCGCCCCTTCACCGCGTCGTAAAGTTCTGTGAGCGACAAAAACCGCTCGTCGTCAGGGCGCGAAAACCATTCCGATGAAACCCTACCGTTATGCTCCCCACGGCTCACATCCACGTGGAAACCCTTGTTGACCTGATGGCCGCTCTGGCTGCTGGCGATGAAATTCATTGTCCTTGCTCCTTTTCTTTCCCGTAAATGCCGAAGGCATGTCCTCGACATGCTTTCCGGGGGCGCGTGAGCGCGCGGGGATGGAGGGGGCAAATGCCGGCGAGCATGGCCGGCCTGCCAGCGTGAGCGGAACGGAGTGAACAGAATCGGAAGAGTGGCTGCCTGGCCGTTCTGGAAACCAGCGGGCCTGACATGCGCAGGCGGCATTTGCGGGGAGCAAGGGGAAAAGTTTCCCTTGGCTCCCCCGCAATCGAAAAGCCTTCAGCCACAGCCGATAAGTATAATCAGTCGCGTTCTGATAAGATTCGTGATTAATCGACCACATCTGAAATCCGAAGAGATTTCCCTCGCGAAACTCGCTTGCAAAATCTAGAGTTTTGCGGCCAAGTCTGCGAAAATTGGAGGCAGCCAGTTTACGAAGTTCTTCATTGGCAACCCGAAGAGGGAGGACCCAAGTGAAGCGAACTGCGTCATGAGGTGAGGCACTTTCTATTGTAACCCGTGGGCAACCGAAAAAAATCTCTGTGTGCCATTGTAGTGCTTGTCAGCGCCGGACAGGATCCAGCTTTGGGGTGGCGGTCTTCTTTGCGTCAGAAGCAACTGCGGAAACCGGATCGGCCACGACATATAAGAGATCAGGTTTGACAGCGACCGCGTTCGGTTGTTTCGACGACAAGCGCGACTTAGAACCTACCCAGGCTGTTTGCGATTAAGAACGACATCCATGGGTATCAATCGATATTAATTATCGATCGACCTAATTTTATCCCTTTTCATTCAGAACTCAGGAATTTTGCGCCGCCAAGCCGAGCGAAGATCCGTATTTGGAACGCGGCTCTGCTTCATCAGTCCAGGTTTGTCTGGTTCGATTTGCCTTAACCGCATACATCGCCGCATCCGCCTGTGCAAAGGCCTCATCTACCGACATTACATGGTCATGCCGCCACAAGGCGGTGCCGATGCTGGCAGAAACATGCACCTGACGACCGTTCGCAAGCAGCGGGCTGGCGGCGAGTGTCGTGTTGATCGTGGCAGCAAGTTTCGCGCAGTCATGATCATCTGCACCCGGTACAAGAACAATAAACTCGTCGCCGCCTGATCGTACCAGCATATCTCGGTCTCCAATCAAAGTTGCCACGATGCGGGTAAAGTGAACCAGGATGTCATCGCCAGCTTTATGACCAAAGCGATCATTGATCTGCTTGAAGTCATTGAGGTCGAACAGCAGAATCCCATGGACGCTTGTGGCTTCCTGAACGCCTGAAGCAAGCCAGACCTCGAAGCCGCGTCGGTTTAGGACTCCCGTTAGCGGATCCGTGTTGGCGAGTTCTGTCAATTCGCCGCGCAGACGGTCGATCGTCATCACCGCCAGTCCGAAATTCAATAGAAGACCGCTGAACATCACGCCTAGCATGGTGAGCGCAGCGGCTGCCGACCAGTCCGGCACTGGGCCGGAACTGGACAGAATTGTCACGTTCATCGCCACGACGATGGCATGGCTCAAAATTGCGATGGTCAAGCCGACATTGGAGATCCAGGCTCCGACAGATCGGCGCTTCAGGCCAAGGAGAAACATGAGGATCGCTACCATTGGGGCCGACTGACCGAGCGCATAGAGAAGCGCGATCAACTCGTGGCTCGAATAGAGGGCGATAGTCAGCCCCGCACATAGTGCGCTGATGCCGATCGGCACAGCCAAGCCAGTCGTCTTGCCGTGAAAGCGCCGAACACCCGCCCAGAACAGCCAGAAGCCGAAGATGACGAACCCATTGGCGATCGCCGCAACAATCGGCGCCTGAGGACCTTGCTGGAAGAGGAGACAGATGCCGCCTGCTGCTTGCGCCAGACATCCGCAAAACCAAATCCGGGCAGCATCAAACCCGCGATGTTGCCAAGCGATAGCGCCCCAAATCGCCGTCAAAGCAAGCGACAATAATCCGATCACAACGAACAGAGTGATAAAATCCAGCTTTAGAATGTGATCGAGGCTGTCCATGCCCTTACTGTAGAGGGCATGGGGTTTTCAGTCATCTGTCCTAGCTGGGATCCGGCAAGGGATTGTTAATAGTGGTTGATCATTGGTAAACGTCGCCAAGCTCGGAACCTAGCAAGAGGTCCGATACCCGAATGTGTTCTCGAGGATCAGGCCGAGCAGCTACAGAAGGCGAACTCTTCCAAGGCACAATTCGATTTCGTCTTTCAGCATATCGGCGACAATTCTGCCGATGCGAGAGAGCGGCTTTCGCGCGTCGATCGCCAGACCCACCGTTTGGGGCTCTGCACCCTTGTCGCGAACCGGCAGAAAGAGGAGTGACCCGTCCATGATCTCCGGAGCAGCGTCGAGCTCAGACGTAAAAGCGATGTAGCGGCCGCTGCGCGCCAGCTGTTTGACGAGTTGCAATGAATTGGTCACGACCGCCTTCTGCGGGTCCGTGAACAGCCAACCATAACGGGCGTCGAGATAGCGGCGGATGAAGAGTGCCTTGCTCTGCAAAGCGATCGGATGGTGCACCGCTTCCTGCAGGCTCGTGGTTTTTCCTTTCGCTAGTTCGTGCCCGGGGGCGACGACACAGCCGAAGGGAAGGTCAGCGCTCCAAAGAACGTGGACATCGCGCCGGGGGGAGAGATTGAACACGGCGATGATGTCGGCATCGCCAGCCATCAGGGCCGAGAGCGCATCATCTGGGCTGGCAATCTCGACTTCGAGAGAAATCCGTGGGTGCTCTACCGCGAGCTTCTCGATGAAGAGCGGCAGAAAGCCGTTGGCATGACTGTCCATCGCCACCAGCCGCACATGCCCCTGGTGGATACCCTGTAACTGCCGGATATCGGCGGCGGTCTTTCGCTCGTCACTTTTCCAGCGCCGGGCCAGTGCCACCAAGGCGTCACCAGCGGCTGTCAGGCGCATGCCGCGCGGCATACGTTCAAACAGCTCAACACCCAGATCCGCCTCCAGCAACAGGATCTGCCGGTCGATCGCGGATGCGGCAACATTCAATTCCTTGGCCGCCTTCTGGATCGATCCCGAACGGGCGACTTGGTCCGCATAACGTAAGGACGCAGGCACCAGCGATCCACGCATAGCTTCACTCTCCCATCCATTCGAATTATTCGAATGGATGATTGCCTATTCTGCGATAGACGGCAACGGAAAATTCGCCGATTGTCGGAACATCGAACAAAGCGCACTGCACTTTGAGCAACCGTCCGACGAGGAACCCAGATGCAGACAGTGGAAAAAACGATACCGTTTGACACCGCTGCGCAAGTTGATGAGACGACCGACCGGCATGATGCGGGTATACTCTCCAGGCTCACCGAAAGGCTTTGGTCCGCGTTTTCATCGACCCGCCACACCGGTATCCTCCTGGTCGCGCCGGCGCTTCTGTTTCTCGCTGTCTGGTTTCTCTGGCCGGTGCTCGCGATGATCTTTTCCAGCCTTTCGGCGCACAGCGTCGACGGCGTCATGGTGCAGGGGTTTACCCTCGCGAACTACACCCGGCTGTTTTCTTCGGATCTGTATTTTCGGATCCTGCTGCGCACCATCCGCGTCGCATTGCTGACCAGTATTTGCGCCGCGGTCTTCGCCTACCCTCTCGCCATTGCCATCGCCCGCGGTGGGCCGTCGCTTGCAAGACTGGTCACCATCACCATCCTCGCCCCGCTTCTGGTCAATGTCGTGGTCCGCTCATACGGCTGGCAGACAATCCTCAACAAGACCGGCGCGCTGGCCTGGTTATTGAAACTGGTAGGCATCAGCAATCCGCCGGTTCTCCTCTATACCGAATGGGCAGTGCTGATCGCCTGCGTGCACGTCTACCTGCCTTTCATGGTAATGCCGCTCGCCTCGGCGATCGCGCGGATCGACCGGACAGTCGAGGAAGCTGCCCGCGTTGCCGGCGCCACCCGGCTGCGCGTCTTCCTGCGGGTGATCCTGCCGCTCAGCCTTCCGGGCCTTGCCGTCGGCGCATCGCTGGTCTTCTCGCTAAGCTCGGCCGCTTACGTCACGCCGCAGGTTCTCGGCGGCAATTTCTCGCCTCTGCTCGGCACGCTGATCGAACAGCAGATCCTGACGCTCAACGACTGGCCGTTCGGCGCGGCGATATCAACGCTGCTGATCGCCATGGTGCTGGGCGCCAACCTCGTCTTCCTCAAAATCGTCAATCGGCGCTTCGCCCGCTGGACGGAGGCTACACAATGACCGAGACCGTCAGTCCGTTCCTCAAGATTGTAGTCGGCATCATTCTGCTGATAGTCGTTGCCCCCCTGATCGTGCCGCTGCTGATGTCGATTTCCGACACAGCCTACATCGTCTTCCCACCGCAAGGCTTTACCCTCAAATGGTATGCGGCGGTGCTGACCAATCCGGAAGCCCAGGGCAGCTTCCTGTTCTCTCTGGAACTGGCCGCAATAGTCACGATCGTATCGCTGATCCTCGGAATTCCCTGCGCAGTCGGCCTCACCCGTTTCAAGGTGCCGAGGCAAGATATGGTGCTCGGCGTCATCCTGTCACCGCTCATTGTGCCGCTGATCGTCACCGGGGTCGCGCTACTGCAACTGTTCTCGATGATGGCGTCGCGAGCCACCATGCTGCAGCTTGTCATAGGCCATACGGTGATCTGCCTGCCCTATGTCATCCGCTCGGTGTCGGCGAGTTTCGTGCTGGTCAATCGAAACCTTGAGGATGCCGCCTCCGTTCTGGGTGCCGCACCGCATCTCGTTGCCACCAAAGTGATCTGGCCGCAGGTTCGGCCCGGCATCCTCGCCGGCGGCATCTTCTGCTTCATCGTCTCGTTCGACGATTACCCGATCTCGATGTGGCTTGCCGACGGCAACCATTTCCCGATCCCGCTTTACCTCTACACCATCATCGAGCGGTCCTTCGATCCGTCGATCGCCGCCATAGCATCGCTGATGATCTTCTTCGCCCTTCTTCTCGTGCTCGTCATCGAGAAGGTCTTCGGGATCAGCCTTGCCCGCCTGGCTAGTTGATCCGCCCAAGAAATTGACTGCATTCGCTCAACCATAAAAGGGGAAATAACATGACCAATATTTCGAGACGAACATTCGGAAAGCTTGCACTCGGCGCAACCGCGCTTGCAGCCCCCATGGGCTTCGTCCGCAACGGCTGGGCCGCGGGCAAGGAGATCCAGATCGGTATCTGGGGCGGCTCGCAGGGCGAGTTCGTCAAGAAAGAGATCATCCCGGTCTTCGAGAAAGATTTCGACTGCAAGGTCACTGCCGAAGAAGGCTTCACCCTTGCCAATGTCGGCAAGATGCGTGCCACCAAGGACAATCCGAAGTTCTCGGTCATGTTCATCGACGACGTGGCGATCCCGATCTGCAAGTCAGAAGGCCTGATCGAGCAAATGCCGAAGGGCGATATGCCAGCTCTCGCCAACCTCTACCCACGCTTCGGTTTCGACGGCTGGGCAAGCGCCTTAGCCATCTCGGTCGGCAGCATGTTCCACAATTCCTCTGTGACCCCGCCGACAAGCTATGCCGATCTTTGGAAGCCGGAGTATGCTGGCAAACTGAAGCTGGTCAGCCCGAAGAACACCCCGTCGGTCTTCTTCCTGATCGTCGCAGCAGCGGTAAAATCGGGCAAGCCTTTCGCCGAGGCGCAATATCTGATCGACGACAGCTTCGACAAGGTGGCCGAGCTGAAGCCGAATATCATGAACCTGTTCGATAACGGCCCGCAGGCCGCCAACGAAGTGGCACAGGGTCAGGCGGATATCGGCCTGCTGGAGCTGTCGAAATACATCTATCCCTATACAGCGAAGGGCGCTCCGGTGACCATGAGCTTCCCGAAGGAAGGTAGCTTTGCCGGTAACAATTGCCAAGTGCTCGTCAAGGGCGCGCCGAACAGGGATGTCGCGGTCGCCTTCATGAACCGCATGCTGGAGCAGAAAACCCAGAAGGCATTCAGCGAATTTGCCCTGACCGCGCCGCCGGTCAGCGGAATCGAGTTCTCACCCGAAACCCTGAAATACATCGCCTACCCGCTCGCCGAAATGGACAAGCGCGGCCTGTTTACGCCTGACTGGGAATTCATCAACGCCAAACGCTCGGCCTGGACCGAAAAGATGAACGGCATCTTCGCCGTCTGACCACCACAGACAGTGCGGTCGGCCTCAAGGGCCGCCCGCCAACAGCACAAGTCGATGGAGAAAGCCGATGGACAATCCTGTAATGACCTCGAAAAATGGCGGTGGCAGCGTCAAGCTCAGCGGCATCAGCCGCAGCTATGGCGCAAACCAGGTCGTCAGCGACGTCAATCTGGAAGCCCGCAGCGGCGAGATCCTTGCACTTCTCGGTCCTTCGGGCTGCGGCAAGACCACAACGCTGCGGATGATCGCCGGCCTCGTCCAGCCGACATCCGGCGACATCGCCATCGACGGAAAACCGATCACCGACCTTCCGGTCCATCGGCGCAATCTCGGCATGCTGTTCCAGAACTATGCGCTTTTCCCGCACATGACCGTGCTGGAAAACGTCGCCTTCGGCCTGACAATGCGGGGCATCGCAAAGGCCGAGATGAAACAGAGAGCCAGGCAGGCTCTGGCCCTTACGCATCTGACCGGCTTCGAGGACCGGATGCCGGCGGCCCTTTCGGGTGGCCAGCAGCAGCGTGTCGCGCTTGCCCGCGCCATCGTCTACCGGCCCAAGGTCCTGCTTCTCGACGAACCGTTCGGCGCGCTTGACAAGAAGCTCCGCGAGGCGATGCAGATCGAGTTGCGGCAGCTCTGCAACGAGCTGGGGCTGACTACCATCCTCGTCACCCACGACCAGGAGGAGGCGCTGGTCCTTGCAGACCAGATAGCTGTCATGCGTGGCGGCCGCATTGAGCAGGTCGCCCCGGCCCGCGAGATATACGAGCGTCCGACATCGCATTTTGTCGCCGATTTCATCGGCACGTCGAATTTCATGTCCGCAACCATTCTGGACAGGCAGGAAGACAAGACCACATTGCGAAGCGTGACAGGACAAGTGTTCGAAAGCCTTGTGCCAAGCGAACTCGGTGTCGGTCAAAAAGCCGTATTGGCTGTGCGTCCGGAAAGCGTTCGCCTCTCATCTGGCGCAACATCCGACCGCGCAGTCAATGCCGTCAGTGGTCAGATCATCAGAACTGTCTTCAAAGGACAGGCGCTTTCCATCTGGCTGGACATACAGGGCTCGGAATTCGTCTGCTCGCTGCCGATCGACAGCCTCGGAGCCACCCCACCTCAGTCGGGTGAGGTCTGGACCGCGAGCTGGTCGCCAGAACGTACGCTGATTGTCCGGGAGCAGTGATCGTCGATGATAATGCCTCATTCCCGGCCTGCTCCCGCAATCGGTGTCATCCTGCCGTCATCGAACCGTGTCGTCGAGCGGGTCACGAAGACCATTCTTGCCGACTATCCGGGTCTCGATGCCTGCTTTTCCCGCGTGCCCTACGAAGGCCATCCCCCGGACGGCTACACACTCGCCCATTTTCGGCAAGCAGCTGACATGCTCGCCCAGGCCAGACCTGAAGTCATCCTCTGGAATGCAACGCGTGGCGCCTTGCTGGGCTTTGAGCCTGATCGACAGTTGTGTCGGATGATTGAGGAACAGACTGGAATCACTGCCACCACGACGGCCCTGGCGACCTCCAGCTTTCTCAAGAAGCATCGCCTTCAAAGAATAGGATTGATTGCTCAAGGTGATAGACATGAAGGCAAACGTCTGGTGCAGACATTTGGCGACGAAGGCATCGACATCGTCGCTGGCCGCAATCTCGGCATCAAAGATAACTTTGAAGCATCGATGGTTTCGAACGAGACGCTGAAAGGACTTGTGAAGGAACTGGCTGGAGACCCGCTTGATGCCGTGCTGATCTGGAGCACAAACCTCTCAGGCGGGCGCCTCGCAGTAGACCTATCAAAAACCCTCGGGATCCAGGTTCTGGATTCAACGACGCTGGGAACCCAGGATGCAATCTCGTATGTCACAAGTGCTTCCAGCCATGTTAACGGATTGCACAAGTTAAAAGCATTTGGCCAGAAATTGTATGGCAATGCCCACCTGGATAATGGTTCGAAATCGTGATTTCGGCAAAATACGGCCTTTCGCAACCAGAACAATGTGCGCCATCACAGCGATCGCAGATCTCCGTAATTTCTAATGGCGGCGGTGCGCCAAGCATGGCGAAGCCCCGCTTTCGCGGGGCCAGGCCGGTATGGCCTGTTCAGTTGGTGGCGCGGCGGCGGGACCAGATGAGCGCTAGATCCTCGCCTTCCACTTCGACCAGGCTCGCATAGATTGGAGCGGGGAAGCTCGGATCGTCCAGCTTGACCGAGAGGTAGGGGTTACCCTTGTCGGACTGCTTCTTCCATGCGGCTCCGAATTCCGTGGCCGCCGCAAAGACGCGGAAGTCAGGTCCGTTTTCGTTCTCGCCCTCGGCGGGGACGAATTTCACTGACTTGACGTTGAGGGTGAGGGTCTTGACCGAGCCTGTGAAGCCGTTGTCGGTGCGGGAAAAAGTGCCAATCGTAGCCATCACGTGATTTCCTTTTGCTGATCGGGTCGCGCCCATCGCGATCTCGATGATGGTCGTTGGACCGGGGACGATCGGCCCGCACCCAAAGGGCCGGAATGCAATGGAGGGCGGCCGACGACAGCTTTTTTGATGATGTGGACACCCCCACCACTACCGCCGAGAATATCGGCAGGGACCAATCAAACGTTGGAAAGGAAACGGGATGTCCAGGCTGACAATCGGAATCGACCTTGCAAAGAATGTCTTCCAGGTTCACGGCATTGATGACAGCAGTCGTGTCGTGATCGCTCAGAAACTCCGGCGCACACACCTTCTTGCATTCTTTGCCAAGCTGGAGCCGAGTCTGATCGGCATGGAGGCGTGCGGCTCCGCGCATCACTGGGCTCGCGAACTGACAGGCATGGGCCATGAGGTCAAGCTGATGGCGCCGGCTTATGTGAAGCCGTACGTGAAGCGGGGGAAGAACGACATGGTGGATGCCGAGGCGATCTGCGAGGCTGTGACCCGGCCGACCATGCGGTTCGTTCCAATCAAAACCGCGTCGCAGCAGTCGATCCTGATGGTGCACAAGTCGCGTGCTCTCCTCATCCGGCAGAGGACCATGCTGGTGAACGCCTTACGAGGCCATCTCACCGAGATCGGCATCGTGGCGCCGGTCGGGATCGAAAGAACGGCAGAGCTCGTCGAGCGGGTGCTCGCACACGAGCCGACAGAGCTGGACGTTCCGCCGCTCGTGACTGACATTGTCGTATCCTTGGCCAGGCAAATCGACTCCCTGACCGCCGAGGTCAGGACACTTGAAGCCAAGATACGCGAATGGCAACGAACGAGCGAAGCAGGCCGCAGGCTTGCGACGATCCCGGGCGTCGGCGTCATCACTGCCACAGCACTGGCGGCGACGGTGCCTGATGCGTCAGTCTTCAGGTCGGGGCGAGAATTTGCCGCATGGCTCGGGCTGACGCCACGATCGAATTCGTCTGGAGGAAAAGAGCGCCTCGGCAGGATCACGAAGGCCGGGAACCGATATCTGCGAACGCTGCTGATCGTCGGCGCGACAGCCGTCCTCAGGCATGTCAGGCATAAGATGCACGGGCCGCTCATCGAGTGGGTCAGGAAATTGTTGTTAACGAAGCCCCCGCGCCTGACGACCGTGGCGCTGGCGAACAAGATGGCGCGGATCGCATGGGCCGTGATGACTCGGCAGACGGTATACACAAACGCCATCGCATAGAAACCGACGCACCAGCGTCACCGAGTTCGGAGGGCCTGCCAGACGATCGTGATGAATACCGGTTCCGCCGGGGATCAGGACAACCCGTTCGCGAGACTGCATCTGCAGAATGCGCTTTTTTGATTGGGACCATGATCCGCGGATTTCATCAAGGCCCGCGGCCGTTCGGCCGATCATCAGAGAGGCCGGACATATGCGAGCAGCCAGCCGGGTTCAAAAAGATCAGAAGAAAGGCTTGACCGAGGGGGTGTCCACATATGCTTCGCGATGTAAAGCCGTAGGCGGCGGAAAAAAGCTGACGGCGGACGTTGCGGGATCAAGATAGAGGCTGCGCTCGCGTTGCCGGTCTTCGGTCAGACCAGATCAATCGAGTTCGCGGTGGGCTTGATTTGTTCAGTCGGGAAAAGGAAATCATTGATGGCGTCTGTTGATCAGCACTTTCCCTTGAGCACCGACAACGGCTTTGCTGGCTCCCATGCGAACTTGACGATTACCTCAACGCCAAGTCGGTGAAACTACCCGCTTGCCATTCGGGAAAACAAAAACGGACGTGACTTTCGCCTTCGCATTTGCCCAGAGAAACGAGTTCGCCGCGCGTGGGTGCATGGTTCTGTCACAGCAGGGCCATCGCCTGTCTCTCGGTCAAGCTGGACTGTCGGGCCTTTCACTCGGATCATCGCGACGCAGGCATGGTCGAGGTGGTTGCCGAGAATTGATGCAGCCTCGTCCAACGCCGGACCATCACTCAACAGGCCACGGTCTGGTTTCGTGAACGTGGCTGGCTTCCTCGCGAGATACCCACCGCCGCCATCCCTTGCGTCAGCGATCGTTACCGAAGGCAAAGACCCGCAAGGGGCTTTGCGAGTTGCCACAGGCAGCGAGTAGAGCGCGGCCGATGGGGACGCGATACTCACCCTCTCGGCATACATCACCACCTTCCGAGAAAGGTAGAAATTGCCGTTACTCGATGGTCTCCACGATCTCGTAGCGTTTGATAAACGCACCAACGCCATCATTGAGGAATGCGAGCAGCGTGTCTTTCGACACGGGGAGCGTCTCGATCTTCTCGATATGCATGCGCGGCCACTCTCCGTCCGGATCTTCGATGATATCATTTCGAAGCTCCATGACGGCTGCTCGCGCTGAATGAACGTCGCCAAAAAAGTTATCCGGAATGCCTGTGTAGGCCCACCGTTGTTCCTCTGGCTCTGTGGCTGCTGAATAGGTGTAAAAAGTAAAAGACGGCTCCTGAGACACGATTTCCTCCAACATACCAAGCCCGGTTTCCCGGATTTCATGAACGACGACACCAACATAACCGACGAATTCCGGCTCTAAAACTGTAGGATTCTACAGGGCCGCTGTCGTTCCATGTGCTGGTAGCTTTCAACGTTCATGGGGCCGTGACGGATTGGCCAGCTTCGAAAGAGCGGACAGGCCGACGAATATGCCGCCAACGACACAGAAGATTTGTCGCCAGATTTCAGAGGGAATGGCTTCGTGGGTTATGCAATGCACGAGAGCATAGCCTGCGGTGGCGGCAGGGATCGCGAATATCAGAGCTATCGCAAGGCGTAGGCCCGGTGAGTGCAGCGTGGCAAAGAGGTAGGCCAGAAGGCCGTAAGCCGCCACACCTGCGAACAGCCCGACGATACCTGCGCCGACAAAACCGGCGCCAGTCGCGAAGGCAAGGCGCGTCATGGTGACGGCGAACAGGAACGGCAGCGCGTAGGTCGCCAGCGTATAGGCCAGCGCACACATTGCGCCGATCAGTACAACGGACAACATTGTCAGTGGCACCATCTCTGGACTCCCTAGATTTCTCTACATGGTCAATCCGTTGATCCGGTCGAGGTCTCCGGCCGCGCCAGTTCGGCGCGGCCGGAATTTTCCTCGGGGACGGTCGGGAACAGGCCGGAACCGCTTGCGCGGCTCCGGCCATGGCGGTTCACTCGGCGGCAATGTGGAAGGTTGTGCCATCCACCTCGACGCAGTTTTCTTCAACGCCGTGGTCTGCCGTGTCTGTTGCCGGTGTTTCCGGGTCAAGTTCGACAGCTTCCCGGGTTTCTGCAACTTCACCCGCTTCTGCCTGCGATGCGGGCCGCTCGGTGCGCAGCAGTGGCGGCAACCATCCGGTCCCGGCCAGCACCTGCTCTGCGGCTTCCGCCATAGGCTGCTTTTTCATGGCCGCGATGCGATCCGCTGCCTCGTCGCCCACGGCTTCCCGCACGGCTGCGAGAATATGCGCCTTGGTGACGCGCCCGAAGTAGGTGCGCACGGTTGGCGTCCACTGCTGGTTCATATCCAGCACAAGCGCCGTCGCCAGCTTATCGGCAGTCCGCTGCGCACGGGGCCGTTGTTCCCAGGGCAGCTTGAGGGCATTAACGGTCAGCGATGCGCAATGGGCGAACAACGCCATGATGCTCACGTGATCCAGCCCCACGATGAAGTCCCAGAGTTCGCCCACGTCCTGCGGCATATCTGCCGCCCATCCGCCATGACGATCCGCCAGCATCTTCGCCGCCGCCGTGTCCTCGATACCGTCCGCATGCCCGCCAAGCTGCGAACTGTTGGGGCGGATTTCGAGGGCGTTGGCATCTACGCTACGATAGAACATCTGTGCGGCAAGGGCGTGTGTGACAGCAATCAGGGCGATATCCGGCTGCTCACCAAGTGCGAGGCGAAGTCCAAGCGTCCGGTGCGCCGTAAGGTCGCGGGTAAGAAGATCGGTGAGCGGCTGACCCGCATCGCCCTCCTCTTCTTCCTGCGGCACGAGGCCGGATATGTGGTTGCTCTCCCCGTCACGCTCATCGTCTTCGATGAATTCCCCGTCCGCATTGACGCGGACACCATCGATAACGCCTCCGGCGTCGTCCTGTTCAGGTTCCGGCTTTTCGTCCTCTGTGCGGATAAAGCCGCGCTCGATGCGGGCCGTTCCGTCATGGTTCAGCGTCACGAAGACGCCGCCCCGGCTGATGTCTTCGGGATCATGTCCTTCGCGCATCGCGTCGATCCGCTCGATCTCGGCTTCAAGCTCGGCAAAACGTTCGTCCACATCGGGAGGCAAGTCGTCGTCCGTGTTCTCCCATTCCGCCGTCAGATCATCGAACTCGTGCTTCGCGGCTGCATAGGCGGCTTCGTCTGCCTCGGAAAGCTCCACCGTCTGCGGGTAGATACGCCGCATACCATGGGCGTGCGGGAAATCGATGAAGGCTTCCACCCATTTCCAGCCTTCGGCTTCTCTGAGGTCTGCGGCGATCCCTTCCAGCTTGGCGATGACAAGCTGGTCCAGAAGTGCGGGATCGTCATAGTATCCGCCGCGATCCTCGGTAAACAAATCGCGGATGATGGTGCCGCCCGCTTCCGTATAGGCCTCCGGACCGACAAATATTGCCTTGCGGTCGTTCGCCTGCACATGTGTCCGTGTCAGGTCGCGGCGGATCGTCCACGGTTCACGGTTATAGCCAAGCCCGGCATAAACCTGTTCCTGCCGCGCATGGTCGTCGGTGACGGCAAAGGCCATCAGCTGGTCCAGCGTCAGATCGCCATCGCGATAGACCTGCATCAGCTTCGGGTTGACTGCGCCAAGGCGCATCCGCTGCTTCACCACATGCGCCGTTACACCGAAGCGGGCAGCGATTTCCTCGGCTCCCCAACCGCGATGTTCGGCAAGCTCACGAAACGCCTCGAACTGGTCTGCCGGGTGCATCGCCTCGCGGGTGACGTTTTCGTCAAGGCTGATTTCCTGAGGATCGTTTGCGGTATCGAGAACGCACCGAACGTGTTCAGTCTTCCCGATCTGCTTGCGCTTGACGCGCAAAAGATGCGCCAGCCTGCGGCCTTCGCCAACCGTCACCAGATAGAAGCCGGTCGGTTCGCCTACATCGTCCGCCTCCGGTTCGACCACGAGGTTCTGCAGCATGCCCTTTGCGGCGATGCTGGCCGCAAGCGCCTCGATATGTGCCTCGCTGTGCGGGGTCTTCCTCGCATTGCGCGGCGACTTCTTGAGCTTGTCGAGGGGAATGAAGAGTTCTGCGCCGCTTATGGCTTTCGTTGCTGGCAGCAAAGCAACCACCTCTGCCACGGCGTCCCCGACGCTGCGGATATCCGCAGTCGCTGCTGTCGCCTCTACCGCCGTCGCAACGGTGACGGCCTTCTTCTGTGTCCTTGCCATTGTTCCAATCCTTTCCCGTTAATGCCGGAGGCATGTCCCCGACATGCCTCCCGGGGGCGCGTGAGCGCGCGGGGATGGAGGGGGCAAATGCCAGCGAGCATGGCCGGGCTGCGCGGTGAGCGGGACGGATCAGATCTGTTGGACAGTGCAAACCTATGCTCCGGCCTGCGAGCGGGCGGTACTGCCATGCGCAGGTGGCGTTTGCAGGGGAGAAAGGGGTAAGACCCCTTGGCGTCCCCCACGATCGGCAAGGCATCGTCCGCAGCCGATCAGGGAAAAGCGAGCGCAGCTCTCCTTATGTCCATTGGCGAGTGCTAGATCTACGATCACGCAATGACGCGGGTGGTCATGGAAACGAAGAACGCAAAATAATTCTACGCGCAGGGGGATTCGCCCGCCGCAAAATTCAAGTATTCTTACGCCAATGCCCTCTGTTTCCGCCGCATGGTCTACGATTGACTGCGAGCCGGAACGTGAAGGGACGGTACTCTACGATGGAGGTCGCTGTCATGCCCGCGATTTCGCATTCAAATCCGCCGGCCGCCGGCCCAGTCTTTGCCCGGAGCGGAATGGTCCGCTCAAGGTCGAGGATGGTCTTGTGGCAAAGCGGAAAGGGACAGCGGCAAACAGCGTGCGGGTCGTGCTCGCACCCGCCGACGACATGCCGGTCTACGACCCGTCAAAGCCCGATCCCCGCCTCCGGGAACTTGTCCGCTTGCTTGCGCGACAGGCTGCCCGTAAATTCGTCGAAGCCGAACAGGAGCGCGCCACCCGCGAACGCCTCCTCAAATAGGGAGGCCATCTCATGAAGGCTGCGCTTTACGCTCGCTATTCCTCCGACAACCAGCGTGATGCCTCCATCGAGGACCAACTTCGCATTTGCCGCACGCGTGCCGAGCGTGAAGGCTGGACAATCGTGGACAGTTATACCGATCGCGCCATTTCCGGTGCCTCTCTGATCCGGCCGGGTATTCAGGAACTGATCGCGGATGGGTTAAAGCGACGCTTCGACGTCATCCTGACGGAATCGCTCGACCGCCTTTCGCGCGATCAGGAAGATATTGCCGGGCTCTACAAGCGCATGCGCTTTGCCGGCGTCAGCATCTTTACGCTTTCCGAAGGAGAAGTCAGCGAACTCCATATCGGTCTCAAGGGCACGATGGGCGCGCTCTACCTGAAAGACCTTGCCGACAAGACACGCCGTGGCCTGCGCGGCCGGGTGGAAGAAGGCAAATCGGGCGGCGGCCTCTGCTACGGCTACGACGTCGTGCGGCACGTCGAACCATCAGGCGAAACGAACCGCGGCGAGCGCACCATCAACGAGCCGGAAGCCAATATCGTCCGGCGGATTTTTACGGAATATCTGGCTGGCAAGTCCTCGCGCACGATTGCCATGGTGCTGAACGGCGAAGGTGTGCCAGGTCCGCAAGGCAGCGAATGGGGACCATCCACCATTCATGGCAATCCGAAGCGTGGGACCGGCATTCTCAACAATGAGCTTTATGTCGGGAAACTGGTCTGGAACCGCCTGCGATACTTGAAGGACCCAGATACAGGCAAACGCGTATCCCGCCCCAATCCGGAAACCGATTGGGTCGTTAATGACGTGCCGGATCTGCGTATCGTCGATCAGAACCTCTGGGATGCGGTGAAGACGCGGCAGGAGCAGCTGGCGCTGGAACCCGGCACCCTGCCTGGCGACAACCGTATCCTGAACGAACGCCGCCGGCCAAAACACCTGTTCACCGGGCTCGTCAAATGTGGCTGCTGCGGTGGCGGTTATTCGATGATTTCGAAGGACATGCTCGGCTGCACCAACGCCCGGACCAAGGGGACTTGCGCCAACCGGATGAACATCCGCCGCGACACGCTCGAACAATCAGTTCTGAACGGACTCGACAAGCACCTGATGGAACCGGAGCTCTACAAGGAGTTTTGCGATGAGTTCACGCGTGAAGTGAACAAGGCGCGGATGGAGGCTCGCGCCTCACTTGATTCAACGGCCGCCGAGATCAAACGGATCGATCGCGAACTTGACACTCTCCTCGACCTTATTCTGAAGGGTGGTGCTGCCGACAGGATCAACGCGAAGATGGTGGCGCTCGAAGCGCGCAAGAAAGAGCTGGTCGGCTTCCTCGACGATGCGGAGGAGCCACCTCCCCTGCTGCATCCCAATCTGGCAAAATATTATCATGAGGAAATCGGTGCACTTCACCACCAGCTTGGCAATGAAGAAACGCGAGCACTGGCGGCCGACAAACTCCGCACGCTGGTCAGCCGTATCGATCTCGTGCCCGACGGCGCGGAATTGGTGATCGTGCTGCGGGGCGATCTGGCCGCGATCCTGACGTTTGCATCTGGCAAGAGGAAGCCGGAGTTTCTCAACGAGCGGGCAATTCTGGAAGATCTCATGGGCCGTGCTGATCAATCCGGTATCCAGAAACGCAAAAAACCCCACGAAGGGGCTTTGTTGGGATCGCAGGAATGGTTGGTTGCGGGGGCAGGATTTGAACCTGCGGCCTTCAGGTTATGAGCCTGACGAGCTACCGGGCTGCTCCACCCCGCGTTATATATTGTTATGCGTTAACGGAATAAGGGTCGCTTGAGCGACCCTTTATGTTTTCGGCGGGGCCGATGTTTGTGAGAGAAGATGATTGATTTGAGTATGAACATTGCGCTTAGCAGACCTGGCAGCGACCTACTCTCCCGCGTCTTAAGACGAAGTACCATTGGCGCAGGGGCGTTTCACGGCCGTGTTCGGAATGGGAACGGGTGCGGCCGCCCCGCCATGACCACCAGGTCAGCTAAGGGCAATGTTGATGCTTTGCATCAACATTGTTCCCTTTTCTTTGGCAAACCCATCTTCTTCGCTTGCGCTCAGAAGGGTGCCAAAGCGTTGATACGGAACCGTATTGATGCTTTGCATAATTGAGAAGCTGGTGGGCGTTGCCCGTTTTCTTATTGTGTGAACACGTCTTTTTTGTTTCCGTGGCCGTGACGAGCTCCGCTCGCAAGGCCAAGGGCCGTCGCACCTGATGGTGCGGGCCGTCCGCAGCGAAGGCTCAAAGAGCCGACAGCGTCAGGACAAAACAGATGGCATCATCAAAGCCGAAGGCTTTGATGAGCATGGTCAATGAGAACGATTAAGCCAATCGAGCTATTAGTAACGGTAAGCTTCGCAGGTTACCCTGCTTCCACACCCGTCCTATCAACGTGGTCGTCTTCCACGGCTCTGATAGGGAATACTCGTTTTCAGGTTGGTTTCCCGCTTAGATGCCTTCAGCGGTTATCCATTCCATATATAGCTACCCTGCTATGCCGTTGGCACGACAACAGGTCCACCAGAGATATGTCCATCCCGGTCCTCTCGTACTAGGGACAGATCCTGTCAATATTCCTACACCCACGGCAGATAGGGACCGAACTGTCTCACGACGTTCTGAACCCAGCTCACGTACCGCTTTAATTGGCGAACAGCCAAACCCTTGGGACCTGCTCCAGCCCCAGGATGCGATGAGCCGACATCGAGGTGCCAAACAACCCCGTCGATATGGACTCTTGGGGGTCATCAGCCTGTTATCCCCGGCGTACCTTTTATCCGTTGAGCGATGGCCCTTCCACGCGGGACCACCGGATCACTATGACCGACTTTCGTCTCTGCTCGACTTGTCAGTCTCGCAGTCAGGCGGGCTTATGCCATTGCACTCGACGACCGATTTCCGACCGGTCTGAGCCCACCATCGCGCGCCTCCGTTACTCTTTCGGAGGCGACCGCCCCAGTCAAACTACCCACCATACACTGTCCCGGATCCGGATAACGGACCGCGGTTAGACATCCATGACGATAAGGGTGGTATTTCAAGGATGGCTCCACTCGAACTGGCGTCCAAGCTTCAAAGCCTACCACCTATCCTACACATGCCGACACGAATGCCAGTGTAAAGCTATAGTAAAGGTGCACGGGGTCTTTCCGTCTGACCGCAGGAACCCCGCATCTTCACGGGGAATTCAATTTCACTGAGTCTATGTTGGAGACAGCGGGGAAGTCGTTACGCCATTCGTGCAGGTCGGAACTTACCCGACAAGGAATTTCGCTACCTTAGGACCGTTATAGTTACGGCCGCCGTTTACTGGGGCTTCAATTCAAAGCTTGCACCTCTCCTTTTAACCTTCCAGCACCGGGCAGGCGTCAGACCCTATACGTCGTCTTGCGACTTCGCAGAGCCCTGTGTTTTTGATAAACAGTCGCTACCCCCTGGTCTGTGCCACCCCTCTCCACTTGCGTAAAAAGGGGTCACGCTTCTTCCGAAGTTACGCGTGCAATTTGCCGAGTTCCTTCAACATAGTTCTCTCAAGCGCCTTGGTATACTCTACCTGACCACCTGTGTCGGTTTCGGGTACGGTCTATACGGTGGAGCTATTTCCTGGAACCACTCCACTGCACAATCAATCCAGTAAGACTGTACAATTTGTGTGATCCGTCACTACCACCAGGCCCACGAATATTAACGTGGTTCCCATCGACTACGCATTTCTGCCTCGCCTTAGGGGCCGGCTAACCCTGCTCAGATTAACTTTAAGCAGGAACCCTTGGTCTTTCGGCGAGGGGGTCTCTCACCCCCTTTATCGTTACTCATGTCAACATTCGCACTTCCGATACCTCCAGGATGTCTCACGACTGTCCCTTCACAGGCTTACGGAACGCTCCGCTACCACGTGCATTACTGCACATCCTCAGCTTCGGTGCATGGCTTTAGCCCCGTTACATTTTCGGCGCAAAGACCCTTATTTAGACCAGTGAGCTGTTACGCTTTCTTTAAATGATGGCTGCTTCTAAGCCAACATCCTGGTTGTTTTGGGATCCTCACATCCTTTCCCACTTAGCCATGACTTGGGGACCTTAGCTGGAGGTCAGGGTTGTTGCCCTCTTCACGACGGACGTTAGCACCCGCCGTGTGTCTGCCGATTAGTACTCTCAGGTATTCGGAGTTTGGTTAGGATCAGTAAGACGGTGAGTCCCCATAGCCCATCCAGTGCTCTACCCCCTGAGGTATTCGATCGACGCACTACCTAAATAGTTTTCGCGGAGAACCAGCTATTTCCGAGTTTGATTGGCCTTTCACCCCTAACCACAAGTCATCCCAATCTATTGCAACAGATGCGGGTTCGGTCCTCCAGTTGGTGTTACCCAACCTTCAACCTGCTCATGGCTAGATCACTCGGTTTCGGGTCTAATGCAACTAACTCAATCGCGCTATTAACACTCGCTTTCGCTGCGCCTACACCTACCGGCTTAA